>NZ_JAAKZW010000059.1 GCF_011044995.1 Streptomyces mesophilus | reverse complement strand
GGCGCCACCCACCCGCACCCGGCGGCCACCCTCACCACCCGCCCCGCACCCACGCGCTTACGGCGAGCAGGCCTTCGTCAGCTCACCCGTCGCGTCGACCACCGGCCCGACATCCGGCGTCGGGTCGCCGTCCTTGATCGCCTGGCGGACGTTGTCCACCGCGGCCGAGATGTCGTCGACCGCCTTGCCGACATCCGTGTTGTCGGTCTTGTCGGTGATCTCGTCGAGGTTCTTGTCGATCTGGTCCAGGGCCTTGTCCGCTTCGAGCGGGTTCTCGGCCGCGTCCTGAACGGCCTGCTGCAGGTCGGAGGCGCTCTGGGCGACGGCGCTCGCGGTCTGGGCGCAGTCGAGCGCCTTGTCGATGGCGCTGCAGCCGATGACGAACGGCGTGAGCAGCGCGGCGCTGGCGGCTGCCAGAGCGATACGGCGGTGGCGCGAGGCCATGGAACGGTTCCTCCCCTTTGGCGGACGGGCGCACGGCGGCTTGCCGTACGCCCGTAACCCTTAGAACGCCCGGCAGGGCGTGCACGGTTGCGCGGCCGGTGTCAGCCGAGCGTCTGCTCGAGCGCCTTGCGCTGCAGCGCGGCGAGTTCGTCGCAGCCGGCGACCGCCAGGTCGAGCAGTGCGTTGAGCTCGTCGCGCGCGAACGGCGCGGCCTCGGCGGTGCCCTGCACCTCGATGAAACGGCCGTCGCCGGTGCAGACCACGTTCATGTCGGTCTCGGCGCGGACGTCCTCCTCGTAACAGAGGTCGAGCAGCGGCACGCCGCCCACGATGCCGACGGAGACGGCGGAGACCGTGTCGGTGAGCGGCTTGCGCCCGTGCTTGATCAGCTTCTTGCCCTGGGCCCAGGCGACGGCGTCGGCGAGGGCCACGTACGCGCCGGTGATGGCCGCGGTACGGGTGCCGCCGTCGGCCTGCAGGACGTCGCAGTCGAGGACGATGGTGTTCTCGCCGAGCGCCTTGTAGTCGACGACGGCGCGCAGCGAGCGGCCGATCAGGCGGGAGATCTCGTGGGTACGGCCGCCGATCTTGCCCCGTACGGACTCACGGTCGCCGCGGGTGTTCGTGGAGCGCGGCAGCATCGAGTACTCGGCGGTGACCCAGCCCTCGCCGCTGCCCTTGCGCCAGCGCGGGACGCCTTCGGTGACGGAGGCGGTGCAGAAGACTTTGGTGTCACCGAAGGAGACGAGTACGGAGCCTTCGGCGTGCTTGCTCCATCCGCGTTCGATGGTGACGGGGCGGAGGGATTCGGCGGTGCGGCCGTCGATACGAGACATGCCCTCGAGCCTATCGGCATGCGTGAAGGCCCCGATCCGGTCGTCCGGATCAGGGCCTTCGGGTGAGCCCGGGGGCTCGGCGAGCTCAGTCGCTCACATCATGTCTTCGATGTCCGCGGCGATCGGGTCGGCGTCCGTGCCGATGACGACCTGGATCGCGGTGCCCATCTTCACGACACCGTGGGCGCCGGCGGCCTTGAGGGCGGCCTCGTCGACCTTGCTGGCGTCGACAACCTCGGTCCGCAGGCGCGTGATGCAGCCCTCGACCTCCTCGATGTTGTCGATACCGCCGAGGCCGGCAACGATCTTCTCAGCCTTCGTGGCCATGTCTTTCTCCCTGATCTTTCGCGCGCTCTCGCAAGCGACGGCCGGCCCACCATTGGTCCGTTTTGACACGGTAACGCACGGTTGGCCCATCTTCACGGGCGGTCATTACCGGCGTACCGAATGATGTCGATCATCGGAGTACGCGCGGGGTGTCCGCGCGGGCGCCGACGCCGGTCCCTCACTGGTCTACACCAATCTACAACGGCCGCCGAGCCAGGCCTATTCCGGAGGAAGCCCATGAGCGCGAACGCTGCAGCCGCACCGCGGCCAAGCCCCTGGAGCAACTTCTTCCAAGGGCTCCAGAAGATGGGACGCAGCCTCCAGCTGCCGATCGCCGTGCTCCCCGCAGCCGGCATCGTCAACCGGCTCGGCCAGCCCGACGTCTTCGGCGCCGACGGCCTCGGCTGGACCAACGTAGCCAAGGTCTTCGCCGGCGCGGGCGGCGCCCTCCTCGACGCCGACCTCGGCCTTCCCCTGCTCTTCTGCATCGGCGTCGCCATCGGCATGGCCAAAAAGGCGGACGGCTCCACCGCCCTCGCCGCGGTCGCCGGCTTCCTCGTCTACCGAGGAGTCCTGCGCCAATTCCCCGTCGACTGCGCCGACGGAGCCACCGCCGTCGCCACCGGCTGCCAGGCCGCAGACGGCGCCGTCACCGCCTTCACCTACCAGAACCCAGGCGTCTTCGGCGGCATCATCATGGGCCTGCTCGCCTCCTGGTTCTGGGTCCGCTACCACCGCACCAAGCTCGTCTCCTGGCTCGGCTTCTTCAACGGCCGCCGGCTCGTCCCGATCATCATGGCGTTCGTCGCCATCCTCTTCGCCGCGCTGTGCCTCTGGATCTGGCCGGCCATCGGTGACGCCCTCGAAAGCTTCTCCAACTGGCTCGAGAGCCTCGGCGCCTGGGGCTCCGGCATCTTCGGCCTCGCCAACCGCGCCCTCCTCGTCATCGGCCTCCACCAGTTCCTCAACGTCCCGCTGTGGTTCCAGTTCGGCTCGTTCACCAAGCCCGACGGCACCGTCGTACACGGCGACATCAACATGTTCCTCAGCGGCGACCCCAGCGCGGGCATCTACCAGACCGGCTTCTTCCCGATCATGATGTTCGCCCTCCCCGCGGCCTGCCTCGCCATGGTCCACTGCGCCCGCCCCGAACGCCGCAAGGTCGTCGGCGGCATGATGTTCTCCCTCGCCCTGACCTCGTTCGTCACCGGCATCACCGAACCGATCGAGTACTCCTTCGTCTTCCTCGCGCCGGTCCTGTACGCGATCCACGCGGTCCTCACCGGTGTCTCGATGGCGGTGACCTGGGCGCTCGGCGTCAAGGACGGCTTCAGCTTCTCGGCCGGCCTGATCGACTACGGCATCAACTGGAGCCTGGCGACGAAACCCTGGCTGATCATCCCGATCGGCCTCGCCTTCGCGGTCGTCTACTACGCGGTCTTCCGCTTCGCGATCACGAAGTGGGACATCAAGACGCCCGGCCGCGAGCCGGAGGAGGAGGCGGAGGCCTTGGAGCAGGAGAACACCAAGGCGTAGGCACCGCCGAGTACGAGTCCTGCCAACGGCAAAGGGCGCTCCCTCTACTACGGGAGCGCCCTTTGTGCGTGCGGTCGGAGGGACTCGAACCCTCACGGGATTTCTCCCACCAGGACCTAAACCTGACGTGACTGCCAATTCCACCACGACCGCGACAAAGCGGGCATCGCGCCGGTTCGGCGCACACCCGCCCGGTCAGTCTACGGGGGAGCCACGGACCGATCGAGAGGGTTCTCAGACCCCCAGGTCCCGCATGATCTTGGCGACGTGGCCCGTTGCCTTCACGTTGTAGAAGGCGTGCTCGACCTTGCCGTCCTCGTCGACGACGATCGTCGAGCGGATGACGCCCGTGACGACCTTGCCGTAGAGCTTCTTCTCGCCGAAGGCGCCGTAGGCCTCGAGGGTTTCCTTCGACGGGTCGCCGACCAGCGTGACCTTGAGGCTCTCCTTGTCGCGGAACTTCGCGAGCTTCTCCGGCTTGTCCGGCGAGACGCCGATGACGTCGTAGCCCGCGGTGGTGAGCGCGTCGAGGTTGTCCGTGAAGTCGCAGGCCTGCTTGGTGCAGCCGGGGGTCAGGGCCGCCGGGTAGAAGTAGACGATGACCTTGCGGCCCTTGTGCGCGGCGAGGGAGACCTCGTTGCCGTCCGCGTCGGGCAGGGTGAAGGCGGGGGCGGTGTCGCCGGGCTGCAGGCGCTCGCTCATCGGTCGGACTCCTCGATGCGGTCGGGATCGGTACGCAATGAGCGTAACGGGGCTGCCGTGAGGTACCGGGTCGTGGGAACTGACAGACTGTCTCTTCCCAGAGACGTACGACATTACGGAGGCGGCGCGGTGTCGGATGCCAGGACCCCCGCTGAGATCGAGGCGGACATCAAGCGGCGGCGCAGCCAGCTGGCCGAGACCCTGGACGAGATCGGGGTGCGGATGCATCCGAAGACGATCGTCGGGGATGCGAAGGCCCGTTTCGTCGGCGGTGTCGACCAGAGCCTCGGCCGCGCGTATGTGAGCGCGAACCGGGCGGTCAGCGAGGTGAAGGCGCAGTTCGTCGACGGTGACGGCGCACCGCGCTTGGAACGGGTGGTGCCGGTGGCGCTGCTCGTGGTGGGGGTCGTGGGGCTGCTGGCCCTGGGATCGCGCCGCCGAAGGGGCTAGAAGGCCCCGACCCTGGGGCGTACGGCCGACGTGGAGGCAGGTAGGTTCGGGGCGTGAGCGCGAACACCCATCACGACAAGTTGCCCATCCGGATGCTGCACGACCGGGTCCTCGTACGGACGGACACGATCGAGGGCGAGCGGCGTTCGACCGGCGGGATCGTGATCCCGGCGACCGCGGCCGTGGGCCGGCGGCTCGCCTGGGCGGAGGTCGTCGCCGTCGGGCAGAACGTGCGGGCGGTCGAGCCCGGTGACCGCGTCCTGTACGACCCGGAGGACCGCGCCGAGGTCGAGGTGCGCGGGGTCGCCTATGTGCTGATGCGCGAGCGGGATCTGCATGCCGTCGCGGCCGACCGCTTCGAGGGGTCGGAGGACTCCACCGGCCTATACCTCTAGACCCAGTTTTTCTGGCAGACCTGTCATACGGGGAGGGGCCGGCGAATCCGTTCGCCGGCCCCTCCCCGTATGCGTTCACCCGTGGAAGACGCTGGCTACGTGCTCCCGGCGTCCGCCCCGCCGTCGCCCCCGACGTCGCCCTGGCCGCCGTCCTGTCCGCCGACATCGGTGCCGTCCGTGCCTCCGTCGGCGCCCCCGTTGGTCTGGCCCTGGGCCTGGCCTTGGATCTGACCTTGGGTCTGGCCCTCGTCGGTTCCTTGGGTCTGCCCTTGGTCCTGGCCTTGGTCGGTGCCCTGCGTCTGCCCTTGGTCCTGGCCTTGGGCCCGGCCCTGGTCGGTTCCTTGGGTCTGGCCCTGGTCCTGTCCCTGCGTCCGGCCTTCGTCGGCGCCCTCGGTCCGGCCGTCCTGCGGCGGGATGGTGGGCAGCGGCGGCGGTTCCTCGGAACCGGACGGGATCTCCAGGTCGAAGTCCTGCACGGGCTTGTCCGCCAGTGCGGTCCGGGTGAACTGGGCCCAGATCCGCGCCGGATACGCGCCGCCGTTCATGCGGGGCTGGCCGAGCGCCCCGTACAGCGGGGTCTGGATGGCGGTGTCGGGGTCCTGGCCCATCACGGCGACGACGGTGGCGAGTTCGGGGGTGTAGCCCGCGAACCAGGCGGCCTTGTCCTCCTCGGCCGTGCCCGTCTTGCCCGCGGCCGGGCGGCCCGCGGCGAGTGCGGCGGAGCCGGTGCCCGCGTCGACGACGGACTGCAGCACCGAGGTGGTGGTGTCGGCGGCCGCGCGGGAGATGACCTGCTCGGTGTCCCGGGCGGGGAGCGCGATGTCCTTCCCGTTCTTCTCGAGCTTGTCGACGAGCGCGAACGTGCCGTGCCGGCCGTGGTTGGCGAGGGTCGCGTACGCCTGGGCGACGTCGAGGACGCTGGCGGTCGGGGTGCCGAGCGAGATCGAGGGGTACGGGCCGAGGCCGGGGGTGGTCTTCGGGATGCCGAGGCCGATGGAGGTGTCCATCACCTTCTCCGAGCCGACGTCCACGGCCATCTGCGCGAACACCGAGTTGACGGACTTCTCGGCGGCGGTGCGCACGGTGACGTTCCCGTAGTCGACGTGGTCCTCGTTCTCGGGGGCGAACCGCTCGCCGTTCCACCCTTGTACGGGGCGTCCGCTGGTGCCGTCGTAGATGGTGTTCGGGGTGATCGGGCGGCCGTCCTGGGTGGTGGAGTCGTTGTCGAACGCGGAGGCGAGGACGAAGGCCTTGAAGGTGGAGCCGGCCTGGTAGTCGCGCCGGGTGGCGTTGTTGGTGAACTGCTTGACGTAGTCGATCCCGCCGTAGAGAGCGGTGATGCGGCCGGTCGCGGGGTCGATCGCGGCGCCGCCCGCCCGTACGTTCCGGTCGGCCTTGCGGTCCTTCTTGTCGAGCTTGGACATCAGCTGGTCGTCGACGGCCTTGACGAAGGCGTCCTGCTGATCGGGGTCGATCGTGGTGGTGATGCGGTAGCCGCCGCCCTTGAGTTCGTCCTCGTCGACGATCTCGTTGGCGAGGAGGTAGTCCTTGACGGCGTTCACCAGGTAGCCGCGCTGCCCGGACAGACCCGATGACGTGCCGGCCTCGGCCTCCGGATCGGGGAACTTCATCTTCGAGCGCACGGCGGGGGCCAGCCACTTCTCCTTGACCATGCCGTCGAGCACGTAGTTCCAGCGCGCCACGGCCCGCGGCTTGTTCTCGGGGTGCGCCGTCACGTCGTATGCGCTGGGGGAGTTGAGGAGCGTCGCGAGATAGGCGCCCTCGGCGGTGGTCAGGTCCTGGGGCTTCTTGTCGTAGTACGCGTGGGCGGCGGCGGAGATGCCGTACGCGTTGCGCCCGAAGTAGCTGGTGTTGAGATAGCCCTCGAGGATGTCGTCCTTGCTGACCTCGCGGCCCAGTTTGATCGCGATGAAGAACTCCTTCACCTTGCGGCCGATCGTCTGGTCCTGGTTGAGGTAGTAGTTCTTCACGTACTGCTGGGTGATGGTCGAACCGGACTGTTTGCCCTTGCCGGTGACGGTGTTCCAGGCCGCGCGCAGCATCGCCTTGGGGTCGACGGCGGACTCGGAGTAGAAGTCGCGGTCCTCGGCGGCGAGCACCGCCTGCCGTACGTTTTCGGGAACTTGGGCGAGCGGGATGTTCTCGCGGTTGACGTCGCCGTCGCGGGCGAGCTGTTTGCCGTCGGCGTACAGGTAGACGTTGGTCTGGGCGGTCGCGGCGGCGTTGGCGGGCGGGATGTCGACGAGCATGTAGCCGGCGACGAGGGCGCCGCCGATCAGCAGGCACAGGAGCAGGAAGGTGCCGAGGACCATCCGCCAGGTGGGCAGGGCGCGGCGCCAGCCGGTGCGCTTGCGGTTCTTCTTGCCCTTGGGGTCCGGGGCTTGCGCGGATGCGGGACCGGGCTGCGGAGCCCCGGCGGGCTCCGGCTCACGGGGAGCCCATCCTTGCTGTGGCCCCTCCTGCTCACGCGGCTCGTCGCTCATGTCTGACACCTTTGCATCAGGTTGTATGAGCCCCGTCTGCGCCGCGCGCCCCGGATGGCGGTGCGGTCGGCCGGATGAGTGAAAACGCGTGGCGCCCGGTTGCCGTGCGCGGCTAGGGTCGTCGTCTTTGGCTGCCGCCGGTCGGTCGGCGGTCCGTGGACGCGTGGCCGGGAAGGGGGAGACACGTGCGCTTGTACGCGGCCGTGGCGGCCGGAGGGTTCCGGCGGCACTCGACGTACCGGGTGGCGACCGCCGCGGGCATCTTCACCAACACCGTCTTCGGCTTCGTTCTCGCGTTCACCTTCATCGCCCTGTGGGACGAGCGCCCGAACCTGGGCGGCTACGACAAGCCCGAGGCCCTCGCGTTCGTCTGGATCGGGCAGGCGCTGCTCGCGACCTGCGGTCTGATGGGCGGCGGCGGGTTCGCCGAGGAGCTGATCGAGCGGATCAAGACCGGTGACATCGCGATCGATCTCTATCGCCCGGCTGATCTCCAACTGTGGTGGCTGGCCGCCGACTTGGGGCGCGCCGCCTTCGAGCTGGTCGGCCGCGGGATCGTGCCGATGGCCGTGGGCGCGTTCGCCTTCGATCTCGCGCTGCCCGACGCGGCCTGGCAGTGGCCGGCGTTCCTCGGCTCGGTCGCGCTCGGGGTCGTGGTCGGTTTCGCCATTTGGTTCCTGGTGGCGCTCAGCGCGTTCTGGCTGATGGACGGGGCGGGCGTGGTGCAGATCGCCTGGCTGTGCGGGCTGTTCTTCTCCGGGATGCTGCTGCCCCTCACCGTCTTCCCCGGAGCGCTCGGCGACGTGGCGCGCGTCCTGCCGTGGGCGTCGATGCTGCAGGTGCCGGCCGATGTGTTCCTCGGCAAGTACACCGGCTGGGGCCTGCTGAAGGCGTACGGATTCCAGGCCGGGTGGGCCGTGGTGCTGCTCGCGGCCGGGCGCGGGCTCCAACTGGTGGCGCGGCGCAGGGTGGTGGTTCAGGGTGGCTGAGCCGGGGGCGATGGGCGCGGGGGCGCGGCTGGGGAGCGGGCTCGCCGCGTTCCGGATGATCGCGGCGATGTGGATCCGGTCCACGATGGCGTACCGCTTCTCGTTCGCGATGACGCTGCTCGCCAACTTCGTCGTGACGTTCTTCGACTTCGTCGTGATCCTGCTGATGTTCAGCCACGTCGAGGGCCTCGGCGGCTTCGACTTCACCGAGGTCGCTTTCCTGTACGGGGCGACCAGCACCGCTTTCGGTCTCGCCGACCTCGCGCTCGGACAGGTCTCCCGGATCGGCCGGCGGGTACGCGACGGCACCCTCGACACCCTGCTCGTGCGGCCCGCGCCGGTCCTCGCGCAGGTCGCCGCCGACCGGTTCGCGCTGCGCCGGCTCGGGCGCGTCACTCAGGGCCTTTTCGTCCTGGTGTGGGCGCTGGTCCTCGTGGACGTCGACTGGACGGTGCTCAAGGTCTGCGTCGTCCCGGTGATGGTGCTGTCCGGCGGGGTGATCTTCGGGGCGGTGATGGTGGCCGGGGCCGCGTTCCAGTTCTGGGCGCGTGATGCCGCGGAAGTGGTCAACTCCTTCACGTACGGCGGAAATACGCTCCTTCAGTACCCGCCGACCATCTTCGCCAAGGACCTCGTGCGCGGGGTGACCTTCGTGCTGCCGCTGGCCTTCGTCAACTGGCTGCCCGCGCTCTACGTCCTCGACCGGCCCTACCCGGTGGACCTTCCGTTCTCCCCGTCCCTCACGGCCTTCCTGCCGCCGCTCGTCGCCGCGCTGTGCGCGCTGCTCGCGGGGCTGTGCTGGCGGGCGGGCCTTCGTGCGTATCGCAGTACAGGGAGCTGATCGCGGCGTGGACTTGGAGACCATGGATTTCATCGAGCTCGAGGACGTACGGAAGGTGTTCGACGTCCGCAAGAAGAAGGGGTTCCTGCGGCGCGAACGCCATGAGGTGCGGGCGGTCGACGGCATCAGCTTCACCGTGCCGCGCGGCGAGATGGTCGGCTACATCGGGCCGAACGGTGCCGGGAAGTCGACCACGATCAAGATGCTGACCGGGATCCTCACGCCGAGCGGCGGGCGCGTACGGGTCGCGGGCATCGACCCCTCCCGCGAGCGCACCCGGCTCGCCCACCGCATCGGTGTGGTCTTCGGACAGCGCACCACGCTGTGGTGGGACCTGCCGCTGATCGACTCGTACAAGCTGGCCCACCGCATGTACCGCATTCCCGACGCCCGCTTCCGCGCCAACCTCGACCGCTGCGTCGAACTCCTCGACCTCGCCGAGCTGTTGGCCGTCCCCGTACGCCAGCTCTCCCTCGGCCAGCGGATGCGCGGCGATATCGCGGCGGCGCTCCTGCACGACCCGGAGGTGCTGTATCTCGACGAGCCGACGATCGGCCTCGATGTCGTCAGCAAGGCCAAAGTCCGCGAATTCCTGCGGGACTTGAATACCTCCGCCGGTACGACCATCCTGCTCACCACCCACGATCTGCAGGACATCGAGCAGCTCTGCAAGCGCGTGATGGTCATCGACCACGGCCGTCTGATGTACGACGGGGCGCTCGCCGGACTCCACGAGATCGGCGAGAGCGAACGCACCCTGGTGGTGGACCTGGAGCGCGAACTGCCCCCGCTCGACGTGCCCGGCGCGCGGGTCCGGCGGGTCGAAGGGCCCCGCCAGTGGCTGGCGTTCCCGGCCTCCGCGTCCGCGGCGCCCCTGGTCACCGAGATCGCCTCCGCGTATCCGCTGGTGGATCTCTCCGTACGGGAGCCCGATATCGAAGCGGTGATCGCGAAGATGTACGCGGACCGGGCGGAGCTGGGGTGACCTTCTCCGTGGCGGTGGCTCGGCGGGGGTGACCCTCGCGGCGGTCGCCCGGCTCGGGTTCGGCGGGGGTGACCCTCGTGGCGGTCGCCCGGCTAGGCTGATTCATATGACCGACGACCTGCCCGAGCTGAGGGCATCAGACGCCGACCGAGAGCGGGTCGCCGAGGTGCTGCGGGACGCGCTGGCCGAGGGCCGCCTCGATATGGAGGAGTTCGAGGAGCGCCTCGATTCCGTCTACAAGGCGCGTACGTACGGGGACTTGGAGCCCCTGACCCGCGATCTGCCGGGCGCCGGACAGGCCGCTGCGCCCGTGCCGTTCGCCCCCGCTCAGGCGGCCGGCAGCCCCGGCTGGCCCGCGCGCATCGGCGGCGAGGCCACCTCGCGCGGCGGCGTGGCGATCATGGGCGGCTTCCAGCGCAAGGGCGTGTGGACCGCGCCGCGCCGCTTCAACTGCTTCGCGTTCTGGGGCGGCGGCGAGATCGATCTGCGCGAGGCCCACTTCGAGGACCGCGAGATCGTGGTCAACTGCGTGGCGATCATGGGCGGGATGAGCGTGATCGTCCCGCCCGGTGTCGAGGTCGTGGTGCGCGGCTTCGGCATCATGGGCGGCTTCGACCACCGCGAGGAGGGCGTACCGGGCGACCCCGGGGCGCCCCGGGTGGTCCTCACGGGCTTCGCGCTCATGGGCGGGGTCGGTGTCGAACGCAAAGTGACCCGCGCGGAGAAGCAGCGCCTCAAGGAGGAGCGCCGCAGGGAGAAGCTGGAGAAGAGGGCGGAGCGCAAGGAGCTGGAGGACTGAGGAGCTGGGGGACCAGGGCCCTCGTCCAGCCCCCGCCGGCCTCGCGGTAGGGTCCGCTCCGGATCGGTCTTCGGTGGTACGGGGTGGGTTGCGGGTGCGACGTTGGGTGAAGCTCGCCTTGGTGGGCGTGGCCGTGCTGGGGCTGGTGGGTTACTGCGCCAAGCCGCACGTCAAGGACTGGTGGCTGGCGCGGGAGGCCTGCGGCGGGGTCTTCCCCGACCTCGTCGTCGATGTGCTCAACGCCGATGAGCGACCGCTCGCCAACACGGACGAGCAGCTGATCGAAGAGCTGGGCCAGTACTCCTGCTCACTGGAGTACGAGACGGACAGCGGTCGCACCGAACGGCTGGTCGGCATCGACGCGTACACCGGCCGCGATCAGCAGGATGCCGGAATGCTGCGCAGCGCCGAGCGAGGCCTCGACGCGATGACCGGGCTGCCCCATGGCCTGCCCGGCTTCTTCGACGGGGCGGGTCACGCCGTACTCCGACAGGAATGTCCCGCGCTCGGCAGGGACGACAAGGGCCGCCCGCGCACGATGCTGGTCGTGGCCCGTGGCGGGACGACCGGCGACCCCTCGGTCGCGCTGCTGCAGGCCGCGGTGACGGGGGCGCACCGCGCTTCCGGTCAACTGGGCTGTGGCGCGAAGCCGTTGAAGGTGCCCGATGACGTCCTGAGCAGGGACGCCAAGCCGAAGAAGGCGACCGACGTACGGGACTCGGCCTGTGGCACGGCCTCGGCGCAACTGCCGAAGGGCACCCGGGTTCGGGTGGTGGGTGGTGACACCACGCCGGTGGTCCACTGCGAGCTCTACCTGGAAACCCCTGGGGAGGAGCGGGCCTCGTACGACGACGACAAGGACCGGCCCGTCAATGCCGGCCTGGGTGCGTACTTCGGGGACTGGAGCACCAGCCTGGTCACCGGACACGACGGCCGACGTGACGGCAATACCGTCACGGCCCGCTGCGAGGGCGAGTTGGTCAATTTCGACGGCTGGGCGGACGACGACACAGCGGTCTCCGACCGCGAACTGCGCGAACTGGTGCTCACCTTCGCCAAGGACCAGGCGAAGCGGCGGGGATGCACGGATGTGCGCCCGATGCCGGCCGGTTGATCAGAGAGAGCGCAGCGCTTGCAGATAGCCGTCGGCCACCAGGTTGCGCAGTTGGGCGGCCGTCCGTTCGGGTACGGCGCGGGACTCGATCCAGGCGTCGAGCACGCCGAGCAGCCGCTCACGGCCGTCGAACACGTCGCCCGACAGCTTTGCGGCGGCCGGGCGGCGGGCGATGTCACCCATGACGGGCCGGGTGCGGACCAGTTCCGGTGCGGTTCTGTACTCGCCCTTCAGATGGCGGCGCACTTCCCGGTCGAATGCGCCGAGATCGGCGATCTCACCGTGACGGGCGTTGGCCAGGCGGTGCCCGAGCAGTGTGCCCACCCGCTCGGCCGTGTACGTGACCGCCCATCTGGTGCCGTAGTCAAGGACCTTCCTGGGCTTGCCACCCCTGTCCTTCTTGCCGAGGTCCTCGGTGATGAGCAGAGACTTCGGGTCCACACGTTCCAAGTAGTGGGCGAGTGAGGCCAGTTCGGCGTCGTAGAGCAGTGCGAAGGCCTCCGGGTGGCGCGCCGCGTTCTGTATGAGCCCCTCGATGGACGACTCATAGCGCCGGTAGGCGAAGGCGGCCCGCGCCTCTTCGGGATGGGGGAACTTCTCGGCGACGAAGTCCTTGCCCGGCTCGGTCGGTCCGGTCGCGGTCGCCGCCTCGATCAGCGACCCGAGTTCCGCGGGATCGCACAGCTCTTCACGGGCGAGGATCTTCGTCACGGCCTCGAGCCGGGACAGATCCTCCCCCGGATCGAGCGCCTCCGTCGCCGCCCCCTCCACCACGTACGCATCCGCGAAGACTAACGACCGCGCAGGCGCAGGGAGCGGGCAGGGCTCAGAGCTCGGCCGGGGCCGAACCCCGCAGGTGCGAAAGGTTGAAGGACTCCGCCATCTTGCGGTAGCCCGCGTCACTCGGGTGCAGATGGTCGCCCGAGTCGTACGGCTCCCGCAGTCGGTCCGGTGCGTACGGATCGCGCAGGGCGCGGTCGAAGTCGACGACCGAGTCGAAGACGCGGCCGCCGCGGATCTCCGCGTTGATCGTGCGGCGCAGCTGGTCCAGATGAGGACGGTAGCCGCGGTGGCCGTTGAAGGGCATCAACGTGGCGCCCGTGACCCGCAGTCCGCGGGCGTGCGCCTGGCGGGTGAGTTCGCGCATCGCGTCGAGGAGCCGGCCGGCGTCGGCGTACCGGGGGTTGCGCAGCAGGTCGTTGACGCCCAGGACGACGACCACGGACTTCACCCCCGTACGGGAGAGGACGTCGCGCTCGAAGCGGCTCACCCCGCTCGGGCCCGCGGCCTTGAACTGCCCGCCGGGAATCAGCTGGTTGCCGCTGATGCCTTCGTTCAGCACGCCGAGCCGGGGCGCGCCCGCCTCCTCGCGCAGCCGGTCCGCGAGGACGTCGGTCCAGCGGGCGTTGGCGCCGAGCGTGGAGGTGACGCCGTCGGTGAGCGAGTCGCCGATGACCACCACGGAGCCGGACGCCTCGCGGGTCAGCACGTCGACAGCGGCCAGATAGCGCCAGTACGGGCTCTGCTCCGTGTAGGTGTCGCCGCGCGGGTTCTGCGTCTGGTCGCCGTTCGCCACGTACGAGATCTGGCGTGCGTGCGGGTGGTAGGTGGCCGGTCCGGACGGCGTCGGCGAGTAGGTGCTGACCAGCAGGTCCGCATCCGCCGGTACGTCGAGCCGGACCGCGTCCGAGACGAGCTGGCCGCCCGCGGGGATCAGGGCCCCGGGCCGGCCGCCGAAGGTGAGGCGGCGCAGGCTGTCCGGCAGCGCGGTCGGATTGCTCGGCGCGGAGGCCAGCGCGATCGAGGCGTGGCTGATCGCCAGGGGCCGGGTGCCGAAGAGGTTGGAGAGCGTGATGCGGGCACTCGTACCGCCGACGCTGGTGTGCACCACATTGCGCAGGGTGCGGCCCGCGAAGCCCGCGCCCGTGCGCGGTTCGGCGCCGGCCGGGGCCGCGGCCCACGTGCCGACCCAGGAGCCGGCGGCCGCGCGATCGGCGGAACCCTGCGGGGAGGGGCCGGCGCTGATGGTGGTGTCCTGGCCGGCGCCGCCGGAGAAGGTGAGGTAGATGACAGTGGAGACCAGCACGACGACAGTGGCGAGCGTGGCGAGAAGGGCATAACCGTGACGCTTGGTCATGCGCGGTGTGCTCCTCGGGCAGGGGAGCCCGAGGCTCCGGTTGGACAATCCCATTTTGCGGTATGCGGCCCGAGGTCGCGCACGGTACCCCCCGTGTCGTGCCCTGCCGTCTTCCCGTACGCGCCGTCCGGGTCATCCCTGAGATTCCCCGGGTTCCGCGTCGACAAGGAGGACGCCGGGAACTCCTGATGCGTTCCAGGAGTCGGTCAGATGTGATGCGTTCGAGGAACGGGCAAGCAGGGACAATTCGAAGAACGGCTCAGGCAGGGACAATAGGTGCGTGACCCCGGGGGCCGGCCGGCGGATGGAGCGGTAGGGCGGATGGAGCAGACGAACGTGAAGGATGCGGAAGAAACCGGACCAGATCCGGAGGAATCCGGACCACCTTCCCGCGGGCAGCATTCCCCGGGTTCCGGCTTCTCATTCAATGCGGCCGACGAGGAGCGCCGCCGCGGGGTGCGCCGTATGAAGGCCACCGCGACCGGTCTGCTCGTCTTCGTCGCGGTCGTCTATGTCCTGGCCAAGTGGGCGCAGAACTCCGGGTTCGGCCCCTGGACCGGCTATGCCGCGGCCGCCGCGGAGGCGGGCATGGTGGGTGCGATGGCGGACTGGTTCGCGGTCACGGCCCTGTTCCGGCACCCCCTCGGCCTGCCCATTCCGCACACCGCGATCATCCCCACGAAGAAGGACCAACTGGGCGCGTCGCTGGGCGAGTTCGTCGGCGAGAACTTCCTCTCCGAGGATGTCGTACGCCGCCGTCTGCGCGCCGTCAACATCGGCGCCCGGCTCGGCGACTGGCTCGCCGAGCCCGCCAACGCCGACCGCGTCACGGCCGAACTCTCCACGGCCCTGCGCGGCGCCCTCACCGTCCTGCGCGACTCCGATGTCCAGGCCGTGGTCGGCGAGGCCATCACACGGCGTGCGGACGCCGCCGAGATCGCGCCCGGGATCGGCAAGACCCTGGACAAGATCGTGGCGGACGGCGGCCATCGCAAGGTCGTCGACCTGGTCTGCGTACGCGCCCATGACTGGCTGGTCCTGCACAGCGACCAGGTGATGGACGCGGTCCAGGGCGGTGCGCCGGGCTGGACCCCGCGCTTTGTGGACAAGAAGGTCGGCGAGCGGGTCTACAAGGAACTGCTGCGCTTCGTCACCGAGATGCGCGACATGCCCGAGCATCCGGCGCGCGGCGCCATCGACCGCTTCCTCACGGACTTCGCGTCGGATCTGCAGTCCGACACGGATACGCGGATGCGCGTGGAGCGCCTCAAGTCCGAGGTCCTCGGCCGCGGCGAGGTCCAGGACATCATCGCCTCGGCCTGGTCCTCCGTACGCCAGATGATCGTGGCGGCGGCGGAGGACGAGCGCAGCGAACTGCGTCTGCGGGTACGGGCCGCGCTGCTGTCCCTCGGTGCGCGGCTGTCCTCCGATGCCCGGCTGCAGAACAAGGTCGAGGGCTGGGTCGAGGATGTCGCGGTGCATGTGGTCAACACGTACCGCCGCGAGATCACCTCACTGATCACGGACACCGTGGCGGGCTGGGACGCCGGGCAGACGACGCAGAAGATCGAGGCGCATATCGGCCGCGACCTGCAGTTCATCCGGATCAACGGCACGGTGGTGGGGTCGCTGGTGGGGCTGCTGATCTATACGTTGACGCATGCGCTGGGGGCGTAGGTGTACGCGCTGACGCATGCGCCGGGGGCGTAGGCGTACACGCTGACGCACGCGCCCGGGGCGTAAACCCGCAGGCCGGGGGGACTCGGACGGCACCGTTTCCAGGAGGTGTCGTATGTCCACCGGATCCGCCGCCCCCAGCGGCACGGTCACCACGTCCGTGCCCGCCCGACTCGACCGGCTGCCCTGGTCGCGCTGGCATTGGATGGTGGTGATCGGGTTAGGGACGGTCTGGATCCTCGACGGCCTCGAAGTCACCATCGTCGGCAATATCGCGGGCCGCCTCTCGGAGGAGGGCAGTGGTCTGCCGATCTCGTCCGCGCAGGTCACGGGCGTCGCGGCCGCGCTCTATGTGGCCGGAGCGTGCAGCGGAGCCCTCTTCTTCGGGTGGCTGACCGACCGGTTCGGCCGCAAGAAGCTCTTCATCATCACGCTCGCCGTCTATCTGGCGGCGACGGCCCTGACCGCGGTCTCCTTCAGCTCCTGGTGGTTCTTCGTCTTCCGCTTCTTCACGGGCTTCGGCATCGGCGGCGAATACGCGGCGATCAACTCGGCCATCGACGAACTCATCCCGTCCCTCTACCGGGGCCGGGTCGACCTGATCATCAACGGCAGCTTCTGGCTGGGTGCGATCGGCGGTTCGCTGCTTTCGATCGTCGCGCTTGACACCTCGCTCTTCGCCATGGACGTCGGCTGGCGGCTGACGTTCGCGCTCGGCGTGGTCCTGGGCCTGGTGATCCTTCTCGTACGGCGCAATGTGCCCGAATCCCCACGCTGGATGTTCATCCACGGCAGGAGCCAGGAGGCGGAGGATCTCGTCAGCTCGATCGAGGACCGCGTACGGGCCGAGAAGGGCACCGAACTGCCGCCGCCCGCCTCGGAGATGACCATCCGGCAGCGCAAGTCGATCGGGTTCCTGACCGTGGCGCGCACCGTGTTCACCGCCTACCCGAAGCGCACGGTCCTCGGCCTCTCCCTCTTCATCGGGCAGGCCTTCCTCTACAACGCGATCACCTTCGGCTTCGGCGCGATCCTGACCAAGTTCTTCGACGTGCCCACCGGCAGCACCGGCTACTACTTCGCGGTGATCGCGGCCGGCAACTTCCTGGGACCGCTGCTGCTCGGCCGGCTCTTCGACACGATCGGCCGCAAGGTCATGATCACGTCGACGTACGTGCTCTCCGGTCTGCTGCTGTTCGGCACGGCTTACCTCTTCGACCAGGGTTCGCTGACCGCGACGTCGTTGACCGCCTGCTGGTCGGTGGTCCTCTTCTTCGCCTCGGCCGGCGCGAGCAGCGCGTATCTCACCGTCTCCGAGATCTTCCCGATGGAGACCCGCGCGATGGCGATCGCCTTCTTCTACGCGGTCGGCACGGCGGCCGGCGGCATCAGCGGCCCGCTCCTGTTCGCCAAGCTCACGGAGTCGGGCGTGGTCGCGGACACGGTGCTCGCGTTCCAGATCGGGGCCGGGCTGATGGTGGCGGCGGGTCTGGTGGCGGCGGTGTTCGCGGTACGCGCCGAACGGCGGTCGCTCGAGGACATCGCGGCGCCGTTGTCGGCGGCGACCGGGACGTCGTCCGCGGGGGCGCCGGCGACCACCGGGTGAGGGTGGCCGCCGGTGGGGGCTGTCCGGCGGTGGGGCTGTCCGGTGGTGGGGCTGTCCGGTGGTGCGCCTTCAGTGGGTGGGCCGGAGGGCCGTCAGCGGGTGAGCCGGAGGGCCGTGTGGGCCGCCCACTCCCGCACACTGCGGCCGTCCGTACCCGTGAGGCGCTGGAGGGTGTCGGCGACGGGCGCCGGGCCCGTGGTGTGGCGCTCCCAGGTGCTCAGGAGCAGGTCGGCCGGAGCGTACGGGCTGATCGCCGCACGGGCCGCGTCCGGCGCCAACTCCTCGTACCGCAAAGGCCTGTTCAGCGCCTCGCCCAGGAGCCGCGCCTGCTCGCGCAGGCTCAGCCGATGCGGTCCGGTGACGGGGTACACACGGTTGGCGTGGGCTCCGTCGTCCGTGAGCGCGGCGATGATGACGGCGGCGAAGTCGGCCGGGTGGACGGGGGTTTCGAGGGCCTCGGCGTACGGTCCGGCGATCACGTCGCCGCGTGACAGCTGGCCCGCCAGGTCGAAGGACCACTCCAGCGAGCCGGACGACTCGACGGCCAGACGCAGGAAGGTGTACGCGACGGCCGAGCCGCGCAGCGCCTGCTCGATGCCGTGGTGGAACGCGGCGACGGGGTCGGGCTGCTCGTCCTCGCCGTCCACGACGGCGCCGGACGACTGGAAGACGATCCGCCGTACGCCGGCCTCCTCGGCCAGTGCCGCGAAGCCGGCCGCGTCGAAGTCCGGCGAGGCGGCGAGCAGGAACACCGCGTCGACCCCTTCGAGGGCGGCCTTCAGGCTCCCCGCGTCCCCGAGGTCGCCCGGGACGACCTCGGTCTGCGGCGGCAATCCGGCCCGATCGGGGTCGCGCGTGAGGGCACGGACGGCGACACCGCCGGCGGCCAACTGCTCGACCACGGAGCGGCCCACGGGGGCGGTGGCGGCGGTGACGAGGATCATGGCTTCTCCCTGGGTGCTGGTAATCCGTGGGTGATTTGGTACTCCCCAAGGTAGAGAGGAATGCGGACAGCTTCTGTCCTCGATCCGAGGTGTTCGACGGATGTCCGATCGTCGTCCAACCCGCCGCTCTCGTACGGGAGTTCAGTGGCGTCCAGTTCAGGGATGGGGCGTACGGGGAGGGGTCGGTCTTCGTACCGTAGGAACGGTGGCCGGGCGCGACACGCCCGTACCCGGAGGCCATTTGTGGGGCATTTCAGTGCGCCGAGGGAGCACCTTCCCAGAGGCCCTGAACGCATATGTTCCATGCTCATCTCGGCTTTACGGTACGGAAGTTGATGATCCTCGCCGACCAACCTCATCCGCATCAGAGGGTGTTCTAGCGGACTCTGCATTCAATACCGGCCCGTACCGCCTACATTCGGTCATAGCGCATGCAGGTACGCGGCTCTGTAGTGGCCGTCACCTTCGCCTTCGCCTCCGCCGTATGCGGGGGCACCCAGTGGATCAACCGGGATCAGCGAGACCTCGCGGGAGCGAGTCCGGGATCCAAGGAGCGGAGCAAGGAGCAGTTCAGGTGATCTGTTACGGACCCACCGTCCTCGACCTCGTGGAAGACCTGGTCGACGCGTACGCCGAGGTCTTCTCGGCCCCGCCGTGGAACGAGAACGAAGAATCGATCCAGCGTTTCCACTACCGCCTGTGCAACGAAGCCGAACGCCCCGGCTTCCGCGCCGTACTCGCCCAGTCCGGCCAGGGCATCGACGGCTTCGCCATCGCCTGGCTCACGCCCGCGTCCCTGCCGGACACCCGCACCTACGCCAAGGTCGTCGCCCAACTGGGCCCGGACCGGGTGCGCTCACTCCTGGTCGGCGCCCTGGAACTCGACGAGCTGGCAGTCCGCCAACGCGCCCGCCCGGCGGGCGTCGGCCGCTCGCTCCTGTCGGAGTTCGTCAAGGACGCCCCGTCGGGCCGCGCATGGGTCCCCATGTCCCGCCGCGCCACGTCAGCGGTGGCCAGCTACCGGCGCCTGGGCTGGCACGAGGTGCGACCGCTGCCGGAGGCGGACAACGATGTGGTGGTGTTTCTGGCACCGGGGCATCCTCGGGCGGAGTTGGCGGCTTAGGGGTGGGCGTGGGTTGGCCTAGGGGACTTCTGTCCGGGTGAGGCCTGGCACCTGCCCGATTCACCTCTGACAGGTCCCCTTGTCAAAGGCTACTGACCGCGCCGGAGGGCTGTTTGCGTCTGAAACTGCGCATCTCCGTCTGCAGCGCTTCAGGGGTGAGCCACGATCGTCCAGAACGTGTCCTGTGACACATGCGGTGGCAGTTGGCGCACAGGAAGGCCAGGTCGTCCAGCTTGGTCTCCCGGGGGCCGGATATATGAAGAGGCAGTACGTGGTGGACCTCGACATACCCCGCGCCCCGTGGACCGTAGACACGCTCGAAGTCGAAGCCGCAGACCGCGCATTCCAGGGGGGCGCCAACGCTGCGTGCCTGATCTATCTTCCGGTGGCGCAGACGTGGGTTCCGCTCGCGCGCGATAACCCACCGAGCGAGCAGACGCCCCTCAAGCGCGGTATTCCCCTCGTCATCCGCCTCGTCGGGCTGTGGCTCGATCCGGTGGAGTTCGCCGGAGCCGATGCCCTCTTCGATGGCCCTCGCAACGGCGAGCATCTCCGCCTCGTGGGCGACGAATGCGGCGATCATGCGCCTCGTCGGTTCGCCGCAGCGGGTCGGCTTTCCGGTGTAGTCCGGATGGTTCGACGCTATGTCTGCCGTCTTGCGGCTGACGCTGTCAGGGGACCTGAACTGTGGGAGCGTGCGGGCTTCCTGCGGGTGCAGGGGCAGTGACCGTAGAAGATTCGAGAGATCCTGGACCTGAGGATCGGCGGTTCGGTACTCGCGCCACTCGTTGCTTGCCACGAGGGCACAGGCGAGTATGAGTTCGTCTTGGGTCCACGCCGGGCTCCGCATGCGGCATATCGTATTGGCGTTCGCAGCCATCCTGTTGGGATGGTCGAACTAGGGCGCCTGGAACCCGTTGCGGTAGCGGAAGTTGTGAGGGTGCAACTAATTTCTGGCGTCTCGCACTGGTGAGCCCGCAGCCTGCCTGGCGTGGGCGATCACTTGGGCGACCGATTCAGGCTCTTCGTGCTCCCAGAAGCGCAGAACTGTCCAGCCTGAAGCTTCCAGGAGCTCTCCCGTCTCCCGGTCGCGCGCCATATTTCTGTCCAGTTTGTTCTGCCACCACTCCGCATTGGCCTTAGGGCTCGTTGCGTGCTGCGGGCAGCCGTGCCAGAAGCAACCGTCGAGGAAAATCGCGATGCGTGGCCCCACGAACGCGATGTCGATCTTGCGTCTCGGCGCCCCTGGCACGGGATAGTGGACGCGGTAGCGGAAGCCGTTGGAGTGGAGTAGACGGCGTACCGCGATCTCGGGTCCTGTGTCTCGCGAGTTCTGCCGGCTCATCCGGGCCGAGACGGAGGGCGAGGAAGGGGGCGCATCAGGCACTCTGGCATTGTGCCGGAGACGCGGCCGGATTCAGCTGTCCGTCCCGTGGCAATCGCTGTACGCCACCCCCGACCCACACCAACACTCCCCCCGCGGAGGCCAAGCCACCGCTCGCCCTCGGGCCGCCAATGTCGTCGCGTACTGGGGGAGGAGGGAGGTGTCCGTAGGGGAGGTGCCCTCCGAAGCTGCGAAGGCCTCGTAGGAGGGGACTGTGGCTGTGACGATGCCGAGGTTTTCCGTGCCGGAGGCCGCCAGCTCCCGCAGAGACGACTCTATGGTCGCCAGGTGTTCCTCGTGGGACGGGTATTCCGAGGTCAGGGTCGGGTACGCGGCCAGGAGTTCCGCCAGTTCCGTCGACGGCCAGTGCAGGACCGCTACCGGGAAGGGGCGGGACAAGGCCGCGCGGAACGTGCCCAGTTCGGCGCGGAGGCGGGCGATTTCCGCGCTCAGTTCCTCCGGGTCCGATGAGCCCAGGGCCCAGGTGCGCTTCGGGTCGTGGAGTTCGTCCAGGGAGATGGGGGAGGAGGACGAGTGGGCGTCGTCCGCGAGGACGTCCCAGACGTCGTGGGGGAGGGCGAGCAGGCGGCGGACGCGGTGGCGGCCGAGGAGCAGCGGCCGGCAGTCGTAGGGGATTTCCTCGCCCTGGACGGTCAGGAGCTCGACCCCCTCGGTGAAGACCTCCTGTGCCGAGGTCAGTTCGTCGTGGGTCTCCAGGGATTCCGCGGCGATGACCCACGCTTCCGGGGAGCGCGGGGCCGTGGTGCGCAGGCCCTCGATGATGGCCCGGGCCTCCGCCTCGTGGCCGTACTCCCAGAGGTTGGCGGCCTTCAAGGCGCGGACCAGGGACGCGTCCTCCAGCTCACCGGCCAGGAGCCGGTCGTAGAGCGTCGTGGCCTGGGGGCGGTCGCCGGCCAGCTCCAGGTGGGCGGCGGCGTGCAGCAGCAGGTGCTCGGCATCCTCGGGATACTGCGCCGCGGTGCGCAGCAGACGCTCGGCTTCGGCGGTGTGATCCGTGGAATCGGCAGGCGTGTCGGGGCGCATGAGGTTCACCGTACTGCCCGGGCCGGCCCTTTCGGCAGGACCCATCGGTACGACGTTCGGGCCGCGCCTGCGTCCATGGCCGTGTCGTGGCCTCCGCCCGCGACGGTCCGGCCGTGCGTCTCAACCTCCGCACCGGCCTGGTCACTTGTCCGCTTCCGACCTACCCTGCAGCCCTGCGAGGAGGGGAGGCGCCGTGCGGGTGCGCAGTCGGGAGCGGATTCCGGTGGTCGTGCAGGGCGGCCGCGGGAGCCGGCAGTCCCCTCGGATGCGGCGGTATGCCCCCTGGCTGCGGGGGCTGTGGACCGGCGCCGAGGTCGCCGTGACCGTGGGAGTCGTGCTGCTGCTGCTCGTCGTGCACCAGCTGTGGTGGACCAACCGGCAGGCCAGGGAGGGCGCCGAGCGGAAGGTCGAGGCGCTGGAGAGGGAATGGGAGACGGACGAGGCGGCAGCGGCGGGTGACGGCGACGAGGGCGAACAGGCCGCGGCGCCCGAGGACCTCGGTGAGCTGGCCGAGCCTCCGCCCGACGAGGGTGATCACCGGGCGACGGCACCGGACAAGCCTCGCGTGCCCGACTACGAGCAGGCCTACGCCGTGCTCTCCATCCCCAAGCTCGGCGTACGCGTCCCCGTCGCCCAGGGCGTGAGCAAGCAGGGGGTGCTCAACAAGGGGTACGTGGGCCACTACCCGGGAAGCGCGCAGCCCGGCGGTGCCGGCAACTTCGCGCTGGCCGGGCACCGCAACACCCATGGCGAGCCGTTCCGTTACATCAACCGGCTCGGCAAGGGGGACCGCCTCACGGTGGACACCAAGGCAGCGACCTTCACGTACACCGTGGACCGGACCCTGCCGCAGACCAGCGCCCGCGACAGCGGGGTGATCGCGAAGGTGCCGCGCAGCATCGTGAAACCGTCGTACGGCTACAACGAGCCCGGTCTCTACATCACGCTCACCACCTGTACCCCGGAGTACACCTCCAAGTACCGGCTGATCGTCTGGGGCAAGCTGACCGCCATCAAGAAGCGCTGAGGGCAGCCTCGCGCCGCCAGTCCTGTCAGCCCTTGGGCAGGCCCGGCTCGTAGTTCTTGTCCTGGGCCGAGTCGTATATCTGCTTCCCCTTCGCGTCATACCCCTTGATGCGCGGAGCCGTCGCCGGCTGCTCCTCGACGACGCCCGTCGCCGCGAACCAGCCGTGGTCCACGGCCGCTTCGACGGTTTCGCCGCCGTACGTCACCGTGACACGGTCGACCTCGGACGTGACCTGGCCGATGTTTCCCCAGCGGAAAGGCAGTCGCCAGCCGTCGCTGGTGAAGATGTTCTGCTTGTAGAGCTTGCCGCCGTTCAGGTCCGAGTAGACGGGGCCTTCCTCGGGAAGGAGGGGTCCCGCGCCGCTGTTGATGGCCGTGACCTCATCGCCCTTGATCCCGCAGATGACGCGGTTGGGCCGGGGCACAGGCTGCTCCGTCGTGGCGACCACCCAGATGCCGTCGTCGGGCGCATTGTCGTCACCGGTCTTCCGGTGCGCGAGCAGGATGCGGTAGTCCTCCGGCTTGCCCAGGTCGGTGGTCATGGATTCCTCGGTGCTTGCACGCTCCCCCTCCTCGTGGCGGCCCAGACACTTCTCCAGCCCGTCCGCCGCCTCCTCGAAGGTGATCCCGTCGACCAACTGGCCGGATGAGGCCGGTGGTTGCGGACCGGGCGGGGTCGGCTCCGGCGTGGTGCGCGCGGGCGGCGCGGCGACCTTCGTGGGGGACGGCCGCTTCGCGGCGGGGGCGTCGTCACCCGAGCCCGGTCCGACCGCGTACGCGCCGACCGGCACCGCGACCGCCACCGCCAGCGCCGAGGCCGTCACGGCCACCCGAAGCCGCCGTCCGTTACGTCCGCGCCGCACGATGTCATCGACCGGAGCCTCGTCCGGCCGGATCGCCCCGGTCCGCTCGGTCAGGAGCTCCCGCAGCCGTTCCTCCAGCGGTGTCCGCGGTGCGTCCTCGCCGAACTCGTCGTCCTGCCTGAAGTGCTTCACCAGTTCCCTCCCCCACTCGTTGCGATCTCACCGGCGGAGTCCACCCCCGACGCGGCCAGCTCCGGACAAGCCCGCAGCTTCGCAAGCCCCTTCGCCGCCTGGCTCTTGACCGTGCCCGCCGAACAGCCGAGCACCTCGGCCACCTCGCTCTCCGAGAGGTCCTCCCAGTACCGCAGCACGACCACCGCCCGTTGCCTGGGCGGTAATTGGGCCAACGCCCGCAGCAGACTGCCGCGGTCGTCGGCCTGCGCCGCGGCGTCATAGGGGCCCGCGACATCCGGCGGTATCGCCGTGAGGTGCTCGCCGACGCGTCGCTTGCGGAACCGGTCGCTGTTGCACGTGACCAGCATCTTGCGGACATACGCCTCCGGCCGGTCGCTGCGTGACACCTTGCGCCACGAGCGGTATGCCTTGGCCAGCGCCGTCTGCGTCAGATCCTCCGCATGGTGGAGATCGCCCGTCAGGAGATACGCCGTGCGCACCAGCTGCGGCCAGGACGCCCTGACGAACTCCCGGTAGCCGTCCTCTTCATCGGCTCTCATGTCTGCACCCCCTCGACCTCCAGACCACCGTTCCGCCGGATTCGGTTGCCCGGCCCGTAGGCTCCTTCGCGTGATTGCTCGCCCCCACCTCCTGTGGCTGCTCGTCCCGTTCGTCCTGTACGCAGGCGCCCTGCCGTTCGTCAACCGCGTCGAACCCACTGTCGCCGGGCTGCCGTTCTTCTTCGCCTGGCTGATCGGGGCGACCGTGCTCACCCCGTTCGCCGTCTGGATGACCTGGCGCGGGGACCGCAAGCACCGCAACCACCAGAAGGGGCACGGGCAGTGAACGCCGCCATCGCCACCACCGTCTTCGCCGTCTTCATGGTGGCCACCGTGGCCCTCGGCCTGCTCGCCGTGCGCGGACGAGGCGGCCAGGGCGGGCTCGCCGAGTGGTCGGTCGGCGGGCGCAGCCTCGGGGCCGTGTTCATCTGGGTGCTGATGGCCGGTGAGGGCTACACCAGCTTCAGCTACCTCGGGGCCGCCGGCTGGGGATACAACTACGGCGCACCCGTCCTGTACGTCGTCGCGTACATGTCCTGCGGCTACGCGGTCGGCTACGTGGTCGGACCGATGCTCTGGGCCTACGCTCGCGACCACCAACTCGTCGGCATCACCGACATGATCAGCCACCGCTACGGAAAGCCCTGGCTCGGCGCCGCCGTCGCCGTCCTCGCCACGGTCTTCCTTCTCCCCTATATCCAGCTGCAGATCACCGGCATGGGCGTGGTCGTCTCGACGATCTCGTACGGGACGATCAGCCTCAACTGGGCCTATTTCCTCGCCTTCGCGATCACCACCGGCTTCGTGGTCGTCAGCGGCCTCCGCGGCAGCGCCTGGGTGTCGGTGCTCAAGGACGTGCTGGTCATCGGCACGCTCGCGTTCCTCGCGATCTACGTGCCGCTGCACTACTTCGATGGATACGGCCCGTTCCTCGACCGGATCGTCGAGCAGAAGCGCGACTGGCTGACGCTCCCCGGGCACGGCGAGAGCGGTCTGGGCATGGCCTGGTTCGCCTCGACCACCGTGCTCAACGCCTTCACCGTGGTGATCTTCCCGACCACCGTCGCCGGCTACCTGGGCGCCCGCGACGCCGACGCCCTGCGCCGCAACGCCATCCTGCTCCCCGCGTACAACATCCTGCTCTTCGTCCCGATGCTGCTCGGCATGGCGGCGCTCTTCGTCGTCCCCGGTCTCGCGGGCGCGGATTCGAATCTGGCGCTCTTCAAGCTGGTCGTGGACTCGCTGCCGGCCTGGGCGGTGGGGGTGATCGGGGTCGCGGCCGCGCTCTCGTCGATCGTGCCGATGGCCGTGTTCATGCTGGTCATCGGGACGATGTGGGGCAGGAGTGTGCTGAGCCACGTACCGCGGCTGCACAGCCAGGAGCGGCAGAAGAACGCGTCCCAGGTCGTGGTCGTGATCGCCGGCACGCTCGCGCTGATCATGACGTACGCCGCCCCGAACACCCTCGTCCGGCTCTCGCTCATCTCGTACGAGGGGATGGCGCAGCTCCTGCCGATGCTGCTGCTCGGCCTGGTCTGGCGCCGGCTCACCACGGCGGCGGCGCTGAGCGGTCTGGCCGTCGGGGTCGCGATCGTCTGTGCGCTGGTCTTCACCGAGAACGATCCGGTGTGGGGGATCAACGCGGGGCTTGTGGCTCTCGCCGCGAATATCGCGGTGGCGCTCGTGGTCACCTGGGCAGGGCCCAAGGACCGTGACGTACGTCCCCACCGTGAAGTGCTGGCCAAAGAGCCCCTCGTGGACGAGCCGGCCGGCGCGTAGGATTCAGGAGCAGCACCAGCAAAGACCAGCCCGCGATACGCGAGAGGAGGCAGCCGTGATCGACAGGTTCAAGGATCTGCGCGTCACCGGACTGCTGCTCCTGCTCGTGACGCAGGTGCTGCTCACCGACGCGGGTCCGCTCTCCGCCGCCGTCGCCCTGGCCGCGACCGCCGCGGCCGGTACCGCGCTCGCCGTCTGCGCGCTGATCGCCTCGCGCTCGGTGCCGGCCGTGCAGCCGGCCCGGGTGCGCACCGCGATCCGCGACCGCGAGCAACGTACGGCCTTCCTGCCGCAGCGCGATCCGGACGCCGCGGGACGTTCGCGTCCGCGAGCACCGGGGCGTCTCGTCCCGACGGCCGCGTAAGCCACCCTCGTCCCACCTGAGCAGGGCATCTGCCTGCCCCCTTACGCGGTCCGTCACGCCGAAAACCCGCCGGTCCACCGGCATTTCCGGTACGACGAGACTCCCCGAAGGGGCCCCGCATGTCCGTTTTCAGTGGCTTCGCCGACGTGGTCGACCAGCTTGCCGACGCACTGCACCCGCTGTTCCAGGGTGCGTCCGTGGCGGTCGCGATCATCCTGTTCACGATGGCCGTACGCCTGGCCGTACACCCTCTCTCGCGTGCGGCGGCCCGCGGCCAGAAGGCCCGCACCAAGCTCGCCCCGCAACTCGCCGACCTGCGCAAGAAGCACGCCAAGAACCCCGAGAAGCTGCAGAAGGCGATGCTCGAACTGCACAAGCAGGAAGGGGTGTCGCCGCTGTCCGGCTGTCTGCCGAGCCTGTTGCAGCTGCCCGCTTTCTTCCTGATGTACCACTTGTTCTCCAACCAGGAGATCGGCGGCGAGGCCAACCCGCTGCTCGGCCACACGCTGGGCGCCGCACCGCTCGGCGGGCGCTTCCATGACGCGCTGGCGGACGGCGGGCTCTTCGGCGCGGCGGGTCTTGTCTATGTCGCGCTGTTCGTGCTCGTGGCCGCCGTGGCCACCTTCAACTACCGGCGTACGAAGCAGCAGATGGCCACCGCGCCGGCCACGGGTGCCGAAACCCCGCCCGGGATGGGCGCGATGCTGAAGTTCATGCCGCTGATGTCGTTCCTCACCCTGTTCACGGTGGCCGTCGTCCCGCTCGCCGCAGCGCTGTACGTGGTGACCAGCACCACATGGAGCGCCGCCGAACGCTACTTCCTCTACCGGGACATGCCCCCGACCGCCCTTGCGGCGGCCGTCTGAGAGCGGGCGGGGACGCCGGGGAACGCCCGAGGAGATCACGCCTTGTGACGGTCCAGTACGTGAACGGGGTATTGCGGGCTGGACCTATTTCTTGGAGGATCGGCCAAAGCTCCGATGGCCGCAACCCATCGGCACCCTTCGACCACAGGAGAGTGAACGATGAAGCTGCTGCGAGTCGGAAACCCGGGAGCGGAACGCCCGGCGCTGCTGGACCAGGACGGCATCCTGCGTGACCTGTCCGGGATCGTCGCGGACATCGACGGCGAACTCCTCGCCGACGAGGCCGCGCTGACCCGGGTCCGGGAAGCCGCCGCGACCCTCCCCGTGCTCGACGCCGAGGGGCAGCGCATCGGCGCGCCCCTCGCGCGGATCGGCAAGGTCGTCTGCATCGGGCTCAACTACCACGACCACGCCCGGGAGACCGGCGCCGAGATACCCGGCGAGCCGATCATCTTCTTCAAGGCCGCGGACACGGTCGTCGGCCCGAACGACACCGTGCTCATCCCCCGTAAGTCCGTGAAGACGGACTGGGAGGTGGAGCTCGCCATCGTGATCGGCCGCACCGCGCGCTACCTGGAGTCGCACGAGGAGGCGCTCGCGCACGTCGCGGGATACGCCATCTCCAACGACGTATCGGAGCGCGAGTTCCAGATCGAGCGCGGCGGCACCTGGGACAAGGGCAAGAACTGCGAGACGTTCAACCCGCTCGGCCCCTGGTTCGTGACCGCCGACGAGATCGCAGACCCGGGGGCCCTCGGCCTCAAGCTCTGGGTCAACGGCGAGCTCAAGCAGAACGGCTCCACCGCCGACCAGATCTTCCCGGTCGCCGAAGTGGTCCGCTATGTCAGCCAGTTCATGACGCTCTACCCGGGCGACATCATCAACACCGGTACGCCGGCGGGTGTCGCGATGGGCGAGCCCGAGCCCAAGCCGTATCTGCGGGCCGGTGATGTGGTCGAGCTGGAGATCGAGGGTCTCGGCCGCCAGCGCCAGGAGCTCAAGGACGCGTAGCGGTTCTTTCACGGCTTCACGCCTTCACTGCTTCACGGCATACGAGGATGGGGCGCCCTTCACGGTGAAGGGCGCCCCATCGTCGTACGCACTCAAGAAGTGAAGCGCTCCAGAGCCTCGACCACCATCGCGTGGTCCTCCGCCTGCGGAAGCCCGGAGACCACCACGGTCCCGATGACACCCGCCCCGCGCACCGCGATCGGGAACGCGCCACCATGCGCGGCATACGTGTCGGGGTCGAGCCGCGAGGACTCCTCGAAGGTCGTGCCCTTGGCCCGGAAACGCGCTCCCACCAGGAACGACGCACAGCCGTAACGCTCCACGACCCGGCGCTTGCGGTCGATCCACGCGTCGTTGTCCGGGGTCGATCCGGGCAGCGCGGCGTGGAAGAGCTGCTGACCGCCGCGGCGGATGTCGATGGCGACCGGGGCCCGGCGCTCACGCGCCATCCTCACCAGGATCGAGCCCAGTTCCCAGGCGTCGTCATGCGTGAAGTGGTCCAGGACCAGGCGCTGTTCCTGTGCCTCGAGCTCCTCGACGGTGGGGGCGCTCACAGCTGCACCGCCACACCGTCGCGGGCCGAACGGCGGGCCGCTTCCAGGACGTCGAGGGCGCTTGCCGCCTCGTGCGCGGTGACCGGGTTGGGGGCGTCGCCCCGTACGGCGGCGGCGACCGCGGCGTAGTACGCGGGGTAGTCGCCCGCCAGGCTGGGCTCGGGGCGGCCGCCGCCGGTCAGCGGGGACTCACCGGAGCCGACGCGGCCCCACAGCGACTCGGGCTCGGTGCCCCAGGTGCCGTCGGCGGACGGGCGCTTGCCGTCCTTCAGGTCCGCTTCCTGCGGGTCGAGGCCGTACTTGACGAAACCGGCACGCGAGCCGAGCACGCGGAAACGCGGGCCGAGCTGGGCCGTGGTGGCGGAGACGTACAGGTGCGAGCGCACCCCGTTCGCGTGGGTCACCGCGATGAAGGTGTCGTCGTCGGTCTCGGCGTTCGGGCGGCGCACATCGGCCTCCGCGTACACCTGGACCGCCGGGCCGAACAGGGTCAGCGCCTGGTCGACGACATGGCTGCCGAGGTCGTAGAGCAGACCGCCGATCTCCTCGGGGTTGCCCGACTCGCGCCAGCCGCCCTTGAGCTGCGGACGCCAGCGCTCGAAACGGGACTCGAAGCGCTGGATCTCGCCGAGCTCACCGTCGGCGATCAGCTTCTGGAGGGTCAGGAAGTCGTTGTCCCAGCGGCGGTTCTGGAAGACCGAGAGCAGCAGCCCGCGCTCGTCGGCGAGGGCCGCGAGCTCACGGGCCTCGGCGGCCGTACCGGCGATCGGCTTGTCGACGACGACCGGCAGACCGGCCTTGAGCGCGGCGGTGGCGAGGGGGACGTGGGTCTTGTTCGGCGAGGCGATCACGATCAGGTCGAGCTCGTCGGCCCGCTCCCACAGCTCGTCCGGCGAGGCGGTGAAGCGCAGCCCGTCGCCGAACTCGGCGCGCGCCTGAGCCTGGCGCTCGGGGTTGGACGTGACCACCGTGTCGAGCGTCAGACCCTCGGTCGCGGCGATCAGCGGGGCGTGGAATACGGAACCGGCGAGGCCGTAGCCGACGAGGCCGACCCTGAGCGTGGAAGTCATGCTTCTACTTAAACAACGCTGTTGCCAAAGTGCAAGCGAACAGGAGAATGGGGGGCGTGAACCCCATCTCATCGCATACCGGCACCCCAGGCGTGAACCTCCCTGCCCTGCGCGGACACAACGCCGCGCTTGTCCTCGACCTGCTGCGCAGCGCGGGTGAGGAGGGCATCAGCCGCCTCGAGCTCGCCGAGCGGACCGGGCTCACCCCGCAGGCCGTCAGCAAGATCGTCGGGCGGCTGCGGGACGAGGGCCTCGCCGCGGAGGCGGGCCGCAGGGCCTCGACCGGCGGCAAGCCGCGCACCGTCCTGCGCCTGGCACCCGGGGCCGGGCACGCGGTGGGCATCCACCTCGACCGGGACGCGCTCGTCGCGGTGCTCATGGACCTCTCGGGTGCGGTGGTCGCCGAGCGTGCCGCGCCCCTGGATCTGGGGGCCGGCTCGGATGCGGTCCTCACCGCCGTGGCCCGCGAGGTCGCCGCGCTCACCGCCGTACGCGAGTCCGTCCTCGGCGTCGGTGTCGCCCTGCCCGGCCCGCTCGACCACCGCAGCGGGGTCCTGCACCAGGTGACCGGCTTCCCCGAGTGGGACGGCTTCCCGCTGCGCGACGCGCTGGCCGAGCGCCTCGGTGCGCCGGTCGTCGTCGACAAGGACACCAATGCGGCGGCGCTCGGACTGGCCCTGGCCCGTCCGTCCGGTGGCGGCTCCTTCGCGTATCTCCATCTCGGTACGGGACTTGGGGCCGGTCTCGTCCTGACCGGTGCTCTATATAGGGGAGATCGCACGGGGGCGGGCGAATTCGGCCACCAGGTGCTGCAGTTGGACGGCGCCCTCTGCTCCTGCGGCAACCGCGGCTGCATCGAGGCGCTCTGCCTCGAAGCGGTCGCCGCCGGCGAGCTCGGGAGGGCGGCGCGGGTGCTCGGCGAAGGCGCCGCGAATGTCGTCGGGCTGCTCGACATCGACCTCGTACTCCTCGGTGGCCGCACGGTCGAGCGGGCCCCGGAGATCTTTGTACGGGGTGTCTCGGACGTGGTCCGCGGGCGTGCGCGGTCGACGGTCGAGGTGCCGGTGCGGGAGGCCGAAGGGGGCGGACGGCTGGTGGCCGAAGGGGCCGCACAACTGGTCCTTGCGCCCCTGTTCGGGCGCGCGAATGTGGCCTTTCCCGCCAATCGGAATTGACGGAAACTGGGCTGATAGAGGGGGATTCGGCGGCCATTCGGCCCCACGGGGCCGTGGCGCGCGCGAGAGGCCGCGCGCGCGTGGCAGGGTCACGGACGCCACTTACGGCTGATTCGGCCGGAGGTTCGCATGTCCTGGTTGCCCGGGGCGTGCGGGCTTGTTCCACGGATCGGCGCTTGGGTGGGCCCCTCTGTTCCGTGCTCCGTAAAGGTCTCCTCCATGCGACTGCGCAGTGTTCTCGCTGTCGGCGTCACCGCCGCGGCACTCTCCCCTGCGGTGGTCGCGGTGCCGGCATCGGCAGATGACGACCCGCTGCTCAGAACGAGCAACTGCCTGAGCCTTGCGGTGCTCGGGACGGCTCAGGACTGTGGGACGCGGGCGGCTGCGGCGGATTCGTCGGCGGATGCGGATGCGGACGCGAGTGCCGACGCGGATGCGGGTGTGGCGGATGCCGCGGACACCTCGGATGCCGCCGATGCGTCGGACGCCGCGGATGCCTCGGACTCCTCGACGGATGCGGACGCCGCGACCGACCTCGGATCCGGCGAGGACGTCGGCGCCGTGGGCGAGCCGGACGCGACCGGGGACTCCACGGACACCTCCGGTACGGACACGGGCTCGGACGCGACGGACACCACCGACGCCGGTGATGCGACGGACACCACCGACACGGGTGACGCGACCGACACCACCGACACCGACACCGGCACCTCCGTGAACCCGGCAGTCGACAGCACCGACAGCACCGACAGCACCGACAGCACCGACAGTTCGGACAGCACGGACAGCACCGACGCAGCCGAAGACACGGACTCCGGCACGGGCAACACCCCCGTCGTCACCAGCGTCGAGCAGCCGCGGCAGTCGGCCGTCCAGCCCGCGCCGAAGCAGGGGCTCACCGACACCTCGGCCGGTCTGCAGTCCACGTGTTCCGTCGAGGACAGCGACGACTTCCCGATCGAGTCGTCGATCAACCCCGGGCCCACCACGTACCACCCGGGCGGTGGCTTCGAGAACTGGTCGGTGGAGCTGACCAACACCTCGGACGACACCTGCCGCAACATCCACCCGATCGTCGTCTTCCTCGACCGCGAGCGTGATCTGCAGTCCGCGCAGGCCGAGTTCGAGTTCCAGTCGCCGGACGGAAAGTGGCATCCGGTTCCGTTCGAGCGGACGGATGTCGACGAGCACGTCGGGGTCTTCGACGACGGGTTCGGCGGGTTCTCGATCCCCGCGGGCGAGTCGGTGACCGTGCCGGTGCGGCTGCGGTTCACGGCCGACACCGGGGCCAACCGCGTCACCGCGAGCCTCGCCGTGGTGCAGCGGCGCGCGGACGACGGCGAGTGGGTGGGGGAGTCCGAGGACTACGTCTTCGATATTTCGGGGAGTTCCAGGAAGGGTGTCGCGCGCACCCCGGAAGAACTCGCAAAGACAGGCCGGAGCGGCGACGACTCGCTGCTCGGGCTTGGGGCTACCGCCGGCGCCTTCCTCCTCGGCGGCGGAGCTCTTGTGGTGGGATCTCGGCGCCGGTTCCGACGGCGCTGACCAGCCGACCCGCCACCGTCCGAAAGCGGTGCCCGTGCCTTTCCAGCCGAAGGCACGGGCACCGCTTCGTGTGCGGGTGCGCATAGGGTTCCCCCGTGGACTACCCGAACGACCAGCACCCCGGAGCCCCCGTCAGAGCCGGGATTCCCGAGCATGGACGGATCCCCAAGTACTACGCCGTGAAGGCCCGGATCGGTGAACTGGTCGAGGGCCTCTCCGAGGGCCAACCCCTTCCCACCGAGCGCGACTTGGCGCTGCGCTACGAGGTGGCACGCGAGACCGTGCGGCAGGCGCTCAGGGAGCTGGTGCTCGAAGGGCGGCTGCGGCGGGCCGGGCGCGGGACCGTCGCCGCGGGGCCCAAGCTGGAGCAGCCGCTCGCGCTCGCGAGCTATACGGAAGGGGTGCGCCGCCAGGGGCGCCGGCCCGGCCGGGCGCTCATCTCGCTCGACCGCTTTCCGTGTCCGGAGGCGCTTGCACAGGAACTGGGCGCCGAACGCGGCGAACCCGTATGGCACATGGAGCGCGTGCTGCTCGCCGACGACGAGCGGGTCGGCCTGGAGAGCACCTATGTGACCGTGGCCCGAGTGCCCCGCCTGGACGCCGAGTTCGACCCGGACTCGTCCTTCTACGCGTACCTGGCCGACCGCCTCGGCATCACCTTCGGCGCGGCCGAGGAGCGGATCGAGACCGTGCTCGCGACGCCGCGCGAGGCTCTGCTGATCGGGACGCCGCCCGCCCTGCCCATGCTGCTGATCCACCGGGTCTCGAGGGACACCGAAGGGCGTCGCCTCGAGCGGGTGCGGACGCTGTTCCGCGGGGACCGCTTCAGCTTCACCACGCAGCTCGGATCGCAGGGCTGAACATTCCGGTCAAGTCGCCCATCATGGCGGGCAATTGAGGCTTTTCGGGCTGACCATCCCGCGTAATGAGTAACGAATAGATAACGGGTCTAGTCCAAGTTTGGTGGCTCGTTCACGCTCTCGTTGCCGGGTCTTCCGACCCGGGGCACCCGTCCCGAGGAGCGTTGCCGCCGTGAGAGTCATCGTCGTAGGAGCAGGCGTGGTGGGAACCATGCACGCCTGGCAAGCAGTGGAACGCGGCCATCAGGTCGTCCAGATCGAGCGGGAGGCCGAGGCCCGTGGGGCCAGCCTCAGGAACTTCGGGCAGATATGGGTCAGCGGTCGCGCGGGCGGCGAGGAGCTCGACACTGCGCTGCGGGCCCGCGAGCTCTGGGAGGAGCTCGGCGGTCGCGTCCCGGCCCTCGGGTTCCGGGCCAACGGGTCCCTGACTCCCGTACGCAATGATCTCGAGCTCGCCGTCGCGCAGGCCGCGCTGGCCCGTGACGACGCCGCGGCCCGCGGCTACAAGCTGCTGACCGCGGACGAGGCGCGGGAGTTCAACCCGGCGCTGCGCGGCGAGTTCGCGGCCGCGCTGTACTGCGAGCGTGATGCCGCGGTCGAGCCGCGCACCGCTCAACTGGCGCTGCGCGAGGAGCTGCTCAAGTCGCCCGGCTACACCTTCCTGCCCGGCCGCGAGGTCCGCGAGGTCATCGGCTCGAACGCCGTACGCGACGACCACGGGGACGTGCACACCGGCGATGTGGTCGTGCTCTGCACCGGCGCCTGGCTCGGTGGGCTCGTGCGCGAAGTGGCCGGCGAGATACCCGTGCGGCGGGTGCGGCTGCAGATGATGCAGACCGACCCGCTGGGGGAGCCGCTCACCACCTCGGTCGCGGACGCGGACAGCTTCCGGTACTACCCCGCCTACCGGTCCGACGCGCTGGACGCCCTCGGCGCCGGGCAGGAACAGACTCCGACGGCCGCCTCGTACAAGATGCAGCTGCTCATGGTGCAGCGGGCCGACGGCGGGCTGACCATCGGCGACACCCACGAGTACGAGCACCCCTTCGCCTTCGACACCCTCGAAGACCCGTACGAGCACCTCACCGAGGTCGTCGAGTCGTTTCTCGGCCGGCCGCTGCCGAAGATCCGCCGCCGCTGGGCCGGGGTGTACGCGCAGTGCACCGACACCTCACGGGTCGTCCACCGCCAGCAGGTGCGCGACGGCGTGTGGCTGGTGACCGGGCCCGGCGGGCGCGGCATGACCTGCTCCCCGGCGATCGCCGAGACCACTGCCAACTCCCTCGGATGGTGAGCCACATGACGAACCAGCACCTCGATCTCGTCGTCCTCGACATGGCCGGCACGACCGTCGCCGACGGCGGTCTGGTGGAGCAGGCCTTCGGCAAGGCCGCCGAACGGCTCGGCGTCGAGCCGGGTTCGGCCGACCACGCCGAGAAGCTGCAGTACGTACGCGACACCATGGGCGAGTCGAAGATCACGGTCTTCCGGGCGCTGTTCGGGGACGAGGAGAAGGCGCAGCTCGCCAACGTCTCCTTCGAGCAGGCCTACGGGGAGCTCGTCGACGGCGGCAGGATCGCGCCGCTGCCGGGCGCCGAGGAGGCCATCGGCCGCCTCAAGTCCGAGGGCCGGACGGTCGTCCTGACCACCGGGTTCGCCCGCACCACCCAGGACGCCATCCTCACCGCACTCGGCTGGCACGACCTGGTGGACCTCACCCTGTGCCCGGCCGACGCGGGCCGCGGCCGCCCCTACCCCGACATGGTGCTCGCCGCGTTCCTGCGCACCGGCGCCGTGGACGGGGTGCACCGGATCGCCGTGGCCGGCGACACCGCGTACGACATGCTCAGCGGCGTCCGCTCCGGGGCCGGTCTGGTGGCCGGCGTCCTGACAGGCGCCCATGACGAGCCGACCCTCAAGGACGCGGGCGCCACGCACGTCCTGCCCTCCGTCGCCCAACTGCCGGACGCCATCGCCGCGTTCGAAGCCATGGCGCGCTAGCTCCACCCTCCCGGCCGGGGCGGCCCGGGTCCCTGTTCACGGGCCGCCCCACCCCTCCTCC
>NZ_JAAKZW010000495.1 GCF_011044995.1 Streptomyces mesophilus | reverse complement strand
GGGCGGTGAGGTGGCCCACTGAACTTGTGCGGTCGCCCAACCGGTCACTCCTTCCTGCGGAGCCACGTGGTCATCGTGCGGGGACGTCCGGCCTTCTCGCGGGAAGCGCTCGCCTTCGTACGGGGCCGCCTCCCCGCGTCCGCCTTCGTACGGGGACGCCGCCCCGCCTTCGTACGAGTACCGGTGTCGGTGTCGGTGTCGGTGTCGGTGTCGCGTGACTCGGGCGGCCTTCCGTACCACCAGAAGCGGCGCCGGCGCGGAGGGTGGATCGAACGGGAGAGCCGGCGTCCGATGAGCAGGTAACCGAGCAGCGCCCCACTGGTGTTGAGCAGTACGTCGTCGATGTCGAAGGCCCGGCCGGTGATGACCAGGCCCTGCACCACCTCGACGCACAGCATGACCAGGGTCGTGGCGGCGAGCACCCGCAGCACGCCACGCGCCTTGGGCGCGATCACCGGCAGCAGGACGCCGAAGGGCACCCCGAGCATGATGTTGCCGCCGAGCTGTTTGACGGTGTCGCGGAACGCGGGCTGGGAGAGATAGTCGCGGATCGAGTCGCCGGGCCGCAGGTTGGTGTGCGTGAGCGGCACCGAGGCGGAGGAGGGCTGCAGGGTCAGCCGCGCGAGCACCACTCCGAACGCCACCATCGCGGCGCACGCCAGCAGCATCGCGAGAGCGCGCAGCGGCCAGGGGACC
>NZ_JAAKZW010000058.1 GCF_011044995.1 Streptomyces mesophilus | reverse complement strand
CGGTTGAACTGCTCCGGGCTCAACCCGACGAACGGCTCGATCCATTTCGGATCATCTGCTGAGATCACCCCACCCATGACCGGACAACGCCCCAGGAGCCACACCGGTTACGGGACAACCTCTAGGCGCCGCCGGCAACGGCCGCCGGCCGGTGCTGGAGGGCGTCTAGGAACTCCTCGGACCGTTGTCGGGCCTCCGGCAGGCGACACCTATTCGTCGCCGCTGCCCGACTGTGTGGGGACCAGTTGCCCGAGCCGGCGCCCGGCATTGCCGGGTCAGCCATGCGGGTGGCGGGGCGGAGAACCCAGGGGGCTGCACGGGCGCTACCGACGGCCGGCCGGGAGCGAGTGAACTCGTGACGTCAGGTCCAGTCGGAGCAAGAGTTCAGGTAACGGTCGCCCTCGTACCTGGCGACCTGGACTCCTAGCGACCTTGGGTAAACGGCCAGGTCTTGCCGAAAGTCCCACGACTGACGCTTGCCGTTTCCCAGCGTGTTCTTGAACCATTGGCTCGCCCGGCTTGTCTGTCCTGGGTAAGCCCAGGTGAAGCGCACGCGCACGTGATTGCCGTCTCCCTTTGTGTCGACCACGGAGAGGTTGCCGACGACGACGTAAGGGTTCGGATTGCCGGGGCCATTTTGCTGCATGTCGAAACTTGCGCTGCCTGACGCTCCAGTGGTGTCGCACGTTCGGTAGTACGTGGCCGCCTGGGCGGTGCCAGAGCTGGTGAAGGTGAGCAGCCCGGCAGCGCTGAGCGCGATGACTGTGGTGCGTGCGCGCATGAATTCCCCCGTGAGCGCTGGCGACTTGGCTGCGTCAACGTATTCGCGTTTCCCCGCATCGACGAGTGATTGCACCAGAACGCAAATGAGGGGCGGCCCGAGAGCATCTTGAGCGCTTAGAGGTTGCTCGGGAGACCGTGTCCTAGGTGATGGCGGAGATGTCGGCGGGCCCCTTCGGTGCTGGCTGTGGATCTGGCGGATGCCACTGTTGCGGCGGGCGATGAGCCGTCTGCGTACACGGGCGCAGAGCGGCGAGTGGTGGGCCAGCTGGTTCCATCCGTCGCTTCAAGGGTCCCGCCCGACGGACGGGGAGGGCGGAACTGTCATGCCCGCCTGGTGAACTCACCACGGCTGGGCTGCTGCGGTTTGCCGGGGCGCGCACCCGAAGTGGTAGGGGCGTACGAAAGTATTCAAGGGCAAAGTTACGGCCAGGGTATCGCCAGCAGTTCATAGAAACTGGCTTACCCGGGCATACCACCGCTGATAAGGGCATCACGCCGCTGGAGGCGACGTTGGATGAACCGAATGCGGACGCTGGTCAGCGATGTCTGATAGCCGATCAAAAGGACCCGACGCCGTGCGAAGGGGCTTTGGCGGCGGTGACGGTCGTCACCAGGGACGGAACCGAGATCACAGGGTGTGTGCACCACAGTGCCCGGCAACTCGCCAGCCTGCAGGGTTCCCGACTGCACCCGATGGCGGCGCTGATGCCGTGGGTGGTAGATGTCTACTGTCGTGCAGCCGCGCTCTGCCCATTCCCGTGGGAGGTCGGCCTGTAGAGATCTTCAGTGGCTGAAGTTACCGCGGAGAGGATCGATGGCTGCGCCGGCAACGTCCCTCGCGCACTCAACGGTTGTTGGGCACACTGTGCCGATGAATACGTCGGCCGGGTGCCTTGTCCGCCCCTCGACCGGTTCGTCGACGACATCTATTGCCTGACCGGAGAACCGCGCCACCGCCGGATCTCCTCGTGCGTGACGCGGATCGTCCCGGGACCATCCAGGTGGACGCGCGAAGGCCGATCAGGCGAGGTCACAGAAGCAGCATCAATACGGTGGCCTCCGGCATCCGATGAGGGCGGCGATTCAGTCACTGTGTGTGGGCGATGATGGCGTCCGCCAACAGCTCGTGCACCTCGGGCGGGAACGAGTGCCCCATGCCCTCGACGGTCAGGATCGAGGCCCCGGGGATCGCGTCGGCGATGAGCGCGGAGTGACCGGGCTTGTACGGCTCGTGCGTGCCCTCCACAGCCAGGGTCGGGGCGGTGATCTTCCCCAGGACCCCCGCCGGCTCGGCGCCGAGTAATTGTCAATACCTGTGGGTGCGTTGTCCGGCCGCAGCGTCAGTGGGTAGGGGTCTGGTGACCTGGGACCGGCTTGCGGGCCAGGATCTGAAGGCCCGCCGATGTGTTGCCGTTCATGGTGGTCACGGTGGTTCGTCGGGTGTCGATGGTCTCGAAACCGGCGAGCAGGGAGGTGAACCAGCCGCTCGGATGGTGGCGGCACACTGCGCCGTCGCCGGTCTCGAACACCCCGTAGGTGCCGTAGGGCTCGGCGAACCTCGCGTAGCGGTCGCGGTTGCGCTGGTCGTCTTGTAGTAGCAGGTCGCTGAGGTAGAGCAGTGCGCCGGGCTTGAGCACGCGGTGTAGCTCGCCGATCAGCAGCCGCTGTGCGTCGTCGCTTGGGATGCAGGTCAGCACCGCGAAGAGCACGACCACGTCGATGCTCGCGTCCGGGCAGGCCAGTGTCGGTGGTGTGTCCAGCACCGCGAAGTGCATCGCGGGGTGCAGGCTGCGGGCCCGAGCGATCATCCCCGGTGATGTGTCGACGCCGGAGAGGTTGTCAAAGCCCTGCTGTTCCAGCGCATCCAGGGTTCGGCCGTAGCCGCAGCCGTAGTCGAGGATCGCGGCGCTTCGTTCGACGTTGTCCAGCCACGGTGTGTGCAGTGGGTGCGTGAATCGCTTCGTCGTCGCGGCGGCGTCCCAGTAAGCGGTCTGGCTGTCGAGGTCGGACACGGCGGATGCCTCCATCGGCGTTTCGGGAAAGGTGGTCACGCTGCCACGGTCTCGGGGCGTTCGACGAGGTGGCCGCGTTCGAAGCGGGCTCCGGCGCGGACGAGGGCGACGAGGTGCGGTGCGTTGACCGCCCGCCAGCGCGCCTGGGCGGACTCGACGTGAAGACCATGGCAAGCGCGGCGGCCGCGCTGCCGGCGCCCTTGGTGACCTTGGTCCGCAGCCGCACCGTCGCGAAGGTCGATTCGATGGGATTCGTTGTGCGCAGGTGAACCCAGTGCTCGGCCGGGAAGTCGTAGAACACCAGCAGCTCGTCCACGTCGTCGGTGATCTTCTTGACGGCCTTGGGCCACTTCGCGCCGTAGGTCTTCTCGAATGCGGCGACGGCCTTGACCGCGTGCTCGCGGTCCTCGGCGTTGTAGATGTCCTGCAGCGCCTTCCGCGCCCAGGCTGGGCCGACTTCAGGATAGCGTTGAGTACATTGGCGGTTTTGTGAACCCAGCACCGCTGATGGCGGGTCTCGGGGAACACCTCGGCCAGGGCCTTCCAGAAGCCCAGTGCTCCGTCGCCGACCGCGAGGGCCTGAGCGCGCATCCCGCGCCGGGAACAGTCACGCAGCAGGTCGGCCCAGGACTCGGCGGACTCGCGGTAGCCGTCGGCCATCGCGATCAGCTCCTTGGTGCCGTCCGCGCGCACGCCCATGACGACCAGCACGCAGGACTTCGCCTCCGACAGGCGGATTCGCAGGTGGATGCCGTCGGCCCACACGTAGACGTAGTCCGTAGCCGACAGGTCGCGCTCGCCGAATGCCTTGTGATCGGCCTGCCACTGCGTCGTCAGCCGGGTGACCGTGGCGGGCGAGAGGCCGGCGGAGGAGCCGAGGAACTGCTCCAGGGCGGGCACGAAGTCCCCCGATGACAGGCCGTGCAGGTAAAGCAGGGGCAGCACCTCGCTGATCTTCGGGGACTTGCGGGCCCAGGGCGGCAGGATCGCCGAGGAGAACCGCCTGCGCTCACCGGTGGACTGGTCGACGCGCTTGTCGTTGACCCGCGGGGCCTTGACTTCGATCGCCCCGGCCGCGGTCGTGACCTTCCGCGGCTGGTGGAAGCCGTTGCGCACGACCAGACGCCGCCCGGACTCGTCCCGCTGATCAGCCAAGTCGGCTATGTATGCGTTGACTTCCGCCTCCAACGCGGCGGTCAGCATCCGCCGTGCGCCCTCGCGGACGATGTCGTCAATCAGGGAGCCGTGTGGTGTTGTTCCGTCTTCGTTGACTACCGTGAGCACGGGCGTGCCTTCCCGACCGACGCGCCAACGTCGGCCTACTCGATGACCATCACAGGATCATTCGGGAAGGTACGCCCTTCACGCGCCAACCCGAGGCTGATCCACAGGTCTTGAGCATTGCTCTCGGCGGCCGGGATCGGCGGCGTGGGCGCGCTGGTGACCGGCCTGCAAACCGGGCTGCCAGGCCCGGTCGTACAGCCGCTCCTCCAGCCGGCGCTGCTCGTCCTCGTCGAACGGCAGGCCTGCCCCGTGCGCGACCCGGCCGAGCCCGATCGCGAGATCGATCTGCGACCGCCGGTCCGGACCGGGCGGGTGGCCGCTGCACGGGTGAAGAACTCAATGGCCTCGGCAGTCGGGTAGGGCAGGTCGTGCTCGTCCGGTTCCTGCCCCGTCAGGGCCCGTACGAGGGCCCGCCCCTCGCCCGCGCCCAGCGGCGAGGACCCGATCACCGTCAGCAGCCGCTCCGGGTGCTCGGCCGCCACCCACTGTGCGAGCAGCCCGCCGGCCGAGTGCCCCACGATGTGGGCGCGGTCGATCCCGTAACCGTCGAGGACGGCGAGCAGGTCGTCCTTGATGTCGGCCCAGGTGTACGGGCCGGTCTCGAAATCGACCACGCCCGACCTGCCGGTGTCCCGGTGGTCGTACCGGATCACCCGGCGTCCCGCCGCGGCCAGCCGCCCGACGAGCTCGTCCGGCCAGAGCACGCCCTGCGACATCGACCCCATCACCAGCAGCACCGGCGGGTGGGCGGTGTCGCCGAACTCCTCGCTCCACAGCCCGACGTTGCCATGGTTGATCATGCGTTGGGCAGTCATGTGCGGCTCCAGTTCAGGAGGTTCCGTACGGGTGACGATGAGTCTGGCCCGTTTTGCCGCCGGTGCCATCCGTAGGATCACGGGGTCCAGTGGGCCGGTACGGGGGTTGCCTCACGGGGAGGTGTTGACCAGGCGGGATAGTTCGGTGCGGGAGCTGACGGCGAGCTTGGGATAGACCTTGTAGAGGTGGTATTCGACCGTGCGGGGGCTCAGGAAGAGCCGACCCGCGATCTCCTTGTTGGACATGCCCTCGGCGACCAGGCGGGCGATGCGCAGTTCCTGCGGGGTGAGGGTGCCCAGGGCGTCGGACTCGGGTCTGGTCACCGACTCCCCGGCGGCGCGCAGTTCGCCCAACGCGCGGTGAGCCCATGGACCGGCGCCGATCCGCTGGAACGTCTCCAGGGCGGAACGCAGCAGGAGCCGAGCGTCACCACCGCGGTGGATCCGGCGTAGCCGCTCGCCGTAGAGGAGGGATGTGCGAGCCTCGTCGAAGGGTGAACCGCCGTCATGCAGGCGCAGCGCCTTCTCGTAGAGCGCGACCGCCTCGGCGTCGTCTGCGCTCACGAGGGCGCGAGAGCGGGCGAGCAGCGCCTGTGACTGCGGGGCGCGGGCGTGAGCCGCCCAGCGCTCGTACGACTCCAGGGCGGACCGGGCGGTGTCCGGCTCGCCGCACGCCACGGCGGCCTCGATCCGGTCGGGGGTGGAACGCCTGGCGGTGATCGGGTGACCGATGCCGGGTCCGGCGGTGGCGAGCGACTCGAAGCGGGCATGGGCGGCCGTGAAGCGGCCCAAGGTCAGGTCGAGGAGTGCCAGGGCATAGGAGGCGATGCTCGCCCGCAGCCCGAGTCGGTGGGGAATGGCGATGGCGAGGGCGTCCCGCGCGTACCGCTCGCAGTCGTCCTCGCGGCCCTGGATGGCCGTGATCGCCGCGAGGTTCGCCAGGTGCGCAGCCACGGAGTTGCTGTAGCCCGCCTCGCGTGCGAGGGCGAGCCCCTCCTCGGTGATGGCCGTGCTGAGGGCCAGCCGGCCCTTGATCCGTTCGGCCCGGGCCACGAACTCCAGGACACCCGGCAGCCGGCCGGTCATTCCGGAGCCGCGGGCGACGCGACCGGCGCGGATGATGGCGTCGGTCGAGGTGTCCATCTCGCCCAGGAGGCTGGCCGCGGCGGAGGCCCACCACAGTTCGTTGGCCCGCTCGGAGCCGTCGGCTCGCGACAACACGCCCCGCAGGATGGGGGCGCCGCGCTCGACGTCGCCCGCGAGCATCGCGCCCATGCCGCTGAGGACGGCCCGCAGGAACGGATCGCCGCCGACGAAAGTCTCCGCCTGGCGGGCCATCGCCACGATGGCGGCATCGTCGCCGACGTTGCTCGCGGCCTCCACGGCGTCCCCCAGCATCTCCAGGGCCCGACCGGGTGCGGCCTCCATTGCTCGCGTGGCCCCTTCGAGGAACACCCGCTGCGCCTCGGCGGCGTCGCCCGAGTTCAGCTCGAAGCGGCCGTGCAGCTGGGCCAGTTCGGCAAGCAGCCGCGGGTCGTCGGTCAGCTCGCGTGCCGTGGCGAGGCAGGTCTTGGCCCGGCCGGGCAGCCCGCCGAGCCAGGCCGTCGTCGCCGCGTCGGTGAACCGCCGGGCCCGTAGGGACTTCTCGGGCGTGAGCTCCGCCGAACGCGCCAGCGCGGCGGCGGCGTCGGCGTATCCGCCCCGGGCCCGGGCCCGTTCGGCCGAGGCGGCGAGCTCGTCGGCGACATCGGCGTCCCGCCCGACCGACGCGGCCGCCAGGTGCCAGGCCCGCCGGTCGGGATCGCCGGCGGTGCCCTCCAGCGTTGCCGCGAGGGCGGTATGCGCGGCACGCCGCCGTGCCGATCCCGCCGCCGCGTACACCGCCGAACGGATCAGGGGGTGACGAAAGCGCAGGGAAGGACCATCGACGGCGATCAGCCCGGCGGCCTCGGCAGGCTCCAGCGCACCCGCGGCATCGGCCACCGCCGCCGCACCGGGACGCTCCGCCGCGTCGAGCACAAGACCGAGCGCGCCGAGCCCCTCGGCGGCGGCGACGAGCAGCACCTGCCGCGTCGGCTCGGGCAGTTCGGCCACCTGCCTGCCGAACAGGTCGCCGATCCGGGCGCCGACCGGCAGCGGCTCGGGAAGCTGGGCCCGCCCGGCGAGCTGGTCGGCAGTGAGTATCTGGGCCACCTCGCTCAGAGCCAGCGGGTTGCCACCGGTCAGGGCGATCAGCCGTGCGCTCACCGAGGGCGCGGTCGCGACGCGCTCGGCGAGCAGTTCCGACGCGCTCTCGTCGTCAAGTCCTGCGACGCGCAGGTGCGGGAGGTCGCGTACGGCCGCACCCGCGTCGTCACGTACCGCGATGAGCGCGGCCACGCCTTCGTTGCGCAGCCGCCGGGCCGCGAACAGCACCGCGTCCGCCGACGCCCGGTCGAACCACTGGAAGTCGTCGATGAGACACAGCAACCCACCGTCCGCGGCCGCCTCGGCGAGCAGGGACAGGACACCGGCCGACACCAGGAACTGGGCGTCCTCGGCGGGCGGCGCCGCCAGGCCGAGCGCACCCCGCACGGCATCGCGCTGTGGTGCGGGCAGCGTGTCAAGCAGATCCGTCACTGGGAGCAGGAGTTGGTGCAGGGCCGCGAAGGCGAGATCGGCCTCCGGCTCCGCGCCGGTCGACCGCAGCACCCGCATCGGGGCCGTCGCGGCCGCGTGGTCGAGGAGCGCGGACTTGCCCGCCCCGGGCTCGCCGCGCAGGACGAGCACCCGGCTCGTCCCCTTCCGGGCCGCGTCGACCACCTCGTCGATCGCCGCCCGTTCGGCCCCGCGCCCGTACAGCATGCGCCGATTCTGCCGCAGGCCACGCGGGCGTCAAGGGTGATCCGTGTCGGCCACTGGGCTCGTGCAGCGGCACTGGACCCAGTGAGGCCCAGTGGTCCTACGGATGGCAGCGGCGCCGCGCCCGGCCAGGCTCTCACTCAAGCGTTATCGATCAGCCGCATCGGCAAGCAGGGAGATTTACCATGCGAAACCATTTCCGCCACGTTGAAGCCGGCCAGGCCATCACGCTGGTTCTGGGCGGCACCGGCAAGACCGGAAGCCGGGTGGTGACCCGGCTACGCGAACTCGGCCTGCCCGTACGCGTCGGGTCCCGGTCGGTCGATCCTCCGTTCGACTGGGCCGATCGGTCCACCTGGGGTCCCGCGCTCACCGATGTCGCCGCGGTGTACGTCACCTATTACCCCGACCTGGCGACGCCGGGAGCACCTGAGGCGGTCGGCGCGTTCGCCGACCTGGCCGTGCGGTCGGGGGCCCGGCGCCTTGTGATGCTGTCGGGACGCGGCGAACCCGAGGCGGAGGCCGCCGAGAAACTGCTGCGCGCATCGGGCGCCGACTGGACGATCCTGCGGGCTGCTTGGTTCTCCCAAAACTTCAGTGAGAACTACCTGCTGGAGCCGGTGCAGGCCGGCGAGGTGGTGCTGCCGGCCGGTGACGTGCCCGAACCGTTCGTCGACGTCGACGACATCGCAGACGTCGCCACCGCCACGCTCACCCGCGACGGCCACTCGGGACAGATCTATGACCTGACCGGCCCTCGCCTGCTCACGATGGCCGACGCGGTCGCCGAGATCGGCGCCGCGGCCGGACGGACGATCTCCTTCGTCCCGGTTCCGGCCGGTGACTACGCCGCCGCGCTGGCCGCCGAGGGTGTGCCGGGCGAGGTCGTCGAGCTGATGTTTTACCTGTTCACCATCGTGCTGGACGGCCGCAACGCCCACCTGGGCGACGGCGTACAGCAGGTCCTGGGCCGCCCTGCCCGCGACTTCTCCGACTATGCCCGCGATACCGCCGCCACCGGCATCTGGACGCAGAAGGGAGCGGTATGAAACACCTCCAGGCCGCCGTACTGCCGGCCGCCGTCATCTCCACCGGCCTCATGGCCGGACTGTTCGCCGGCTTCGCCTACGCCGTCATGCCCGGCCTCGACCGGTCCTCCGACCGCACCTTCGTCGAAGCCGTGCAGGGCATCAACGAGGCCATCCTCAACCCGGCCTTCATGCTGCCGTTCATGGGCTCCATCCCGCTCCTCGCGCTGGCGGTGTTCCTGGCCCGGCGCGGACAGGGCCGGCCCGCGCTGCCCTGGCTGATCGCCGCCCTTGTCCTCTACCTGATCGCCTTCATGGTCACCAGCGGCGTCAACGTCCCTCTCAACGACCAGCTCGCCAAGGCCGGCGATGTCGACCACATCAAGCACTTGGGCACCGTCCGCGATCACTTCGAGAGCACGTGGGTCACCTGGAACATCATCCGGGCCCTGCTGCACACCGCCGCGTTCGCCTGCCTGGCCTGGGCTCTTGTCGTGTACGGCGCGCACCGTCCGAAAGAGGGCAAGAGCGCGAACTCGGCTGCGGGGCCGATTTTCCAGAACAGCGACCCGATGCCCACCGCGTACCAGCACGGAGGCCGGACCCCGTACAACAGCCACCCGGATCAGCGACCTGACCACATCACCACCCCCGCTTCGAACCCGTGACGATCACGCAGGTCACCGAACTCGTGGCGCGGCTGCGGGCATTGGCGGACAAGTGCCAGGAGGTGTCCGGCCCGTCGCTCCAGGACGCCTCACTCGTCTTCGCGCGGCGATCCTCGTACCGTCCGGCACGCGGCCGGCAGATCTATGGAGAGATCAAGTGACATCAGACATGCGGGAGTTGCCGACCGGATTCGGCCGCCTGTGGACGGCGCAGACAATCTCCTCACTCGGCGACGGGGTCACGCACGCCGCGCTGCCGCTGCTCGCGCTGGCGTTGACGCACGAGCCGATGGCGCTCGCCGTCGTCACAGCCGCCGGCACGCTGCCCTGGCTGCTCTTCGGCGTGCTCGGTGGTGCGCTGGTGGACCGCTGGGACCGCCGGCGCACGATGTGGATCGCGGACGCGGCCCGTGCGGTGCTACTCGCGATACCGGCGGCGGCGGCCGCGCTCGACCTGCTGAGCATCCCCTTGCTCGCGGCTGTCGCCTTCCTGCTCGGCCTCGGCGGGCTCTTCTTCGACACGGCAGCCACGGCCTATCTGCCGGATCTGCTGGGCCGCGCCCCCGCACTCCTCGAGCGCGCCAACTCCCGTCTGCGCGGCGCCCAGACCGCCATGTCCGGCTTCGTCGGGCCACCCGCGGGCAGCGCACTGCTGGCGCTCGGCCGGGCGGTTCCGCTGCTCGCCGACGCGATGTCGTTCGCGCTCTCCGCCGTGCTCGTACGGTCGCTGCCCGCCGCACCCCGTCCCGTACCGCAGGCCGGCGAATCGCTGCTGCGGCAGGCGCGGGCCGGCGCCTCGTATGTCTTCCGGGATCGCCTGCTGCTCGGGCTCGCACTGCGCCCGGCGGTCGGCAATATCGCCTTCCTCGCGGTGGAGACGGTCCTCGCCCTCTTCGCGAAGGAGCGCCTCGGCATCGACACGTACGGCTTCGGCCTGCTCCTCACGGCGGAGGCCACCGGTGGTCTGCTCGGCGCGGGCATCGCCTCCTTCCTCGGCCGGCGCCTTGGCACCGGCACGGCGCTGACCTGCACGGCCGCGGTCGAAGGACTCGCCGTTCTGGGCCTTGCCACCGCCTCGGACCCGTACGTCGCCGGCCTCGCGCTCGCCATCTGCGGAGCGGGCATGGGCGCGACGATGGTGCTCGCCCCATCCCTGCGGCAAGCGGTCGTCCCGGCCCACCTGATGGGGCGCGTCGCCTCCACCTCCCGCATGCTCGCCATGTGCGCCGCCCCCTTCGGCGCGTTGATCGGCGGCTGGCTGGCCACCACGTACGACGTACGCACCCCGCTGTATGCGGCCGCCGGCCTCCTCCTCGCGATGACCGCCATCACGGCATCCATGACCAGCAACCGCCGCGTCGAGGAGGCGCTGCGCACGGCTGCCTCGACCGGCGATCCGAAGGATCCCGCCCATGAGAGTGCACCCGACTTGTTGTGACCTCTGCCGAAGGCTGGATCAGGCACAGGTCACCAAATGGGTGGGTGAAAAAGGCTTGACCTACACCAGGCATGGACCCGTGCGGAGCAGATGGGAGTGTGGACCGCGGCCGAGAACGGGTCAACATCGCCGTACAGGCATCGTGGTGTGACACCAGAAGAGCGCACCTTCGCGCACGAGCACCCTTGGCGGGGAGTCATCTGGCTGCCGGTAGTGACACTGCGTGGATGTTCTTGGAACTACGTCACTGTGAGGCGGGCTGGTAGCGCAGAAGTACGGTCCGGGAGTCGAACGTCTGTGAATCAACGAGTTGGAGATTGAGTCGCTCCGAAGATTCCGGGAAGAGTGCCTTGCCGCCGCCGAGGACGACGGGATGTACAACGACGTGGTGCTCGTCGATCAGGCCGTGGGCGGTGAGTTCGGCGGCCAGGGAGGCGCCGCCCGTCAGCAGCAGGTCCTTGCCCGGCTCGGACTTGAGGGCGGTGACCTCCCCGACCAGGTTCGAGTCGTTGATGACGCGTGCTCCGTGGCCGGGCTCGGTCAAGGTGCGCGAGAACACGATCTTGGGGCTGCTGCGCCAGACCGGGGCGAACTTGAGGTCGTGCGGGTCGTCGGAGATGGACTCGGCGTTCGGCCAGTAGCCGGCCATCATCTCCCAGACCGGACGGCCGTACAGGAAGGTGTCGGCCCGCTCCATCAGGCTGAAGGAGTAGGCGGACAGCTCCGGCCCCATGGCCGGCCAGTCGAACTCGCCGTTGGGGCCTTCGATGTTGCCGTCCAGTGAGGTGTGGACGAAGTGGATGATCTTCCGCACGGTGTGGTCCCTTCGTGACTGACAATCTGTGGTTGCGCCTGCATGGACCACACTGAGCGGGCAAGGTCATCGCCATAACCAATGTGATGCACGTCACGCGCATGCTGGATGGGTGCCCTGTCCGCCCCTCAGGTGCCCGCATTCAACGGGAAGCCTGCGCCTGAGTGACTGCGGCCATTTCGCAGATCCCCATCAATGCCGCGGGCGCCGGTGATGGAGCTCGCGCGGGCTGGCTGGTTCGGCCTCACTTCCGCCAGAACAGGTGGTGCGTCACGCCGCTCGGGCTGGGCACGACGTCCTGGTGGAACCGGTCGAGCAACTCATCGGGGGACTCCCACAGTCGGGCCCCGGTGCCGAGCTTCATCGGTGCGACCGCCACATGCAGAGTGTCGAGGAGGTCGGCCTCGAGGAACTGCCGGATGAGCGTGGCCCCACCCCCGAGCCGGACGTCCTGGCCCTGCGCTGCCTCCTTCGCCTGGGCGAGCACCGTGGCCGGGTCGTCGTCGACGAAGTGGAAGGTGGTGTCGGAGAGCGTGAACGAGGGGCGTTTGTGGTGCGTCATCACGAACACCGGTGTGTGGAAGGGGGGCTCGTCACCCCACCATCCCTGCCACTCGTGGTCCCGCCAGGGCCCACGGTGTGGCCCGAACTTGTTGCGGCCCATGATCTCGGCGCCGATGTTGCGGGCCCAGTCACGCGTGAAGTAGTCGTCCAGACCTCGGCTGCCACCGGGTTCGGAGCGGGGGATGGGTGAGTGGGCGGTGGCGAAGGCCCAGGCGAGCAAGTTCCCGGGATCGGCATGGCCGAACGGTTTCTCGAGGCTCTGGCCCTCGCCGGCGCCGAACCCGTCGCTCGAGACGGTGAAGTTCTGGACCCGCAACAACTGGCTCATGTCGCTCCTCCTGCTTCGCGCATTCTGAAAGCCTGACGAACGGTCGCCCCGCGGGTCGGGGTGGACTCGTTTGCTGCATCGTGTAGTTCTCATCGAGCTCCCACAGCCGCGCGCAGGGCGACGACTTTCCGTGGTCATCGCATGGTGCGGCCGCGTACCCCTCACGGGGGTGAGCGTCCAGTGGAAGCGGGGGGCTTCCGGCCCTTGCTAAGGGATGCTTGAGGCTCTGGTCGGGACCGTCGGTGAATCCGGCCAGTGCCATGGCGAGGTGTGCGGAGACGGTGCTCACCTTGGCTTGGCCTTCCTGTACGTATGTGATTGCTGGTGTAAAGGCGGCACGCGCCCCGAACTGATCGGCCACCGCAAGAGCGAGTTGCGCGTGAGGCAGACCTTGGGCCTAGCGTGCTACCTCGCAGGGCCGGGTGGCGGCGGCTCAACGACGGCCGACGCAGAGGTCTTTCACTTCTCGATCGACGAGACCCCTACGGCGCGCCTGGCTGGGCGGACTGCGGATTGAACGGCTTTGGCGACTTCGGCATCGACCAAGTCGTGGTTGAGCGCGAAGGCCGCGCCCGCGCCGGCGCCCGCCGCGGAGATGACCAGCGCGCGCGGATCGCAGACGTTGCCGACGGCCCAGACACCAGGGGCGCTGGTGCGCCCGGCGTCGTCGGTGATAACAAAGCCGGCCTGGTTCCGCGCGCAGCCGAGACCGTCGAGGACGCCGTCGTTCGGCACCATGTGCGGGAAGAGGAAGGCGACCTCACACGGTACGAGGCTTCCGTCCGCGAGCTCCACGCCGGACAGACGGTCGTCCTGCGTCACCAACTGCCTGATCGCGCTGGCGGTGGCGATCGATATCCCGCGGGCAGTCAGCCGTTCATGATCGTCCGCAGTGAGCGGCATGTCGGCGGGGATGTAGACGACATCGTCGGACCACTGGCGCACCAGGAGCGCCTGGTTGACGGAGTTCGGGTGGGTGCACAGGACGGCAAAGGCCCGATCGCGGACCTCGTAGCCGTGACAGTACGGGCAGTGCAGCACGTCCCGTCCCCACCGATCCCGTACACCAGGGATATCCGGCAGGTCGTCCCGCAGCCCGCTCGCCAGGACGACGTGCCGGGAACGCAGCACGGGGCCACCGGCCAGGTACACGGCGAAACCCGGCTCCACCTGCTCGATGTGATCGGCTTCCCCCTCGATGAAGTCCACGCCGTAGCGGGCGACTTCGGCCCGACCCACCTCCAGCAGTTCGGCGGGCGGCATGCCATCGCGGGAGAGGAAGCCCTGCATGTGCGCGGCCGGAGTGTTGCGCGGCGCCCCGGCGTCCACCACCGCCACCTTTCGGCGGGCGCGGCCCAGGACCAGGGCGGTGCTCAGGCCACTTGCCCCACCTCCGATGACGACGGCGTCGTAGGGCTCCCGCGCCGTGTGTGCCGCAGTGTTCTCGTGTATGCCAGTCACGGCGATTCCCTCCGGGGGCACAGATTGAGGTCTTCTCGGCAACGTGAGGGTTGCGGTGTGGGGCGGGGTGTGGGCGCGCCTCGCCGCTTAGTTCTGCGGTGCCAGGGTGCGTAGGACGCAGAACTCGTTGCCCTCGGGGTCTGCCATGACCACCCAGTTTCGGTCTGAGCCTTGGCCTACATCCGTCGTGGTGGCGCCGAGGCCGAGCAGCCTGGTCGCTTCGTCCTCGGTGCTGTCGTCGATCGGGCTGACGTCGAGGTGAAGCCGGTTCTTGACGGTCTTGCCCTCGGGTACCTGGATGAACTGCAGGGTGGGTGGCATCTGGCGGGCCCGGACATCCTCGACGGTCGGCACCCAGGAGCCGATCTCGACCCTGCCGTCGCCGCGGTCGATCATTTTGAAGTCCAGGACTTCGCACCAGAAGGCAGCGAGCCTCTCCGGATCGTGGCAGTCAACGACCAACTCGGTGAACCTACTTGTCATGACTCTCCTAGATAGTGCGGACGGGGGCTCAGAGTGCCGCGTAACTGACCGGATCGATCTGGAATATGCGCCGTTGGTCTCCTTCAGTGACCATCGATGTTGAGGTAGACACGACGGTCAGGCGATCTGGGCAGGGGCAGGGACGGGGCGCTCGGCGGCCCGGCTGACCTGCTCCCAGCCCTCCCAGACGGCCATCCGCCGGCAGGAGATGTCGAAGGCGAGGTCGTAGACCATGCTGCCGAGCAGCAATCGCAAGGGCGGGTTCTTGCTGTCCACCAGCTTCAGCATCGCCGCGGCCGCCGCCTCGGGACTGCTGTCGACCGAGCCCTCGGCCCATTGCCTGGTGATCTCCTCGCGTAGTGGACCGTACGGTTCGAGCGGGGAGGTGGAGGTCATGCTGGCGTAGAGGTCCGTCCAGTAGCCGCCGGGCTGGACGATGGTGACCTTGACGCCGAATGCCGCGGCCTCCATCGCCAGTGCCTCGGTCATGCCCTCCAAGGCGAACTTGCTCGCGCTGTACATCCCGGTGGTCGGGAAGCCCCCGAGAGCGGCGATGCTGGAGATCTGCACGATGTGCCCGCCTTTTTGGTCGCGAAGATGCGGCAGGGCGGCCTGGCTGACCCACAGCGCGCCGAACAAGTTGACCTCCATCTGGGCGCGCGCCTCGGCTTCCGTGAACTCTTCGACCATGCCTGAGGACATCGTCCCGGCGTTGTTGAGCACGATGTCCAGCCGGCCGAAGTGCTCAACCGCAGTGGATATGGCGGCCAGTACGGCCGGTCGGTCGGTCACATTCAGGTTCAGGGTGAGCAGCCGGTCGGAGTGCCGCTGGTCGAAGTGATCCTGGGTGACACTTCGGGCGGCGGCCACCACCTGGTCACCGCGCTCCAGCGCGGCGACAGCGAACGCGTGGCCCAAGCCGCGGCTGGCTCCAGTGATGAACCACGTACGAGGGGCGGGCATCAGAACCTCCTAGAATGCGAAATGTCGCGTCTCGTTGGGGATCTATAAAGGTGTGCCGGAGTGGATCGCGCGGCAGCGCGTCGGGGTGGAGGTCGACTTCCATAGGTCGGCCTCGAGATACATGTCGTCCTGGTAGATCGCGGAGGCGACGGGCATGGTGTTGGCCCGCAGGCGTTCTTAGAGGGCTGGCCAGGCCGTGCGTTGGGCGATCAGGTTCGGGGCGGTCACTGGGCCCAGGGCAGGGCGCGAGTGTCCTCGGTGCCGGGGACGGAGGCCACGCCGTCCGAGCGCATGGCGACGAGGGCCTCGGCCGCCTGCGGGGCGTTGATCCGGCGGACTGCGCCCGGCGGAAGGATGAAGGTCTGCCCGGCCATGACCTTCTCGGTGGAGCCATCGCAGGTGACCTCGAGGGCGCCGGCGGTCACCGTCCAGACCTGTTCGCGGCTGATGGCATGTTCGGGGCCGCTCTGGCCGGCCTTCATCACGACGGTCCAGGTGCTGAGTTCAGTGCTGCCGCGGCTGGGGGCGGCGAGGCCCGTCATGCGGGCGCCGGGGGACTCGGTGACGTTCTCGTCGGTGGGGCTGATCACATGTATGGAGGGACGCGGCGACGCCTCGGGGGTGGCCCATTGGACGAGCTGAACGACGACTCCGTTCGGGTCGGTCAGCTGGAACAGCCGCTCGCCCCAAGGCTCTTCGCGTAGCGGCATGGTGATGGGGGCGCCCGCCGCGCGCAGGCGTCTGTCCTCATCTTCGATGCCGGTGACGGTGAGGGCGAGGATCAGTCCGGCGGCCTGCTGGTCACGCTGCTCGGGCGGGAGTACCTCGGTGCCGCGGCGCAGCAGAACGAGATCGGCGGCGTCTTCGCGGGTCAGGGATACGAAGCCGGTGTCGGCCATGGCGACCCGGTAGCCGAGGTGGGTGCAGAAGAAGTCGCTGGAGCTGTCCACGTCGGCAACGGTGAGGGACAGGGTGGAAGCGGTGACGCGCAACGTGGCTCCTTGGTGAGATCGGGTGGTGAACCGGATACGGCGGCAGCCGCCTTGGGGCGAAGCCTCGTCAGGGAAGGAGACGGTAGGTATGGACGACCGAGCCGGTCGAGAAGGGTGTGGTGCCGCCGTATTCGACGCTGGTGGCGCTCTCCTCGCGAAACAGTGCCTTTCCCGAGCCCTTCAGCACAGGAAAGACCCAGATGCGGTACTCGTTGAGCAGATCACCATGGGCGAGGGAGTCGGTCAGTCGGCCCTGGCCCCAGATGAGGATGTCGCCGCCGTCCTCTTCCTTGAGCGCCTTGACCTGGGCAACAAGTTCGTCGCTCGGGATGACTGTGGTCGGGCCCCACGCTGAAGTGTCGACGGGCTGCGAGGCGACCACATACTTCGCGATCGCGTTCACATGGTCGGCGAACGGGCTGCCGCTCATGTGTGGCCAGGCCTCGGCCATGGCTTCATAGGTGACGCGACCGAGCAGCAGCGCGTCACACCCCTGGATCATCTCCCACGCGTAAGCCTCCGACTCGGTGTTGGAGTAGGCGAGCGACCATCCGTGGGGGTTGTCGATGAATCCATCCAACGTGGCGTACGTCGATGCGATGATCTTCCGCATGGCTTGTCTCCTAGCCGTCTTCGATGCGGCTCCAGACTCGCAATCCGGCAGTATGTGCAGGTAGTGCAGGCAGTCACCAGCTCGATGTGAAGGATTCACATGATCCGTGTGATCGTCGCCGAGGATGTTCCGATCCTTCGGGAGACGCTGAGTGCCGTCCTCGGTCTCGAGGACGATCTCGACGTCGTCGGCTCGGTCGAGCGTGGCGACCAGGTCGTGGAGCTGGCGGTGGAGACAGGGGCGGACGTGGCGGTGTTGGACATCGACCTGCCCGGCCGCGACGGCCTCACCGCCGCCGCCGACCTGCGCGCAAAGCTCCCCGCTTGCCGTACGGTCATCCTCACCGGCGTGGGGAAGCCTGGCTACCTGCGCAGGGCTTTGGCCGCAGGTGTGTCCGGCTTCCTGCTCAAACACGCTCCGGCCGACGACCTCATCGACGCGATCCGCAAGGCAGTGGCGGGCGAGCGCGTCGTTGACCCGCAGCTTGCACTGGCCGAACTGGAGCGCGCCGAGAACCCGTTGGCCGACCGAGAGATCGACGTGCTGCGCGCCGCAGCCACCGGCGCCGAGGCCGACGAGATCGCGCAGATCCTGTCACTGAGCCGCGGAACCGTCCGCAACTACCTCTCGTCCGCCGTCATGAAGCTCGGCGCTCGCAACCGCATCGACGCGATCCGTATCGCTACCGACCAGGGCTGGCTCTAGCGGGATACGGGCCGTCAACACGTAGGCGCAGTCCGAGGCTTCGCCGGTCAGCCGGCCGCCGACGGTCTCCAGGCGGTGCCTCAGGTTTTCCAGGCCCGCGCCCGGTGAGACGTCATCGGTGCGCAGTCCGTCGTTGCCCAGTCGCAGCAGCACCTGGCCCTCCACCACGGCAGCGTCGATCGTCGCACGACGCCCGTTGCTGTGGCGCAGGATGTTGGTGACGCCCTCACGCAGCACGATCGCCAGGACTTCGCTCTGTCGCGCGGTCAGCGGCAGGTCCTCGACATTCCCGTTCACGGCGAGGCCCGCGGTGGTGAGTGCGGCCTTGGCGGAAGCCAGCTCGTCAGGTAGCGAGATCTCCCGATAGCCGGCGGCCACGCTGTCGATGTCGCTGATGGCCTGGCGGGCGGCGGCCATGCCCTCGTCCAGTTCCGCCAGCGCGCGTCGACGGTCACGGCCGAGCAGTCGGAACGCCAGCTCGCATCTGAGGACTATCACCGAGAGGCTGAGTCCCAGCAAGTCGTGCAGGTCGCGGGCGAACCTCAGTCGTTCACGGGCCACCTCGGTCCTGGCAAGCTCGGCCCGCGCCGCGCTCAGCTCGCGCGTGAGCCGTCCCATCGTGACGAAGCCGAAGATCACCAGAGCCCGCTCACCGATCCACACCATTTGGTAGCTCTGGTCGACAACCGTCTCACCATGCAGCGTGAATCCCCAACCCAGCAGCGTGACCAGGTCCTGGGCCACCAGCAGGCCGGTCACGATCCACCGCGCCCAACCGCGCAGCAGCACGAGCGTGAGTGCCGGCAGGAAGAGCCGTAGCCACCACAGCGCAGGGTCGAAAACCAACCCGGGGACCAGGGCTGCGGCGAACGCCCCGGCCAGCGCGAGCTGCCAGTGCCGTGTCCGCCCGCCGCCCGCGAGGTAGCAGCACCACACGAAGAACCCCGAGAAGACGGCCAGCGCCACGAAGTAGAGCAAGACGCGGCCCGCCGACTCGCCCGATACCAAGATGTCCCGGGTCGGGTTGGTCAACAGCATCAACGCCATGACCGCCAGCCCAAGTCTGGTCACTCCAGCTGCGGTCAGATCGTCAGCTGCCGTCGTACCCACGGGAGCACCGCCCCGGTGCGAGTGCGCCAGCGACCTGGTCTCCGTCAGCGCCGCCCGCGCCGTCGCCAAGCTCGCCTCCAGCCGTTCGTGGGCGTCCGGGACGGCTTGTCGGACGGCTTCGCCGTGGCGGACGACATCGGCCAGCGAGGTGCCGACACGGGTGTTGAGCTGATCAGCGAAGGCGATCCGTTGGCGGGCGACTTCTGCGTCGGCCAGCGCAGTCCTGGTGCTTGCCATACCGACGACGAGGTCGGCGAAGCGTGCTACGCCATAGAGGGCCAGGCCCACGAAAGCCGTGTGGCCGAGGGCCAGATAGAGGGCGTCCCAGACCGTGGGGGTGACCTCAAGACCCGACAGGAACTGGGCAAAGACGACGACTCCGAAACCCGCCCACCCCAGCGCGGCGGGCCGGACCAGCAGCAGGACGGCGGCCGCGAGGAACCCCGTATTGCCGTACCAGGTACCGGCGAACCAATACAGACCGGCCGCCGTCAGTACGGTCTGGAGAACCAGCGTCACCTGCCAAGCCCGGGGCGCGCTGCCATCCGGACGCCTGACACAGTTGTACAGATGCAGCAGGAGCAGACAGGCAAGCAGGGCGAACGCCACCATCTTGCGGCCGCCCGGGTCGTCCGACCGCGCGATTCCGATGAATCCGCCGTAGGAGAAACCCACGCTGACCGCTATCGCGACCAGCCGCGCAAGCCCGAATCCCGACATGGCGACAAGCTATGTCCCAACAGCGGCTAGCGGATAGTGCGTTGTCGGTGATGGTGCGCCGGTTTGGTTGATCGTCCTGCTGACGGTTGGGGCGGCCCCTGCAGATGCGGATGCGGCTGCGGGCGCGTTCGCGGCGCTGTGCTTCCAGCACGGCCGGGTGGCGACGGTGGTCGTTGCGCCGACGCAGATAGTCCTGCATCTGTTGGGCGGGTCGTTGTTGCCGATCACGAACCTGCGCAGCTGTCCCGACTGCGCAACAACCGGCAGCAGCACCAGGCCGACGTCACCTTTGATTGTGCGAGCGGGCCCCAACATCACCGCTTCGAAGGCCCCTTGCTCTACAAACGTCATACGCGCGGCCCGTCCTGGCTTCGGCCCGAAGCGCCGCAAGGACCGCTCCCGCTACCTGCTCGAGATCAGCGGCGCCGACGGCCACCACACCGTCCTCTCCTGGGGAGAGATCGCCCCCGACTTCGCCAGTTCTCCTGTCCTACGGGCAACCCGCCTCGACGGCGCTGTCCTCGACGCAGCCGACTTGTACCCGGAGCCCGGCCCGGTGCGCAGCAGCGCTCGTGGGACGCCGGTGAACCGGTCCCGCCTGCAATTGCGCGCGTCACACGTTTACGCGCCGGCCGTCCGGGACGGACGGCAGATGGGGGCGGCGTGCACGAGGAATTCCTATGCGAGACAACCGGATACGGTGTATGCGGCGGCCAGCTGGTCGGCGTTCCGCTGGGCACCTGGCGGGCACCGAGCCTGCCGCTGGCGCTGTGGTGGCTACGCGAACGCGCGACCTGGATCGCCGAGCGCCTCGACCTCACCCCGGACGCGGCGGGTATACCGGCGGGCGCCCTGATGCCGCTGGCGCGCGATGCCCCCGATGTGCCGGGGCAGTTGCGGGCCTGGCGGGACAACGCCGCAGAGCAGTCCCAAGCGGGGCTCGTCCTGGAGTACGGGCAGCTGTTGCGGTTCATCGCCCGTGACGTGACGACCGAGTTCGAGCTGCTCGCCGAGTCGGTCAACGCGATCCGCATGAAGCGCGCGCTGGGCGCAGGTCCGCACGCCACAGATCACGCGCCCCGCGCGGTCAGGAGGGGCGTGCCGACACCCCTGCCACCGGCGGCGGAACGACCTCCGCGGCAGGATTATCCATGCCGGCACGCGCCTTCAGACTTACGCAGCGCCGTGGGGTGTACCTGTAGCGATAGGGGAAGTGCGCGCAGCCCATGAAGCCGGGGCCTCTGCATCCCCTCACCCCAGGGGACGGATCAGGCCCGCCCGAATTTCCACAAACTGCAGCGGAGCTTGGTGGATCCCTCGTAAACGCAGGCTCGAATGCCTACCTGGGTGCCCTCGCTGTAGTTATGCGGGACGTCTTTCGAAGTTCCCGCGCCCGTGGTGACTTGAATCTTCCAGTCGTAGTCGTTTTCATTCGGCGAGAGCGGGGTCGCATCCACCTGCAGGACCGACGAATGTCCATCGGAACAAGTGTCGTGCGAGTTGAAAATATCGCCATTGTCGGAGAAGGAGCCTTCCGCGGCCATGTGCCCAACTACCGTGCAGTCCGAGTGGGTTACGCCGACCGAAACGCTCTCGCCCGCACTCGCCGGTGCCACAGAGAGAGTAAACGCCGCCACGCAGGATATTCCGATGGTGACGAGCTTTCGCGTTTTCATTTTCCCCCGTAGGTATCGGTGTCCTGATTCACCGGGACCCTACATTGGAACGGGAGGGACCGGAAGCCTCGGCATGATTTGCGGCCCGGAACAGGCCTCGGTCACATAAAAGCGACTCGGTATCTGTCCCTTGATGAGTCTTTAGGGAGTTATTTGGCTACTGCGCCAAGAATGTGAGTCTGAGGCACGGTGAGTCCGGTTCCGGGAAGTCGCTGTACATGCCCTGCGGCCCGTACGCGCCCGGGATCGCCCAGCGACGGCGAGCAGCCATGGGCATCAGAGTCGTAGCTGCTCGTCGGCACGGACACTGACCTCAGCTCGTCGGATCGCCCGTGGAGGAGGTTGCGGCCCCTGGGTTCTGTGTATGTGGGGGTGCGGGGACCTCGAGGACTTCGACAATCCGGCGGGCGATCTCCGAGACGTCCGCAGGCAGTCGGCCAAGCAGCGTCAGATCGTCCGACCTCCGCGCGGAGAGGGCATGCAGGAAGGCCTGCATCCACACGATCTCGACGGAGTCCGCGTCCCCACGCTGCGCCCGCGCGTCCGCAGGGATCCTTCCGTGCTGAAACGGCACCCGAAGGGCATCGTCGGCCGGAGGCTCCTCACCGAGGAGTCCAGCCAGCACGGCATGATCTTCAGGTTAGGGTGTCGTGGGCCCGGATCTGGTGCTGGCTCGACTGCAGCTAGCGATGCACGCCCCGTCGGCTTAGACCGTGTCCTATGTGGTGAGGCGGGTAGAACCCCAACATGGGGCAGGGGACGTGGAGTTGGATTGTTCCGGACGGGTTGTGGGAGATCGCGAAGCCGTTGATCCCGCCGTCGAAGGTGCGCCCACAGGGCGGCGGAACTCAGGACACCTCTGATGAGACGCTGTTCGCGATCATCATCTACGTGCTGGTCAGCGGCTGTTCCTGGCGGGCACTGCCGCCTTGCTTCGGCGTCTCGAAGTCCACAGCTCATCGCCGCTTCCTGATCTGGTCCAGAGCCGGGGTCTGGGGCCGGCTGCACGAGGCTGTCCTGCACCGGCTCGACGACGCGGGCCTGATCGACGTCTCCCGCGTCGTGCTCGACACTGCCCACGTCAGGGCTAAAAAAGGGGCGAACACACAGGTCCGAGCCCCGTGGACCGGGGCAAGCCAAGTTCCAAGATGCACGTCCTGTCGGACGCGAACGGACTGCCCCTACTCGTCGGCGTCTCCGCCGGCAACACCCACGACAGCGAAGGGCTGAAGCCGATGGTGCTGGGTCACCAAACGAGACACGACCCCCACCGCGGCCGCTACTTCAAGCCTCAGCGACTGCATGCAGACAAAGCCTACGACCGCCCGGACCTGCGAAAATGGTTACGCGGCAAGCGCATCGGAGTCAGGATCGCCCGCAAAGGTATCGAGTCCAGCGAACGATTGGGCCGCCGCAGATGGGTCATCGAGCGCACGATGTCGTGGCTCTCCGAATACCGCGGACTCAGCCTCCGCTACGAACGCCATCCACGCAACTACCTGGCCTTCCTCGGCCTCGCCGCAGCCCTGTGCTGCTACAAACGACTCGTCCGCCTCACCACATAGGACACGGTCTTAGCCCCCGTCACCGTGGTGGCAAAGCGAAGAGCCCCGCGCGCGAGCGGGTCAGCAGACCATGCGGAGCGTCTCATGCGGACAAGACTGGGAGTCCTCGTGCTGCGACTACAGAGGCGACCACGTCGCGGGTCTCGAGGAAGTCGGTGATGGCGTCGTTGTCGCTGGGCATGCGGTCCCACCAGTCGGTGCTGGCCCGGTTTCCGATGATGCGGAACTCCCGGAGCGCTTCGGCGTAGCGGGACTGCTGATAGAGGGCGTAGGCGAGCAGCCCGCGGTCGGCTGCGGCCTTGGGGTGGGTGCGTGGTCCGCCGCCCTTGAGGGCGTGGTCGACGGCCGCCATCGCCTCTGGGCGGGTCCAGGTGATGACTTCGTTGTCCTCGACGTCGTCGCTGAGGGCGTATTCGAACCAGGCCTGCACGGGGAGCATGCGCAGTGGATCGCCCGGGGCGGCATTCTTCGCGGCGGCGTTGGCGAAGTCGAACATATGCTGGTGGGAGCCGTGCCACTTGGCGCAGAGGTACTGCAGCATCTGGCTGTGGGCCCAATAGTGGCCGGGTACGCGCACGTTGACCTCGGCGAGGACTTCCTCGGTCCAGACGAGCGGGCGACCTGCTCCGGTGGCGACCAGGAGCAGCCCCGCCCAGGGAGCGGCATCCAGCGGGTCGACCTTTGCCGCCTGGCGTAGGTCGGGCTCGGAGCGGGAGACGAGTTCGGTGAAGGCGTGGAGCCGGGCGCCATCGGTCAGGTGGTTGGAGTTCCCGCCGCGTATGTCCCAGGCGTACCAGATCCGTCCGTACGCCTCGACGAGCAGGGCATCGCCGGCGTCGGGGTGAACGGCCTGCCACAGTTCCAGCCAGATACTGCTGTCGGTGGCTGCGGTGCCGGACAGGACGCAAAGGCGCTGCTGGCGTAGGGCCGCATCGTGTTTGCTCTGCTCGAGCAGGTCGACCGCCGGTTCCCACTGACCGATCAGCGCGGCGCCTCGTGCCTTGTCCAACGCGGTGTCGTCGAACGAGCCGTCGAAGAGGATCTCCTCATCCGGGATCAGCGGGCCGAATACCTTGTCGTAGTTCTTGCTCAGCCTGCGCCGTGTGGCGAGGTTGCTGAGGATCGGCAAGCGCACCGTGCACTCCTAGGGGGTCAGGTAACGGTCGGGGTGACTGTGAGTTCGATGTCGAGGCTGATGCCTTCAGGCGTGGTCAGCGTGAGCAGGTAGGTGCCTGGCACTCCTCAGCATCCGCCGTCGGCACACTCACACTCGCGGCCGACAACACCGACGCCAGCCCGAGAACAACCACACCCTGGCGGACCGCACTCAGCGGACGTGCCAGCGCACTCGCCGCACTGGAACCGCCCGTTTGCCGCCCCTCGCGTACGGCCCGATGCCGCTCCTTGCGCCAGAACATGACCGGACCTCGAACCCTCTGCTTCATTCCTACGAGTTGCGAACTCTCGTGGTGAAACGGACAGTTCAACGCCGTACACGCAGACCACCACGGTCGATAAGGCGAGCGTAAAGACGCCGTAGAGCGAAAGCGGTGGGACTTTGGTCCCGACTGCGCAGCCGAGAGACCTCTGTGGCCGGAAGCTTGGCCCAGATGTAACGAACCAAGAGCATTCGCCGCCTTCGGGCCTGGCCTCCGGTTAAAGAGACCGACTGGACGAATCCGTAGAAGCTACACGGCGCTACGCTGGTCACCTGTCAGCTCCAGGTGCCGTAGATTCCCGGTGCCGGCAAGATCATCACCATAGGTAGGGGGGACGAGCGCGAGATCGGCCCACGTCCAATCAGGAGTCCTCGACACGTGTTGCCGGCTGTTGTTTCCGGGGCCGCGCTTGGGGCAATGCTCGACGGATGCGTTCAGCGGCAGCTGGAGTGTGTCCACGATCGAGCAAGGACGACGAGAACGCGAATACCGGGATGTCGTCACCGCCTGTGGTGCGGATAGCCATGCCTCTCTCGGATGAGATGCGTTGAATTGCGGAGGCGGGAACCCAGCAACGGTCCCGGTGGTCTTCAGCTCTTTCAGCGAAGACACAGAGATTGACCCAGGCACGATCGACCAGGTGATGCGCAAGGCCGTCGAGCGCGTAGGCCTTGCGGCCGACTCGCCGCAGAAGGGGATGCGCTTGTCCCACCCGCGCTGGGCCAAGCGCGAGGCCAGACCCGTGGTCGCGGCCGTGCCGATTCCGCACATCACTACGCAGCCGGCCGCCCCAGGCGCCACTGATAGCTCCCGCCCCTCCTCGCCTACGACCACGCACCCCGGAGCCCTGAAGTTTTCGATCTGCCCTGCTCAAAGGTCCATGAACTTCCGTATGATGCAGGCCTGTTCGCGCGGGCGAAGGGGAGCAGACAGTGCTGGATGCTGTGCAGCAGGAGGCGTGCGCGAAGGCGAAGGAGCTGCAGCGCGCCTGGTACGGGCGCCCCCTCGGCGAGATCTTCAAAGACCTGATCCATGACCTGCGCCTGAACCAGGCACGCCTCGCGGGGGTGCTCGGTCTGTCGGCGCCGATGCTGTCGCAGTTGATGTCCGGACAGCGCGCGAAGATCGGCAATCCGGTTGTGATGCAGCGCCTCAGCGCCCTACAGGCACTCGCCTCCCATGCTGCCCGGGGCGCACTCGGGCCAGCCGAGATCGCCGCGAAGATGGACGAGATCAAGCTGCTGCAGGACAGCGCCGTACTGTCCGCGCGCCCGTCCGTGTCCGCGGACTCCGCACCCGGCGGCAGTGAAGCGGCCACTGCGCGGCGCGTGGTCCGCGAAGTACAGGGCCTGCTGCGCGAGGTCGCTGACGCCAGCGACCTCCTCGCGGCCGCGGCCGCGCTCGAGCAGGCGCATCCGCAGCTGGCCCAGTTCCTGTCCGTATACGGCGCTGGCCGCACAGACGAAGCGCTCGCCCACTACCTCGGACACCAGAACACGTAACGCAGTATCCGATCAACGACCGCGATCGACTGGGGGAGACGATGAGCGCGGGCACGCTATTCGCCGGACGGTACGTCCTCGTGGACGAGCTAGGGCAAGGCGCATTCGGGCTCGTCTACCGGGCCTGGGACATCCGCGAACAGCGCTACGTGGCGGCCAAGATGCTGCAGCAATCCCAGGCCCACAACCTCCTCCGGTTCGTCCGCGAAGGCGCCCGCCGCATCGAGCACCCCCACGTCCTGGCCCCCAGCGGCTGGGCCGCGGCCGACGACAAGGTCCTCATCGCCATGGACCTCGCCGGCGGCGGAACCCTGGCCAACCTGGTCGGCGACTACGGGCCGCTGCCGCCCCGCTACGTCGCCACCCTCGTTGACCAGCTGCTCGCCGGCCTCGATGCCGTCCACGCACTGCGCTTCGTCCACCGCGACATCAAGCCCGGCAACCTGCTCCTCGAGGCCACCGGGCCGAAACAACCGTGCCTGCGCATCGGGGACTTCGGCCTAGCCCACCAGGACGGCGATGTCCGCATGACCCAGGTGCATCAGGTCATCGGCACCCCTGGATTTGTTGCGCCGGAACAGTACGAGGGTGCCGAACCCGACCCGCGCGCCGATCTGTTCGCGGTCGGCGTCGTCGCCCTCTACCTCCTGCAAGGCGCCTACCCGGACACCCCCGCCCTGGTCCGCGCCTACACCGACGACGGCATCCCGCCCGCGGCCCCTGAGCAGGTTCCCGACCTGTGGTGGCAGGTGATCACCCAACTGCTCCATCCCGACCCGCTCGAGCGCCTCGCCACCGCGGCCCAGGCCCGCACGGTCCTCGCCGCGATTGCCCCGCAGCTGCCGGAGCCGGACAGCGACAGCACCATCGAGGTGTTCGACCAACTCGCGCCGCTTCCCGACGGCTTCGGCCCTCAGGGCCCGCTCACCACCGAGCCTCAGCCGGCTGCCGAGCCCGTTCCCTTCACCGGCGCGACCGCGCAACTGCGCAGACCCCAGGGCGCCGCAGCCGACGCAGCTCTCTCACAGCCGGCCTCCGCGCGGGCTCCGGCCCCTTCATCGACCGCCACAACTGCTCGCCTGACCGCGCCGGTGGCGCCCGCGGCCGACTTCCAGCCCGCAGCGCGGGAGAGCGGACTGCCGGCCGGGACGGGCTGGCTCACCGGAATCGGGCTCCTGTTGATTGCTGTAGGGATCTGGGCCTGGCTCCAGGCCTGATCAACGGATCCCTAGGATCACGGCCATGATCAGACCGATATCGGGCGCTGTCAGACCACGACACCTGGCCTACTCACTGTTCATGGTGGCACTCATGTCCCTGGCTTGGTACGCAGTGCAGCCGGTCTATCAGGACTGCGTCTACATCAGCTTCGAACCCATGTCGTACGAGGAAGCGATCGACGCAGGCCTTTGCCCAGCACCGGAGATGCGCTGGGAGACGTGGACCGACTGAGCTCCCAACCGAGGCCCGAGACAAGTCCGCCACTGGCGCACGTTGATGCCGCCTGCGCGCGCGAAACACGTACTGCAGCCGCGGGCGACGAAGGTGCGCCAGGGCAGATACGTCCAATTTGCCCTTCGGTGAACTGGGCGAGCAGCGATATCCACGGCTGGCCGACCCCACATGCGCACATATTGCGGCGACCGTACGGTCGGCGGTGGGGCGACGACAGGACCGAAGCCCAAGGCCCTGCATCCCGCACGTGGTGCAGGGCCGCTCACGTTTCCCGGCGGGGGAGGGTTGGTCGGTGGCGGCGCTCTGCCCGCTACGGCGACGTTCGTTGGGCGCGCGCTACGCGTACACCGGCGACGGCGAGGAGAAGCGTCCCCGTGCCGAAGGCGCCGATCGCCAGGGGCTTCATCCCGCCGCTGTCGGCGTCCTCGGCTGCCGAAGGGTCCTTGGGTGCTGGTGAGGGTTTTACTCCGGGGATCTGGAAGATGCCCGGATCTCCCGCGTACGCGGGCTGGTTGCGGGCCGCACCGTCGACGGTGAGGCGCAGGGACAGCTTCAGCGGGGCCTGGCCCCAGGTGGTGGCGAGTTCGGGGGAGGCGGTCACCTTGACGTAGTACCAGCCGGGAAACCGCATTGCCGCGTCTGTGCGTTGCCTGGCTGAACGGTTCTCGTAGGCCACGGCCGGCAGGTCCTCCACATCCGCGGTGGCCGCTTCTCCGCGGTAGCCCAGGACGGCCGTATCGGCATGCATGCGGGCCGGGTTGTACACGGACACCGACACGGCGCTCGCCACGTATGAACCCTTGCGGCTCGCGGCCAGCTCCGCGGCCACCGTCAGCCGCTGGCCCCAGCCGACCGGCACCCGGTAGAACCGCGATCGCCCCGCGCTGATGTCACTGATCGCGGTGCCCGACGGAACGGCCGCGGCGAGGCCGAACCCGGACCCGCCATCCACCTGGGATGGCGCGCCCGTCGGCTTGGCCTCCGGCGCTGCCGCGGACGGCCCGCCCGAGCCCGCCTTCTTTAGCGGAGCCTCGGCATCGACACGGAGATCCAGCTTCCACGGGGCTGCACCAGCGCCTCGGCTGGAACGCGAGACCGCGACGTAATACGTGCCTGCCTGCTGACACTTCGCATCGGTCTCGCCTTCTGCAGACCCGATGGTGCGGATCGCGGTGACGGCGAGCGGCTGCGCGAATCCGTTCGCGAACCCCTGACTCTGCCGATCGCAACTCGTGCCCGTGGCGTCGACGATGCTGATCTGGAGCGAGTGCAGCGCCGTCAGGTCGCTGTCCGACTCAGGGACGGCGACCGCCGACACGTACGCATTCGAGCGCGCGTCGAGCGCGACGCGGAAGTACACCGGGCCGCTGCCGGTGAGCGTGCTGCGGTACGGAGCCCCTTCGGCCAGCTCTGGGCCGCTGAGCATGCTGGAACTACCCGTGACCGACTTCGCCTTCGGGTCGTACCCGTAGGCCCGCGGATCATCGGCCGTTTCGTTCGCGCTCGCTGATCCTGGCGCAGCGCAGACCATCAGCACTGCTGCCGCCCCTGCTGCAATCTGTCGCAGGATCCCCCACCCCGCTGCCACGCGCCCTCCCTCATCCCTCCACTGCCGGCGTCCCATCGTCCCCGGCCACCTCACGGGTGCCGGGCGTGAGCGCCATCCTGCCGCGCATGACGCCGGATGTCTTGCAGACGAGGTCTCTAACGGTCAGCCAGCGCCGTGCCCGGCTGCGCGTTCAACGGCCTCCAGGAGGCGGGGGATTCGCTGCGGAACAGGACGCAGGTGCTCAAGCACCAGCGGCCACGGGGCGATCGTGCGCTGCTGCCCGTCCTCGCCGACGACATCGATCACCAGCTCCCAGCCGGTGGGCAGCGTGCCATCCAGCCGGGCACGGCACGTCGCGCTGTAGATCTCCTGCAGCACCACCATGAGGAACGCGGTCAGGTCGGAGTGCAGGGTGATCCAGTCGTCCGTCTCGAGCTCCCGGATGGGCAGGCGCAGCACGTACTCGTCCAAGACATCCGCGGCGCTGCGCGGATCGGCATCGAAGGCAGCAGCTGCATATTGCCACCTGCGTATAGCTCGATCAGGCTTCGGATCGCCAACCGGGCTTCCCGCGTGAACTCGTCAATGTCGATCACGGATTTGAGTCCGGCACAGCGGAGATCAGCCATCCCCGACAGCCCGGGACCCCGCACCGGTACGCGGCAGCAGCCCTTTCGGCGGCGCAGTGCTCACTGATGGCGCGTGAAGTGCGCCAGCGCATCGCGGGTCCGACCGGTCCCGTACACCCGCAACACCTCGGCGATCTCCGGGTGCTCGCCCTCGAGCAGCGCCACAGCGTTGAGCAGGTCCGGGCCGCTCGCCAAGGACCGCAGCAGGCCCTGGATGTCCCGCACGGCGCGCTTGAGCGTGGGATCCCCGGGCACGTTGGCGCCGCGCGGCGGAGGGATGAAGCCCGCCACGTTTACGGCCCGGATCTCCTCCAGGCGTCCGATCGCGTCCTCGCGCGAGACCCGTCCGGCCGCGACCTCGTCGGCCAACTCGCCCAGCAGATGGGCGCGCTGCTGCACGCTCGGGTTCTGCATCAGCACCCGGAACCCGCTGATCAGCTGCGACAGCATCGCCTGGGATTGGCCGAGTACGGCGGCGAGCCGGGTCTGGTTCAGCTCCAGGACCTTCATGATCCGGCCGAAGGTCACGCCCAGCGGCTCGCCGTAGTGCTCACGCTGCTTTCGCTGGCCGCGCGCGAGCGCCTCAGCACGCACAGGATCCATCGGCTACCGCCCCACGACTGTTGCGATCACGCTCGTGTGCTGCTCAGTTGAGCTGCATGCAGGTGTCGGCCTGGAGCAGGCTCTTGGAGATCCAGCCCGTGGTGCCCTCCTTGAGCCCGTTGCTGCGGCGGTTGCCGTAGTCGGATCCGGAGTCCCACTGCAGGCTCACCTTGTACCAGTCGCCGCGCCGCTGCGAGGCGCTCACCGGATCACCCTTCCGCAGCAGGCCGAGCGTGGTGTACCCGGAGCCGGGCCCGGTGCGCAGCCGCGCCCCGTCGGTAGTGACCGAGTACCCGCACTTGTTCGGCCACTGCGCGGTCACCGCGGACGGGCTCACCCTTACGGCTGCATTCGCTGCAGGCAGTGCGGTGGTCAAGGTCGCGGCCGCGAAGGCGGCGGTCATCAGGATTCGGTTTCGCACGATCTGTCAACCACAGGGTCCGCGGGCGGTCACGCCCCTACCGCGATCATCATCAGGACGAGCTACTGCTCTGCCACGGTGCGGCCGTTGTTGGCTCAGGGTGGTATTGCAGCCACACTCCGTGCCCAGGGCGGCTACGAGGGCTCCCGGTGCTCAACAACTCAACTGTTGCACTGGCGACTTGATGGACGGGCAAGGGGACAGCAGGCGGTTCCAGCCAATACGCCCGGCATATGCCGACGATCACATGATGTGAGCGGACAATAGCCGTACGGAATCGGGGGGCCGATCGGCATCCGGTTCGGCGTCAGGTCATTTCCCGTTCTCTGCCGTGTCTCGTCCCGCTCTGGTGTTCCTCCCGTACGGCGCCGTGACCGGCTGAGCGGGTTCCGGGTTGTCGCAGGTGCGGGTACTGATCGGGTTCCGCAGAACGGAGCGACCTTACGTACGACGATCAAGCTCTCTGTGGCCCTCCTGGTGGCGACCACCGTCATGCCCGTCGGCTGCGGCGACAGCTCAAGCCCGAGCAGCTCGGCACGGGCCCGTGGGGAAGCGGGCAAGGAGCAATCGAAGACTCAGCAGCCGCAGGACGACGTGGGTGGGAAGAACGCTGTCCGGAAGGTGACGTACGAGGTCACGGGGAGGGGAAGACGAGCGTCCTGTACGGGGCGGCGATGACCTCCGACACCGTCACCCTGCCGTGGAAGAAGTCCGAGCGCGTCGAGCTGGAGGGCGCCTACCTCACGCAGGGCATGCTCGTCAGCGTTCAGGCCGGCCACTCACAGACCGCCGACGGGAAGCTGGCGGAAGCGCCCAGCTGCTCGATCACAGTCGACGGAAAGACCGTGGTAACCAAGCCGGTGGGGACGATCGGGGCCTGCGAGTGCAAGGTCAAGTAGGGCGTCACACGCCCTGTTCGCGGCAGCTTCGGGAGAACAGGGCCGATACAGCGTGTGTGTCATACGGTCGGCGAGGCAGAGAAGCTGTACGACTCCAACCCGGCACCGTCGGCCCGCTCGCCGTCGTCTACTGGATCAACAGGCCACCCGAGCACCTGTATGTCCTCGACATCGTCCGCAGCGGCTGCCCTCCTGGACAGCACCACGGCCGTGGTGCTGTCCAGGAGGGTTAACGGTTCTTTCCCGCGTACGCGGTTACCAGTTCTTCCACCAGTACAGGGAGTTCATCGCGGCACGGACCGGCGCCGCGCCTTCCTTCTTCTCCTGCGCGACCTCCGGCGGATTCTCGTAGATCATCGCGTACGTGCCCGTGGTGATGTCGTTGAGCGCCCCATGACTCCATCCGGCGTTGTTTCCCGTGTACCAGACCCGGTGGCCCGCGCGCATACGCAGCGCGGACCAGCCCACGACTCCGTCGTCGTCCGCGCCGATAAGGGTCCAGTCGGTGCCTTGGGCCGACTGCGGATTCTCATCCGTCCAGTCCAGGAACCCGGAACCGGGCCGCATCTCTTTGCACTGGCGCGACAGTTGGGCCGCCAGGCAGAAGTAGCCGAGCGCCATGCCGTCGTGCGGGGCGCCCAGCGTCGCCACGTCCTCGACGTAGATGTACGGCGGCCAGCCGGGCAGTTGCTTCTGTACTCCGGTCAGCGCCGCGCGGGCGATGAGTCCGCCCATCGAGTGGCCGATCAGGTCGACCGACTTCCCTTGCGTCGAGTAGCGGCGGTGGATGTCCCAGGCGAGGCGTCGGCCCAGCTCTCGGATGGATGTCGCGGTGGAGCCCCGGGCGATACGGATGCTGCAGTTTCTGTCGTTGGCGTAGAAGGCCACGGTGTGCCGTGGGCCTCGCCACCCCTCGACCTTGAAGAACTTGAGTGCCGGGCCCCAGTAGTTGCCGCAGTTGACGCCCGGCGGGTCGCCCTTCGAGTAGCCCTTGAGGAAGTACACCGGTTCATCGATCGAGTTGTTCCGGGCGGGAGCTGCCGCAGCCTGCGGTGCTGTCGGTTCCGCCGCCGCTTGAACCGGCGCCAGACCTGCGGTGAACAGACCGGCCAGAGCCGCGCCGACGATCAGCCATCTCTTGCTCACGTATCCCCCTTGTCATGGCCATGGAGGGGCACCCTTCCTCACGTGCCGACCGCACCTCTTGGAGAAAGGCGCACCAGGGTCCGTCATGGCCGGATCACGCTGGCGAGTGCCCGAGAAACCGTCGAGCTGCGGGTGTCCGTGGGTCTCTGCCCGGCAGGGGTGAGTACTGATGGTGTGAGTGTCAGACGGTCGGCGAGGCGGAGAAGCTGTAGGACCTCAAACCCGCGCCGTCGTCCTTCCAGTCGATCTGCAGGACGCTGCCCCCGCGGTACCGGTAGCCGGCCGCGGGCCTGTACTGCGCAGTCGGGCTCGTGTAGATCGTGTTGCCGTAGCCGTTGAGGTTGTTCATCTTGCCTGCCAGGCCGCTCCCGTACGCGGACTTCACCACGGTGCCAGATCCGGAATTCTTGACCTGAGCCAGTCCGCGGGTGTCGTAGTTGACGACCTGGTAGCCGGAGAAGCCGGGCGGGCCGTCGATGTCCACGGTGAACTTGGAGTAGACGTAACCGCCCTCCCGCTTGGCGCAGGTCGTGACCTTGAAGTCGAAGTCGTCCGACAGGGCGGTGCTTCCGGGGTGGTCGATGGTCTTGCTCGACGTCGTGCAGCGGTAGCCGGCGGCCGACGCAGAGCCAGCACCGAGGACCGTGGCGCCCGTGACCAGTGCTGCCAAAGCAGCCCCGCTCATCATTCGCATATTCATGATCAGTACAAGGCCGCATATCGCCCGGCGTCACGGCCCGCGCGGCGACTCCACCCCGCCGAGCGACCACACCGGATACATGCACCCACCGCCGGCGGCGAACAACGCAGGCCCGGCCGCCACAAGCCGACCACCCAGACGAGCAGGGGAGACCAGACGTTGGCGCTCACGACGACCACCACGCCCCGCGTATCCCAAGGGCCGGCCGTACCCGTGGCCTCGGGGACCGTGCCACGTGTTGAACAACCCGGGCCCGCTCACTGAGCCCCAGCCAAACGCACTCGTGCGGGAAAAGAGATCTGCCGAGCGACCACACGCGGGCGGGCTGCCTGGCACTGCTACTAGTGCCAGACGCCATGCGGTTAGGGGGCGGCTGGTGGTGCGGTCGCCGACGTCGAGGTTGAGGGGCACGTAACCGAAGTTGCTGGCGACAGAGTCGGTGTTCCGTAGGGCTCAGGTCGGTGTCCAGCCGCGTACTTCGAGGTTGGTGATCCCGCAAAGGCGTACCGGCACGGCGCGAGGAGCACCCGAAAGCTCTCCGCAAAGCCCGCTGACGGACCACTGCGAGCACAGGGTTCCGTGCGCAGCCAAGGCCGCCACCGCGGCCGTGTACGAGATCAACAGAGGCTCAGAGATGGGTTCTTAGGGGCGTGGTCCGGTTGCGCGTGGGGCGACGCGGCCGTCGTGCGGCACCGGGCGGTTGTGCCGCACGACGGGGCGGACTCTGGCCGGTCAGGGGCGTGTGGTGCGCAGTCCCGCGTACGAACCGGGGGAGATCGTGTCCGCGGCGCCGGCTGCTCCGCCGACCGTCACAATGTTTCCAGCCCGGTCCGTGGCCGCGCCGTAGAGGTAGCCGGCGCCCGCAGGGGATTCTGTGCGGGTGAAGGCGCCGCGTTGGTTACGGGTGAGGATGTAGTTTCCGCCCTCGTTGACTGCGGTGTCCTGTGTCTCGCCCACGATCACCGGGCGGCCGGAGCCGTCGAAGGCGATGTCGTAGAGCTGGCCGGTTTCGACCGGGGTGGGGATCTCGCGCCACGAGCGGCCGTTGAAGTGCACTATTACCGGCCGCCGCCACAGGGTCTCGTCCGGGCGGAATCCCACGGCCCAGATGTCGTTCGTGGACCGTACGTTGAGCCCGTCGAGGATCATGTCGCTGTGGGGGAGGGGCTGTTTGACCCACGTACGGCCGTCGAAGTGGGACACGCCGTCGCCGGTGGCGGTCAGCGTTCCGTCCGGCGCAGCCTCCAGGCCGGCGACCCAGTTCAGGCCGGTGTTCGCCGGGAGGGTGTTCCAGGTGCCCGCCGAGTCCCTGTGGAACAGGACGCTGGCCGCGCCCTGCGCGTCGTTGTACCCGCCGAACGCCCAGACACGGCCGTCGGCGGTGGACTCCACCGCGTCCAGCCAACTGTCCGTAGCCGTGTCGGGGAAGGGGAGCGTCGTCTTCTGCCAGGCGCCGCCCTTCCAGTGCAGGAGCATGGCACGAAGGGACTGCCCTCCGGCCGTGACATCGACCGCGGTGCCCGCCGCCCACACCTGCCCGCTCCCGCTGACGGAGACGTCCAGGAGCGGACCGTACTGCTCGGGCAGGGCCGGCTCCTGCCAGGCCTTGCCCGTCCAGCGCAGCGCCACGGGGCTCTCGGGCTCCAGACGGCTGCCGAACCGTTTGCCCACGGCCCAGGTGGTGGCGCCGGCCGACTCGACGTCCATCAGCACGCTGCCCTCACCCCCTGGAGGGCTGATGTCGCGCCACTGCTGTTCGGCGGCCGCCGGCGTGGCCAGTAAGGAGACAAAGGTGAGTCCGGCGGCCATCGCGAGGGCTGCGTATGACAGGTGGCGACGCATCGAGGTCCTTGTCCGTAAGGGATGACATGGTCACTTCCCTGATGCGCCGGGAGCCCGGTTATGTTTCAGCGGGGCGGGTCAGGCCTCTGCGCAGGCGCGAGACCAGTCGAGGGCGCCGGCCGCGTTCAGTTGGGAAAGCAACAGGACGCTCGCCCGGACAACCTGATGATCCAGCCATCACCGTCATCACGCAGGCCGAACCCCCGATGGTCATCACCAGCGAGGTGTGCGGCTGCTCCTGGACCTCGAACGGCGTATGCCCCCCTCAACACCGCGGCGACAAGGTCGACGTGAGCGCGACGCGGCCCCTGATGTCCCGGCTCACCGACTCCGTGCCGCGCCACCATCCTCAGCGCCGGCATCCTGATGCTGGAGGCAGCCCGCTCGCTGCGGCAACCGTGCCCAGGTACACCACGGCCCCGGCTTTCCACCGATCGCGGTGAGGAGTGGCTATGGACGTCTGATCGGGAGTTGTTTCGAGGTGTGTTCGAGAGTCGTTGAGCGCCTTGCGCGATGATCAATTGCGATGACTTTTGATGTCAGTTGCGCTATTTGGATCTTCCTGTTTGTGGCAGTGGCCCCGCGGGAGACGGGGCCACTGCTAGATCGGTGACGTGCGGCAGGGAGCTGTCGGGCGTGAGCGTGTCCTGGGCAGCGCGAGGGCCCGTCACCGAGTGGCCTTGGTGAAGTCCGGTGCTTTGTCTGGCCGGACGGTGAAGGCTGGGCGTGTGCACTGGGGCGGGCGGCGCCGAAAGGCG
>NZ_JAAKZW010000057.1 GCF_011044995.1 Streptomyces mesophilus | reverse complement strand
CCCGAAGGCAACCCCCGCCCCGCCCACGTCGGACGAGGCCCGCAAGGCTTAACCGAGTCGATAGGGGGACCATCTGTCCAGCTCATTCCCGTACGAAACGGGCATCGAGCTGGACAGATGGTCCCCCTGTCACTCAAGCGGCTACGCCCACCCCCATGACCTCCCGCGCATGGCGGCCGGGGACCATGCCCAGGCGCCAGGCCTGCCAGCCCGCCTCCAGGTCGATGTCGCGTTCCAGCATCAGGGCGTACGCCGACAGGTACTCGCCCAGTTTCCCGTCCCGTGTCGGATGGTCGGCCCCCGTCAGCTGGAGCACCTCCTCGTGGGCCACCGCCGCGCCGACCTCCGAGCCGCCCGGTGACGCGTACGGCAGGAGGGTGCAGCGCAGGAAGCGTGCCCAGTCCTCGCCGCGCCGGTCGCCGTACGAGGCGAAGAGCGAGCCGGCCGTGTCGCAGAGCTCGAGGGCCTGGGCCGAACGGTTGTTGCCCGCGTCGACCACCGCGAGCTCCAGACACGTCCAGGCCTCCCCGTGCGCCACCCCGATCCGGTGGAAGTCCGCGCGGGCGTCGGCGAGCAGCTGGCGGGCGAAGCCGGAGTTGCGCAGCGAACCCGTGCGCGCCGCGCCCTGGTCGCGGGTCACGCGGCCCGAGTGGTGCCGCGCGCACGCGAGCCCGTACACGTCCCGCATCCGCGAGAACATCGTGCGCGCCCGCTCCAGCTCCCGTACCGACTGATCGAGGTCGCCGCGCTCCTCGAGGGCCTGCCCGAGGTAGTACAGCGTCCACGCCTGGCCACGCGCGTCCTCGTTGTCCCGATGACGGGAAACGGCCTGCCGCAGTCCGTCCACGGCCGCCGAGATGTCCCCGTCGACCAGGCGGGCCCGTGCGAGCTGGGTGAGCGCCCAGGCCTCGCCGCGCGCGTCGCGGGTCCGCCCGTACAGATCGAGGGCCGTGGTCAACTCCCCCTCCGCACGCGGGACTTCCCCCATCCGCAGATACACCTGACCCAGCTGGAAGTGGGCCCAGGCCTGCCCGTGCACGGACTCGCCGGCCTGGTGGAGTGCGAGGGCCTGGTCCAGGAGGCGGAGCGCCTCGGCGATCTGGGCGCGGTCGCGCTCGACGGCGGCGAGCGCGTGCAGCGTCCACGCCCGGTCCGCGTCGAGCGAAGGCGATGCCTGGAGATCGAGGGCCTCGCGCAGCTTCGCCGCCGCCTCCGCGAGCTGGCCCTGGTGGTGGAGCGTGATGCCGAGCGAGCACAGGGCCCGGGCCGCGCCCGCCTCGTGGTGAGCCTCGAAGTACAGGTCCACCACCGAGGCCAGCGTCGTACGCGCCTTGTCCAGCTCGCCGAGCTGGCGGGCCGCGATACCCGTACGCCACTGCACCGAGCGTCCGAGCAGGCCCTGGTCGACCGCGGCCGTCAACTCGCTGATCTCGCCCAGACGGTAGAGGTCGCCGCGCAGGAGGCAGTAGTCGCACAGCGCGCCGAGCAGATTCAGTACGGCCTGCTGGTCGACGCCCTCCGCGTGCCGCAGCGCCGCCGTGATGAACGACGACTCCTCGTCCAGCCACCGCAGCGCCGCATCCAGGGAGGTGAACCCGTGCGGCCCGAACTGCCCGGCCCGCGTGGACGTCTTGCCGTCGACCAGACGGATCACCGAGTCGGCGAGCTCGGCGTAGTTGGCGATCAGCCGCTCCTGCGCGGCCGTGCGCTCGGCCGGCTCCTCCTCGTCCATCAGACGGGCCTGCGCGAAGGCCCGTACGAGATCGTGCAGCCGGTAGCGGCTGCCGCGCACGTGGTCGATCAGGCCGGCGCGGGCGAGCGTCGTCAGATGACGGGTCGCCTCCGGCTCGTCGGTCGCGAGCAGCGACGCCGCCGCGGCCGCCCCGAGCGAGGCCCGCCCGGCGAGCGCGAGCCGGCGCAGCAGGCGCCGGCCCGTCTCGTTCTGGTCGGTGTAGCGCAGCCACAGGACCCGCTCGACGGCGTCCACCGGCCCGTACGCGTCGAGGTCCGCGGCCAGCTGGCGCGGCGTCCGCGGCCCGAGCGAGGACCCCGCGATCCGCAGCGCCAGCGGAAGACCGCCGCACAACTCCCGGATCCTGTCCGACGCTTGGGAGTCGTACGGGCCGCTCGCGTCCTGGGCCGCCGACGTGAGCAGCTCCTCCGAACCGCCCGCGTCGAGGGCCTCGACCGGCAGCTGATGCACCCACGCCGGGGTGTCCGCGCGCAGCTCCAGCGGCTTGCGGGACGTGACGAGGACCAGCGAGTCCGAGCGCTCGGGGATCAGCGTGCGCACCTGCTCCGCATCGCTCGCGTCATCGAGTACGACGGTGACCGGCAGCCCCGTCAGATGCTGGTGGTACAGCTCGCTGAGACGTCTCAACTGCTGGTCCTGCGAGGACCGTTCACGGAAGAGCAGCTGCTCGCGCGGCGCACCGAGCCGGTTGAGCAGATGCAGCAGCGCGTCGCGGGTCGTGCGCGGCGGCTCCGTCGTACTGTCCCCGCGCAGATCGACCACGCACGCCCCGCGGAACTGGTCCCGCAGATCATGCGCCGCGTGCACGGCCAGCGTCGACCGCCCGGAGCCCGGCGCCCCGTGCAGGACGACCACCGTCGGCTTGGTCTCCGTCGAGGCGCGCGCCGCGTGCACCCACTGCGCGATCCGCCCGAGCTCCTGCCGCCGCCCCGCGAACGGGCCGTCGGGCTCAGGGAGTTGGGCGAACGAGGACTCCAGGACACTGCGGCGCCGGGCCGCCTGGCTCTTGTCCCTCGGCAGCAGCGAAGTGGTGGCGGCCTTCTTCTTGGCCTCGCCCCTCGAGCCGCGCCCCGCGACCACCCGCTGCTGATCGATGTACGGCCGGATCCCCCGTACCTCCAGAGCGGTCAGCCACTGCAGCCGCAGCTGCTCCGGGCCGCCGGGCTGATTCCGTGCCCCGGCCGCCTGGTGCGCGGCGGGCATATGGGCGGCCGTGATCTTCGCGACGGTCGCGGCGGCTCCGACCACGGCCACGATCGCCCCCGCGCCCACGGCCGTCCCGGCCCCCGTACCGAGGGCGAGGTCCGCGACGGCGGCCGCGACGGCGGCGACCACCGTGACGAACAGCGGAGTCGCGCCCTCTTTGCCGAACCGGTCCCCGAAGGACTGCGCCCCGGCCTCCGCCTCGTCCAGGGCCTGCGCGAACGCCGTGTACTCCTCGGCGGCACTCGCCGCCATCGCGTCGAGCGCCGAACGCCCCCGGTTGAGCAGTACGTTCCCGTCGGTCCGCCCGCCGGAGCGGCGTACTTCCTCCTCGACCGCGCGCGCCAGCAGCCGCTCGGCCTCGGCCCGGTGGGCGTCCCGCATATCGCGTCCCCCTCGCAAACAATCCCGCGGAGCGCTCTCTCGCAGAGCGCGTCTCGCGGAGCCTGTGCTGATCGCCGTACCCAAGTGTCCTGCGAGTACGCGGAGTTCGCGAGCGGGTCTCGTGAATGCAGGGCGCAGGACGGGCGCTAGTGACTGCCCTAGTGACCCGCCCCCTGGCCGTCGTAGGCCTGCCGGGCTTCCTCCACGGTGTCCAGGTTCTGCGCGGCCCACTCGGCGAGCTGCGCGAAGAGCGGGCCGAGGCTGCGGCCGAACTCACTGATCTCGTACTCGACGCGCGGCGGCACTTCCGGGTGGTACGTGCGCACCACGAGCCCGTCCCGTTCCAGCTGGCGCAGCCGCTGGGTGAGCACCTTGGGCGTGATCCGGGTGATGCGCCGCTCCAGCTCCACGAAGCGCTGGCGGCCGTGCGTGTGGAGCGTCCACAGGATCGGCGTGGTCCAGCGGCTGAACACGATGTCGACCACCGGGCCGATGGGACAGGCCAGTTCGGGATCGGTACCGGCGGCCGCGGCCGGGCGACCCTTGCGCTCATCCGCGACGGTCATACGTCCCCCTCATCCATGCGCCGCATACATCCCTCGGCGATAGTCACTTTCCCCTAGGTACCCACTATATCCAGGGTGTTAGCGTCCCGTCAGTCGCCGGACGAGCGGTCCGCAAGCGGTCAATTCCCCTACCGAAAACGGGTGTTAAGCATGTCCATGGCCATCACCGGAGCCACCGGCAACGTCGGCCGCGCCCTCGTCGAAACCCTCGCCGCGGCGGGTGTGCCGCTGACCGCCACGGCCCGCGGCATCACGGACGCACATCTGCCCGAGGGCGTGCGGGCGCTCCCCTCCGATCTCACCGATCCGGAGACCCTCCGGCCCGTACTCGAAGGCGCCGACGCACTGTTCCTGCAGAGCGGAGGGCCCAGCGCCTTCCTGATCGACCCGCCGCGCCTGCTCGACACGGTGAAACGGTCCGGAGTGCGGCGCGTCGTCCTGCTGTCTTCCCAAGGCGTCGCCACCCGGCCGGAATCGGCCTCGCACGGGCGGACGGCACGCGTCATCGAGGACGCCGTACGCGAGTCAGGGCTCGACTGGACGATCCTGCGCCCCGGCGGCTTCGCCTCCAACGCCTTCGCCTGGGCGGAATCGGCCCGCACCCGCCGCGAGATCGCCGCCCCCTTCGCCGACACCGGGCTCCCGGTGATCGACCCCGCGGACATCGCCGAGGTCGCCGCCGTCGCCCTGCGCGAACCGGGCCACAACGAGGCCGTCTACGACCTCACAGGACCCGAACGCGTCACCCCACGCGACCAGGCGGAGGCGATCGCCCGCGCACTCGGCGAACCCGTCCGCTTCACCGAGCAGACCCGCGCCGAAGCCCGCGCCCAGATGCTCCACTTCCTCCCCGAGCCCGTGGCGGACACCACCCTCTCCATCCTCGGCACCCCCACGGAGGCCGAACAACGCATCAGCCCCACGGTCGAACACATCACGGGCCACCCGCCCCGCACGTTCACCACCTGGGCGTCCCGCAACATCACCGCGTTCCGCTGAAGGGCCCGGGCCACGGTGTCGGGCAGGATGGCGGTATGCCGAACCGACTGGCCCAAGAGACCTCCCCCTACCTGCTCCAGCACGCCGACAACCCCGTCGACTGGTGGCCGTGGTCGCCCGAAGCCTTCGAAGAGGCGCGCCGGCGCGGGGTGCCGGTCGTGCTGAGCGTCGGATATGCGAGCTGCCACTGGTGCCATGTGATGGCTCACGAATCCTTCGAGGACGAGCCCACCGCCGCCTACATGAACGAGCACTTCGTCAACGTCAAAGTCGACCGCGAGGAGCGGCCCGACGTCGATGCCGTGTACATGGAGGCCGTGCAGGCGGCGACCGGGCAGGGTGGGTGGCCGATGACGGTGTTTTTGACGCCGGACAAGGAGCCGTTCTACTTCGGTACGTACTTCCCGCCCGCGCCCCGGCACGGGATGCCCTCGTTCCGGCAGGTGTTGGAGGGTGTGCAGCAGGCGTGGAGCGGGCGGCGTGACGAGGTCACCGAGGTCGCGCAGAAGATCGCGCGGGATCTGTCGCAGCGGGAGCTCGCGTACGGGGCGAGCAAGCTGCCGGGCGAGGAGGAGCTCAATCAGGCGCTGCTCGGGCTGACCAGGGACTACGACGCCACGCATGGCGGGTTCGGGGGTGCGCCCAAGTTCCCGCCGTCCATGGCCGTGGAGTTCCTGCTGCGGCATCACGCGCGCACCGGCGCGGTGGGTGCGCTGGAGATGGCGCAGGACACGTTGGAGCGGATGGCGCGGGGCGGGATCTACGACCAGCTCGGGGGCGGGTTCGCGCGCTACAGCGTGGACCGGAAGTGGGAAGTTCCGCACTTCGAGAAGATGCTCTATGACAATGCGCTGCTCTGCCGGGCGTACGCCCACCTGTGGCGTTCCACCGGCAGTGAGCTCGCCAAGCGGGTCGCCCTGGAGACCGCCGACTTCATGGTGCGGGAACTGCGCACCAACGAGGGCGGGTTCGCCTCCGCGCTCGATGCCGACTCGGAGGATCCGGTCTCCGGGAAGCATGTGGAGGGCGCCTTCTACGTATGGACTCCGCGGCAGCTCGTCGAGGTGCTGGGGGAGGAGGATGCCGGGCTGGCCGCGGTGCACTACGGGGTGACGGAGGAGGGGACCTTCGAGGAGGGGGCCTCGGTGCTTCAACTGCCGCAGGGTGACGCTCTGGTGGAGTCGGAGAAGATCCGGTCCATCCGGCAGCGGCTGTTCGAGGCGCGGGCGCGGCGGCCCGAGCCCGGCCGGGACGACAAGGTGGTGGCGGCCTGGAACGGGCTCGCGATCGCCGCGCTCGCCGAGACCGGTGCGTACTTCGACCGGCCGGATCTGGTGAACGCCGCGCTGGCCGCAGGGGATCTTCTCGTACGGCTGCACATGGGCCCCGACGCCCGGCTCGCGCGCACGTCGAAGGACGGCCGGCGGGGCGCGAACAACGGGGTGCTGGAGGACTACGCGGATGTCGCCGAGGGTTTCCTCGCGCTCGCGTCGGTGACGGGGGAGGGGGTCTGGCTGGAGTTCGCCGGGTTCCTGCTCGACATCGTGCTTGACCAGTTCGCGGACGAGAACGGTGGGCTGTACGACACCGCGCACGACGCCGAGCAGTTGATCCGGCGGCCGCAGGATCCGACGGACAACGCCACCCCGAGCGGGTGGTGTGCCGCGGCGGGTGCGCTGCTCACGTATGCCGCCCACACGGGCGCCGAGCCCCATCGCACCGCGGCGGAGCGGGCGTTGGGGATCGTGCAGGCGCTCGGGCCGAAGGCGCCGCGGTTCATCGGGCACGGACTGGCCGTGGCGGAGGCGTTGCTCGACGGGCCGCGGGAGATCGCGGTGGTCGGGGACCGTAACGATCCGGACACGCGCGCGCTGGTGCGCGCCGCGCTTCTGTCCACGGCCCCTGGTGCCGTCGTGGCTCACGGAGATGAGCAGGAACTGCCGTTGCTGGCCGGACGTCCGCTGGTGAACGGTGCGCCGGCTGCGTATGTGTGCCGAAATTTCACCTGTGACGCCCCGGTCACCAGCGTTCAGGAACTGTCCGAAAAGCTCGTACAACCGTGAAGAGTTGTGACGGGTCGTACATCTTGGGGGCTGAGATGAAACAAGGGATTTGCTTGTAAGAGCTGCTGGCCTTCACAATCCCCCCGTATTCTCTCCACGTAGCTTGGGGGGAATGGTGCGGCCGTCGGCCGTTGCCTGGGGGTGTGGGACGACGGGGAGTCGTTCCCACTGTGGGGTCTGGGGGGACTCTTGCTGTCCACTGTTGTGATCAGTGCTGTCTCGATGGCGCTGTTCTGGATGGCTGCTTTCACCTTGTGGTGGCAGATGCATGCCTGGCGTACGCCGGAGACGCTCGCCGCCACGAGGTTCGAAGCGCCGCACGGGAACGACGGACTCGCGTTCTCGCTGTTGCTGCCCGCGCGGCACGAGCAGGCCGTTCTGGATCACACGATCCAGCGGCTGCTCGAGTCGAGCCATGCCGCGTTCGAGATCATCGTGATCGTCGGCCATGACGATCCGGAGACCGCCGCGGTCGCCGACGAGGCGGCCCGACGGGACCGGAGGGTTCGGGTCATCACCGACACCCATGAGGTCAAGAACAAGCCGAAAGCGCTGAATACCGCGCTGCCGCACTGCCGCGGCGATGTCGTCGGTGTCTTCGACGCCGAGGACCAGGTGCATCCGGAGCTGCTCGCGCACGTCGACCACGCGTTCCGCTCGACCGGCGCCGATGTGGTGCAGGGCGGGGTGCAGCTGATCAACTTCCACTCCAGCTGGTACAGCCTGCGCAACTGCCTGGAGTACTTCTTCTGGTTCCGCTCGCGGCTGCATCTGCATGCGCAGAAGGGCTTCATCCCGCTCGGCGGCAACACCGTCTTCGTCCGTACGGACGTCCTGCGCGACGCCGGCGGCTGGGACCAGAACTGCCTCGCCGAGGACTGCGATCTGGGTGTGCGGCTTTCGAGCATCGGCAAGAAGGTCGTCGTCGCGTACGACTCCGACATGGTCACCCGCGAGGAGACTCCCGGCACGCTGGTGTCGCTGCTCAAGCAGCGCACCCGCTGGAACCAGGGCTTCCTGCAGGTCTACCGCAAGAAGGACTGGAAGCAACTGCCCACGTTCGGGCAGCGGTTGCTGGCCCGCTACACGCTGATGACGCCGTTCCTGCAGGCCTTCACCGGGCTGATCATTCCGCTCAACGTGGCGGTCGCGCTCTTCCTCGACGTGCCCGTCGGGGTCGCCTTCATCACCTTCCTGCCGCTGATCACGGCGTTCGTCACCTTCGTCTTCGAGGTGGTCGGACTGCATGACTTCGGCAAGCAGTACGCCCTCAAGATCAGGCTGATCCACTACATCAAGCTCATCCTCGGCGGGCCCTTCTACCAGGTGCTGCTCGCCTTCGCCGCGATCCGCGCAGTGTGGCGCGAGAGCCGCGGCAACCACGAGTGGGAGCTGACCAGCCACGTCGGCGCACATCTGAGCCCTGAGGAGATCCGCGCGTGACCTCCACGCTTCCGGCGGCGGACTCGGCGACCACCGAGATCCCCGTCCAGCAGACCCGTGCGCCCGAAAGCGCCCCGAAGAAGCCCGAGCAGCACGACAAGAAGAAGCACGACAAGAAGAAGCACGACAAGCGGTGGGTGACGGTCCGCCCGTACGTCCGTTTCCGCAGCTCGCCGACCGACCTCATCCTGTGCACGCTGCTGCTCGCCGCGATCCTCGTCGTCCAGGGCTGGAACATCGCCGGCTACCCGAACCTCAGCGACGACGAGGGCACCTACCTCGCCCAGGCCTGGGCCGTCCAGGAGGGCAAGGGCCTCGCGCACTACACGTACTGGTACGACCATCCGCCGCTCGGCTGGATCCAGATAGCGGGCCTGACCTACATACCGTCCCTGATCGCCCCGGACGCGATGACGGTCGGCAGCATGCGTCTGGCGATGCTGCTCGTCAGCGCGGTCAGCGCGGTGCTGATCTACGTCCTGGCGCGCCGGCTGTGGCTGCCGCGCTGGGCGGCCGGTCTCGCGATGGTGCTGTTCGGGCTCTCCCCGCTGTCGGTGGTCCTCCAGCGCGAAATCTTCCTCGACAACATCGCCGTGATGTGGATGCTGCTCGCCTTCTGCCTGGCGGCCTCGCCGTCGCGGCACCTGTGGCACCACTTCGGCGCGGGCATGGCGGCCGCGGTGGGCGTGCTCACCAAGGAGACGATGCTCGTCATCCTGCCCGCGGTGCTGCTCACCATGTGGCGGCACAGCCACCGCGACACCCGTAAGTTCGCGGTCACCGGAGCGATCACCTCCTGTGCGCTGATCGGCCTCGGCTATCCGCTCTACGCCCTGCTCAAGGGCGAGTTGTTCTCTGGCCCGGGCCATGTCTCGCTCTGGGACGGCATCGCGTACCAGATGAGCCGTCCGGGATCGGGCTTCATCTTCGACGCGGGCTCGGGCTCGAACGGGGTCCTCGAGTCCTGGCTGTACTACGACAAGGTGCTGCCGGTCGGCGGTCTCGCCGCGGCGCTCCTGCTGCTCGTGGTCCTGCGCTGGTCGGTCACGGCCCGCGCGCTCGCGGGACCCGCGCTCGCGGTCGCGATCCTCGCGCTGGTCTCGATGCGCCCGTCCGGCTATCTGCCGGCGATGTACATCATCCAGGCGCTGCCCTTCCTGTCCCTGGTGCTCGCGGGCGCGGCGGCGAGCGTCTCGCACGCGGTGCTGATCCGCTCGCGCCGGCGCGTCGACGAACCGCGGGCGGTGACCGGTCTGCGCTGGGCGACGGCCGCCGTCCTGGCCCTGGCCGCGCTCACCTACATCGTGCCGAAGTGGTACGACGGAAACCGCACCGCCATGACCCAGGACGCCAACGGCCCCTACCGCGCGGCCGCTTCGTGGATGGCCACCCAGGTCTCCGACCGCGGTGACAAGCGCGTCCTGGTGGACGACGCGATGTGGCTCGACCTCGTGCACGCCGGCTATGAGCCCGGCCTCGGCGCGATCTGGTTCTACAAAGCCGACCTCGACCCCGCCGTCTCCAAGACCATGCCGGGCGGCTGGCGCGACGTCGACTACATCGTGGCCTCGCCGACGGTACGGCGCGACGCGGTGGATCTGCCGAACGTCAAGGCCGCCCTCGAACACTCCGAGGCGGTCGCGGTGTTCGGCACGGGCGAGGACCGGGTCGAGATCCGCCAGATCGCGGCGGGCAGCGGGGGGAAGCGATGAGCGTCTACGAGACACCGGCCGAGGATTCCCTCGGGGAACTGACCGCGGTGCCGGAACCCGGCGCCGTCACCGTGATCATCCCGAGCTTCAACGAGTCCGGGAACGTACGGGAGTTGCTGCGCCGCATCACCGAGTCCGTGCCGTCCCGCGTCCCCTGCGAAGTGATCTTCGTGGACGACTCCACGGACGACACCCCCGAGCAGGTGGCCAAGGCCGCCCAGGACTGCCCGTTCCCGGTCTCGGTGATCCACCGCGAGGTGCCCACGGGCGGTCTCGGCGGCGCCGTGGTCGAGGGGATCAAGGCGGCGGCCTCGGACTGGGTCGTGGTCATGGACGCGGACCTTCAGCATCCGCCGTCCCTCGTACCGGAGTTGATCGCCACGGGCGAGGCCTCCGGCGCCGATCTGGTCGTGGCCAGCCGCTATACGAAGGGCGGCAGCCGCGCCGGTCTGGCCGGCGGCTACCGCGTCGCGGTCTCGCGTGCCTCGACCTGGCTGACCAAGGGCCTGTTCCCGCGTGCCCTGCGCGGCATCAGCGACCCGATGAGCGGCTTCTTCGCGATCCGCCGCGCGGCCGTCATGGCGGAGGATCTGCGCCCGCTCGGCTACAAGATCCTGATGGAACTCGCGGTCCGCTGCGGCCCGCGCAGCGTCCGTGAGGTCCCCTTCGTCTTCCAGGACCGCTTCGCGGGCGAGTCCAAGTCGACGGCCCGCGAAGGCCTGCGCTTCCTGCGCCACCTCGTGGAGCTGCGCACCTCCAAGCCGCTGTGGCGGATGATCGCGTTCGGCCTGATCGGCCTGACGGGCTTCGTGCCCAACCTGCTCGCCCTGTACGGGCTCACGGCGGCCGGGATGCACTATCTGCCGGCCGAGATCGTGGCGAACCAGTTCGGTGTGGCCTGGAACTTCCTCCTGATCGAGGTCCTCCTCTTCCGCACCCGCCGCCACCGCCGCCTGTCCGACCGCGTCGGCCGCTACGCCGTCATCGCCAACGCGGACCTGGTGCTGCGCATCCCGCTGATCGCGTTCCTGGTGGGCAGTTGGGGGATGTCCGTCCTGCCGGCCACGGCAACGGCCCTGATCCTGACGTTCGTCCTGCGCTTCGCGGGCACGGAAGCGCTGGTCTACACGCGTAAGAACCGAGCCGCACCGAGGGGGACACAGTGAGACGACCGAGACTGCCCAGGCGGGGCACGGCCCTCGCCGGGGTGGGGGCCCTGACCGCGGCGCTCCTGCTCGCGATACCGCAGCAACAGGCCACCGCCGCCCCGAACCTGATCCAGAACCCGGGCTTCGAGACCGCCGGCACCGGTGACATGCCCGCCTGCTGGTCCAAGTCCGGCTGGGGCGACAACGACTTCACCTTCACCGCCACACCGGACGCCCACAGCGGCACGAAGGCGATGAAGGTCGAGATCACCCGCCGGGTCGAAGGCGACCGCAAGGCCCTGATCACCGAGAACGCCACCTGTGCCCCCAAGGTGACGCCGGACAAGCAGTACGACCTGAGCCTCTGGTACAAGTCGACGACCCCGGACGCCTCGATCACCCTGTTCCGGCACGACACCACGGCCGGCTGGCAGTACTGGACGGACCTCAAGACCCTTCCCGTACAGGCCGCTTACGGGCGCACCGAGGTCCGTACGCCCGCCGTCCCGGCCGGCACCGACCAGATCGCCTGGGGCGTCAGCGTCTACGGCACGGGCTCGGTGACCACCGACGACTACGTGATGGAAGAGGTCGCGCCGCCCACCCCGGACCCGGTCTGCACCGGCACCGCGACGGAGTGCAAGGACGGCAGGTGGCAGGTCCTCGCGACCCCCAACCCGGTCCGCTCGATGCACAGCGTCGTGCTGCACAACGGCAAGATCCTGCTGATAGCCGGCTCGGGCAACGACCAAGCAGCCTTCGCCGCAGGGAAGTTCACCTCCGCCGTGTACGACCCGAAGAACGGGACGTACAAGCAGATCCCGACGCCCAAGGACATGTTCTGCGCGGGTCACGTGCAGCTGTCCGACGGCAAGGTCCTCGTGATGAGCGGCACCAAGGGCTTCCCGAGCGCCGACGGCACGATCGGCTACCAGGGATACAAGGACTCGTACGTTTTCGATCCCGCCACCGAGCAGTACATCAAGACCAACGACATGAACGAGGGGCACTGGTACCCCTCGGCGACGGTCCTCGGCAACGGTGACGTCATCTCCTTCGGCGGTCTGAAGGAGGACTCCACCGGCGCGGTCGTGGCCGAGAAGTTCTCGCAGGCCCAGCAGAAGTGGCTGCCGATCAACGAGGTCAACCAGACCTGGTCGTACTGGGGCCTGTACCCGGCGATGATCCTGATGCAGGACGGCCGGCTCTTCTACTCGGGCAGCCACACCTTCGGCAACGGCACGCCCGGCACCGGCGCCTCGGTCTACGACTACGACGCCAACACGATCACGGACGTCCCGGGCCTCAGGCTCAAGGACGAGCGCGACGAGTCGGCCTCCGTCCTTCTCCCGCCGGCCCAGGACCAGAAGGTCATCACGATGGGCGGCGGCAACAACGAGAAGAACCCGGTCGCCAACCGGCTCGTCGACATCATCGACTTGAAGAACCCCAACCCGCAGTACGTGCAGGGCCCGGACATCCCGCTCGGCACCGTCGACCAGGGCCAGGGCAAGCGCGCCCAGACCGGCGCCGAGGGCAAGATGTACGTCTCGGCGGTCCTGCTGCCCGACGGCAAGGTCCTGGAGACCGGCGGCGCGCTGCACGACCGCGCCGACCCGGTGTACGAGACCTCGATCTTCGATCCGGAGACCGAGACCTTCGACCAGGTCGCCACGGACCCGGAGGAGCGTGGCTACCACTCGTCCGCGTTCCTGCTGCCCGACGGCCGCGTCATGACCACGGGCGACAACCCGGGCAACGGCTCGTGGAACCACGACGTGTCGATCTACTCGCCGTCGTACCTCTTCAAGGGCCCCCGCCCGAAGATCACGTCACTGATCGACAAGCAGTGGACGTACGGGGATACGCAGCGGATCACGGTCGACCGGCCCATCGCGAAGGCGGAGCTGATCCGTCCCGCGGCCGTGACGCACTCCTCGGACCCGAACCAGCGGTTCGTGGACCTGCCGCTGACGGTCGACGGCACCGGCTCCAATGTGGACCTGAACGTCACGTCCAACCCGAACATGGCCCCGCCCGGCTGGTACATGCTGTTCGCGGTGGACGCGAACGGCGTGCCGTCGATCGCGGAGTGGGTCCATCTGGGCGGCCCCGCGGCGATGGCGAAGGACGCTCCGGCGGCCCATGTCCACGAGTTCGCGGACGACTTGGCGAAGTCCCCGAAGGCGCAGCAGCCGAAGCGCGACTCGGTGCCGGTCAGCCCGACGGTCTCCGGCTGCGACCGCCACTACGGCTCGGTCAACACCTGCGTCCCGACGAACTTCCCGCCGGACGTACCGGACACGACGAAGGCCCGCTGCGCGTGGCTCGAGGACCACGACTACGGCCGCCTGAGGGTCCACGGCGACGATCCGCTGAACCTGGACCGTAATGGGGACGGGTTGGCTTGCGGGAAGGCGGACGTCCGCAGGAAGGGCTGACGCGCCAGCACGAACGGGCCGAGGGCGGCCGGGAGTTGATCTCCCGGCCGCCCTCGGCCCTTACTCCGGCATGTCCGTCTGCTGCGTCCCCGCGCTTGAAAGGTCGCTACGCCACGTTCCCGGCGGATTCGATGTAGGCGCGCAGGAGCGGGGTCTCCGCGTCGGTTCGCCACACGAAGGCCCATCGGCCCATCGGGGCATCGTCGATGGGGAGGTAGATGACGCCGGGCCATGGGTAGTAGTCGGCAGCCTCCGCCTGGATCGCCTGGATCACTTCCCCGGCGCTGACAGCTATCAGTGTCTCCTGCCAGGTCGAGACCTTGGTGCCGCGTCTGACGGGTCGTCCGCTGGGCGTGTGGAAGGGAATCAACGCCTCCTCGTAGTACTTGGGGAGGGGGCGGCTGGACCAGGGGACTTCATAGTCGCCGAAGTCCTCCATGCGTATCGAGCTCCGCTTCGCCAGCGGGTGCCCGGATCCGATCATGGCGACAACCGGCCGCTCGCTCATGACCTGGCCCACCGTCAGATCGCTCTCGCGGACCGGAAGCCAGAGCAGCGCCAGGTCGACCTCGCCGGAACGCAGTTCGGCGAAGGGAGCGGTGGGCTGTATCTCGACGAAGTCGAGTTCAGCGGCGGGGTGGCGCCCGCGGAACTCGGCGTTGGTGGTGGTGAGGATGTGGTACAGCGCGCCCATCGTGCCGATCGTCAACGTGCCGTGGATGCCGCGTGCTGTTTCGGCCGCAGTGCGGGTACTGGTCAGGATCTGCTGGTACGCGGGTTTGAGTTCCGTGTACAGGCGCGCGCCGATGGAGGTGAGCTCCACCCGCCGACTGGTGCGTCGAAACAGCGAACCACCGATACGCCGCTCCTGTTTGGCGATCGATTGGCTCACCCGGGCCTGGGTCACATGGAGGCGTTCGGCGGTCCGCCCGAAGTGCAGCTCCTCGGACAGCGTCAGAAAGATCTCGATGTCTCGCAGCTCCACTGGCTCCCCCACCCGGATCGATAACTGAAAGGTAATCGATGGCCTTCTCAGACGGCCGTTGATCGCCTTCTTCGCCGCTGGCACGGTGCAGTTGGCGCCCTTTCCGAGCCCGCGGCGCCTCGATCCCCACCACGATGCAGGAGCCACCATGCCCGGATCTCCCTCTGCCCTCGACACCGATCAGGCCCTGTGCCTGGATGGCGTCACCAAGATCTACCGCTCGGCCGGCGGCGACGTCACCGCCCTGGGCGGCGTCACGCTGGCTCTGCGGGAAGGCACATTCACCGCGGTCATGGGCCCGTCCGGATCGGGGAAGAGCACACTGCTCCAGTGCGCGGCCGGACTCGACGCCCCGACCTCGGGCCGCATCCTGGTCGGCGGGGTCGAAATGAGCGGGGCGAGCGAGGCGGAGCTGACGAAGTTCCGGCGTGGCCGGATCGGCTTCGTCTTCCAGCACTTCAACCTGCTGCCCACCCTCTCCGTCCTGCAGAACACCACACTTCCCCTGAGGCTCGCCGGGAAGCGCATCGACCGCCGTCAGGCCGTCGAGATGCTCACCCGCGTCGGGCTCGGAAGCCGTCTGGACCACCTGCCCTCGCAGTTGTCGGGCGGCCAGCAGCAACGGGTGGCCATCGCCCGCGCCCTGGTCACGCGCCCCCGACTGGTCTTCGCCGACGAGCCCACGGGGGCCCTGGACACCCGCAGCGCCCGTGAGGTGCTCGGGCTGCTGCAGGAGGCTGTACGCATCGACGGCCGTACGCTGGTGATGGTCACGCACGACCCGGTCGCGGCCTCCTACGCCGACCAGGTGCTCTTCCTGGCCGACGGGGTTCTGGTGGGCCGACTGGCCAACCCCACGGCCGCCGGGGTGGCCGAGCGGATGACGTTGCTCGCCGCCGGGGTCGCCCACCGCGCCACCGCTGCCGGAAGGGCGTGACGCCGCCATGCTGGCTCTGGCCCGAACATCGCTCACCCGCCGCGCGGGGGCTTTTCTCGCGACCTTCCTGGTGCTGCTCTTCGGCGCCGTCATGATCATGGCGTTCGCCTCCATGCTGGACACCGCCGGCCAGGCCGACCTCATTTCCTCGGGCGGGGAGGAGACGCTCACCACGATGGGCAGCGTCGTCGGCGGCTGGGGTCTGTGCCTGGTCGCCTTCGCCGCCGCCTCGACGATCGGCTTGTCCGTACGCCAACGCACTGCTGAGATCGCGCTGCTGAAAAGCGCAGGTGCCGCTCCAGCCCAGGTCACCAGGATGGTCGTCGCCGAGGCCGGGTTGATCGCGCTGGTCGCCACGGTGGCGGCCGTCGCCCCCGCGTACGCCGCGGGCTCGCAGTTGCTCCGTCTGCTGGTGGACACCGGGCAGGTCGACGCGCATGTCAGTTTCGCCTTCGGCCCGATCGCGCTCTCGATCGGATGCGGCGTCACCGTGCTTTCCAGCGTGCTCGCCGCCTGGGCGGCCACACGCAAAAGGGCACGGAGCAGGGTGACCGACCTCCTCCTTGATGCCGCCACCGACACGGGGCAAATGACGTGGAAGCGGGTCGTTTCGGCGACAGTGCTGATCGTCGCCGGGGTGTATCTGGGGGTGCTCACCCTCACCGCGCTACGCGACAAGGGCCCCGACGCGATGCCGGTGGCCGGGCAGTCCGCCATCCTGGTCTCCGTGGGGCTGGCGCTCCTCGCCCCCGGGCTTGTCCGCCTGGCGACTGCCGCGGCGGGCCGGCTGTTCATGCACCGGGGCACCGCCGGCTACTTGATGGTGCAGAACCTGCGCCACCGCACCGGCCAGGCCGCGGCCGCACTCATGCCGGTCATCCTGTTCACAGGGATCGGCACCGGCATCCTGTATCTGCAGCTGGTCGAGAACCAGGCCGCAGCGGCCGCCGGATACACGGCCACCAACGAGCAGAACAACATCCAGACGCTCAACCTCGTCGTGATCGGCATGATCGTGGCCTTCGCGTGCATCATGCTCATCAACACGATCATCGCCGCCACTCTGCAGCGGGCGCGCGAGTTCGCCCAGCTGCGCCTGGCGGGAGCCACCCCGTCGCAGGTGCTGGCCGCGGTCCGTGCCGAAGGGGCCCTGGTGGTCCTCACCGGCATCGTGGCGGGCGCCGTGGCCGGTATGTGCACGGTGGTCCCGTACAGCGTCGTCCGCACCGGTCAATGGATCCCCACCGTCACACCCTGGCTGTTCGTGGGCATTGTCGCCGTGGCGGTGACAGCGGCCTTGGGAGCGGGCCTCGGCTCGGCCCGACGCCTTCTTCGCCGGCGGGCCGTTGAAGCGATGGCCTGAACGTGCCGGTCGGCGTCAGCAAAGTTCGCCCGCGAAAGCACCCCGCATTTTGGAACCATCAGTCACTGGCGCTGTCTGCCCGTCTCGATGTCGGCGGTCGCCTCGTCCGCTGACAGGTGAGCCGTGACGCGCTCGCTGTTTGCAGCGATCACGTCGTCCGGCGCTGGGTGGACGCCGCCCTCTCCATCGGCGGTGGCCGCTGCGGAGCCGGCGCGCATGGCCAGCGCCTGCGCCACGATCGCCTCCAGCTTGTCGTGGTGGGCGCCGCTCCAGTACAGGCGCTCGCACGCGGTGCACTGCGCGAACACCTCATGCGTACGCCGCGTGCCCTCCTCCAAGAGGTGGGCCACGTCGTCCTTGGTGACCGAGGTGAGGGTCCCGTTGCAGGCCGTGCAGCGCGTCCACGGCCGCAGCTCGGGCCTGAACCGGCCCAGGACATCGCGCAGTTGCTCCTCCGGCCGGTCGCTGTAGACGTATGCGCCCGCCCATAGTTCGCGCCGCCGCAGCAGACCCCGGTCCCGGCTGAGCAGCACCCGCCGGTCGCGCGCCGAGTACGTGGCGAGGGCGGGGTCGCCGATGTCCTCGGACAGGTATGCGGCGTCCACGCCGAGCAGCCTCAACCTCCGTGCCAGCGTGCCGAGATGGACGTCGAGCAGAAACCGCAGCGGCGCCCCCTCGACGGACTGCGGCCGCTCCACCTCGTATACGTCGACGGTCTCGCCCTGCGCCGGGATGTGTGAGGCCGCCACCTCACGCCCGTCGACGACGAGCCGCCCCACCTCGGTGAGCGGGACGCCGAGCGACTCCACGGCGTGGCCGAGTGTCGACGAGCCGTCCGTGGTCAGGCTGCTGGGTGCGCCGCGGCGCTCGTGCGGCAGGAAGAGCGCGAGCCCGGGCGCGAAGCCGACGGTGATCTCAGGTCCGTTCACCGGACCAGGATGCCACCGCGCCCACGCCGGTGGCCTGGGGTTTTCCCCGGCAGAGGGCGGACGGCGAGCTCAGAGCGCCAAGCCGCGCTCGAAAAGGTCGAAGGCGCGCAGGACCACGGTCAGCAGGTCCTCCTCGAACTCGCGCTCGCCCCAATAGATCATCGCCTCGCGCAGCGCCCCGAGCACCGCCGCCGTGAACATGCGCACGTCGAGATCGTCGGGCTCGCGCCCGGTCCGCTCGGCGAGCACGACGCTGAGCGCCTGCGAGGTCTGCGCCATCGTCTCGGTCATCCGGGCCCGTACGGCCGGCACCTCGACGATCAGCCGGCTGCGCTGCTTCAGCTCCTCGGGTTCGTGCGCGGCCACCGCCTTGACCGTCTCGGTGAGCAGGAAACGCAGTGAGGCGAGCGGGGGTTCACCGGCGGGCCGCTCCCGCAGGACCTCGAGCATGACCGGGTCGTACTCGTCGGTGAGGACGATGTCCTCCTTGGTCGCGAAGTACCGGAAGACCGTGGAGGGCGACACGTCCGCGTCCCGGGCGATCTGCTCGATGGTGGCCGCCTCGTACCCCTGCTTCTCGATCAGCGCGTACGTGGCCTTGCGGATCGCGGTCCGCGTGGCGTGCTTCTTGCGCTCGCGCAGCCCGAGCTGGGCGTTCCGTGCCCCGAGGAACTCGGCGAGGAATCCCTCGGGGGACGAACCGGCGGACGAACCGGCGGACGGATCCGCGGACGGATCCGCTGACGAACCGGCGGGCGTGGCAGGGGTCTTCGTGCGGGCGGCCATACGGGCATTCTCAGGCATGTACGACGGACTCGGCCACGTCCGCGGCCGGGGCCCGCCGGGGCAGCAGCCATGCCGCGAGCGCCGCGGTCACCAGCGCCGCACCGGCGCAGACGAGCAGCACGACCACCATCCCGTGCACATAGCCCGCGTCCGCGGAGGCGGCGAGCGTCTCGTCGCCGAGCCGCCGTGCGACGACCTTCGCGGCCACCACCGACTCACCGGCGCGGTCGGCGAGATTTGCAGGCAGCCGCCCCGTGTCGAGCCGTCCGGCGAACACCCCGGCGAGCAGCGAGCCGAGCAGGGCGATCCCGATCGCGCCGCCCACCTGCCGTACGGTCATCAGGAGCCCGGAGCCGCTGCCCGCCCGGTCCCGGGGCAGCGCGCCGATCGCGGCGGTCATGGCCGGCATCATCGCGAAGCCGAAGCCCGCGCCAGCGATGGTCAGCCACAGCGCGGTGAACCCGTATCCGCTGTCGACCGTCGTGCGCGCCCCGAGCAGCGCGGCGAAGGTGAGCACCACAAGTCCCGTGCAGATCACGGCCCGTGCGCCGATCCGCTCGACGAGCGGCTGGCTGGCCTTCGCGGCCACCACGAGCCCGCCGATCAGCGGAAGCAGCCGCAGCCCGGTCCCGAACGCGTCGTGGCCGAGCACCGCCTGAAGGTAGGGAGGCAGCAGGAAGAGCAGCCCGGACAGGATGAACATGACCAGGGTGGCCACCAGGGTGTTGAGCAGGAACGGCCGGTGGCCGAGCAGCTTCAGGTCGAGCATCGGACGCTCCGCCCGCCGCCCGCGCGCCACCAGGCCGCCGATCAGGAGCACGCTCAGGACGAGCCCGCCCACCACGAGCGGGTCGCCCCAGCCGCGTACGGGCGCCTCGATGATCCCGAACGTGAGGGCTCCGAGCCCGCCCACGGTCAGCACGGTCGAGACGGCGTCGACCGAGGGCGATGACGGGTCGCGGGTCTCGGGCAGCAGGAAGGCGCAGGCGAGCACCCCGATCGCCACCATCGGCACATTGATCAGGAAGACCGAGCCCCACCAGAAGTGGTCGAGCAGCCAGCCGCCGATGATCGGCCCGAGCGGCATACCGAGCGCGGACGCGGCGGTGACGAGGGCGACCGCCTTGCCGCGCTCCTCCTCGGGGAACAGCGACGGCAGTACGGCGAGGGCGAGCGGCATCACGAACGCGGCGCCGATCCCCATCACGGCCCGCGCCCCGATCACCGGTCCGACGCTCGTGGCGAGGGTTCCGATCACCGAGCCCGCGAGGAAGATCCCGAGCCCGGTGATCAGCATCTTGCGCCGTCCGAACCGGTCGCCGAGCAGGCCCGCGGGGAGCATCAGGGCGGCGAAGACCACGATGTAGGCGTCGGCCATCCACTGCTGTTGGCCGGTGGTGGCGCCCAGTTGTTCCGCCATCGTCGGCAGCGCCACGTTCAGGATCGTCATGTCGAAGCCGAGCACCAGCATGCTCGCGACCATGGCCCCGAGCGCCCACCAGCGGCGGGGGTCGAGGTCGGGGTGCGCGGTGCTCTGAGTCATGCGCGGAGTCTGCGTCATGAAATTGAGAGTAACTCTCAAGTGAGAGTCACTGTCAAGTTTTTCCTGAAGACCTCTGGGTACACGGAATCTCACGGTTCGTGACCGGGACGGGCCGTCGGGGTGGAGGGGGTTGCGGATGCGCGTGGACAGACTCGCCTGGACTGTCGCGGCGCTCAGCGTGGTCGGTCTCGTGGCCGTCGGCGTATGGGCCGTCGTGGGAGTGGTCGTCGCCGGCGTGAGTGCGCTGACATGGCAAGTGGCCGCGGCCTCAAGGCCACGGCCACTCAGGACTCAGGGAGCGGGCGGACTCACGCGTACTGGTAGGCGACCAGCGAAATCCCCACGTAGTGCACCACGAACGCCGCAAGGGTGAGGGAGTGGAACACCTCGTGGAAGCCGAACCAGCGCGGTGACGGGTTCGGCCGCTTCATCCCGTAGATCACACCGCCGACGGTGTAGAGGACGCCGCCGACGATGACGCAGACGAGCACCGCGATGCCGCCGGAGCGCATGAAGTCGGGCAGGAAGAAGACCGCCGCCCAGCCCATCGCGATGTAGCACGGGGTGTAGAGCCAGCGCGGGGCGCCGACCCAGAAGACGCGGAACGCGATGCCCGCGAGCGCCGCGACCCAGATCGCCCAGAGCAGCGGGCGGGCGGTGGAGTCGGGGAGCAGCAACAGGGCGAGCGGGGTGTAGGTGCCCGCGATGATCAGGAAGATGTTCGCGTGGTCGAGGCGGCGCAGGATGGCCTCGCCGCGCGGCCCCCAGGTGCCGCGGTGGTACAGGCCGCTCGTGCCGAACAGCAGGCAGGCCGTGAGCACGAAGACGCCGGTGGCCATCCGGGCGCGCGTCGAGTCGGTGAAGACGATCAGTGCGATACCCGCGATCAGCACGGCTGGGAACATGCCCGCGTGCAGCCAGCCCCGGAGCTTCGGCTTCACGGGGTGCGGCAGGTCGATCTCGAGGGGGCCCCCGGAGTCGGGGTGCGTACTGGCGTCGGCTGAAGACGGCATAGGAGGAATCGTACCTACGGCCCCGTAGGTGCAGGGACCGTCTGTGCGCACCCTCACGTTCTCCCGGCAAAGCGGGCGTGATCACCCGCAATGTGCGCACGCTCACGTGTGAGGCCCTCTGGACAGATGGGCGAATCGCCCCGATGATCAAATGAGTGAGGTCGGCACCGGATGAGCGGCTGGAGTGATTTCAAGCCCGCAGGATCCGGGTCGCGGCCCCCAAGGGGCAACAAACTACAAAAAAACCCTCATTTAGGAGCGATCGTGGCGCGCGACAACGCGGCTTCCACCAGTGCCCCCACCAACCACGCAGAGCTTGTCGCCTGGGTGGACGAGATCGCAGCCCTCACGCAGCCGGACAGGGTGGTCTGGTGCGATGGATCCGAGGCGGAGTACGAGCGCCTCGCGGAAGAGCTTGTCGCCAAGGGCACGTTCAAGAAGCTCGACCCGATCAAGCGCCCGAACTCCTACTACGCGGCCTCCGACCCGACCGACGTCGCCCGTGTCGAGGACCGCACCTTCATCTGCTCCGAGGACGAAGAGGACGCCGGCCCGACCAACCACTGGAAGGCCCCCGCTGAAATGCGGGAGATCTTCCAGGGCAAGGACGACCAGGGCGGTATCTTCCGCGGCTCGATGCGCGGCCGCACGATGTACGTCGTCCCCTTCTGCATGGGTCCGCTCGGCTCCGAGCTGTCCGCGATCGGCGTCGAGATCACCGACTCGGCGTACGTCGCCGTCTCCATGCGCACCATGACCCGGATGGGCCAGGCCGTGCTCGACGAGCTCGGTGACGACGGCTTCTTCGTCAAGGCCGTGCACACCCTCGGCGCCCCGCTCCAGGAGGGCGAGGCGGATGTGCCGTGGCCGTGCAACACCACCAAGTACATCTCGCACTTCCCGGAGTCCCGCGAGATCTGGTCCTACGGCTCGGGCTACGGCGGCAACGCCCTGCTCGGCAAGAAGTGCTACGCCCTGCGCATCGCGTCCGTGATGGCGCGCGACGAGGGCTGGCTCGCCGAGCACATGCTGATCCTCAAGCTCACGCCGCCGCAGGGTGAGTCGAAGTACGTGGCCGCGGCCTTCCCGTCCGCGTGCGGCAAGACCAACCTCGCGATGCTGGAGCCCACGATCTCCGGCTGGACCGTGGAGACCATCGGCGACGACATCGCCTGGATGCGCTTCGGCGAGGACGGCCGCCTGTACGCGATCAACCCGGAGGCCGGCTTCTTCGGTGTCGCGCCCGGCACCGGCGAGCACACCAACGCCAACGCCATGAAGACCCTGTGGGGCAACTCGGTCTTCACCAACGTCGCCCTCACCGACGACAACGACATCTGGTGGGAGGGGATGACGGAGGAGACTCCGGCGCACCTCACCGACTGGAAGGGCAATGACTGGACCCCCGAGTCCGCCCGCGAAGCAAATGGATACCGTCCGGCGGCGCACCCGAACGCCCGCTTCACCGTGCCCGCCTCGCAGTGCCCGATCATCGCGCCCGAGTGGGAGGACCCCAAGGGCGTGCCGATCTCGGCGATCCTCTTCGGCGGCCGCCGCGCCTCCGCGGTCCCGCTGGTCACCGAGTCCTTCGACTGGAACCACGGTGTCTTCCTCGGCGCCAACGTCGCCTCCGAGAAGACCGCCGCCGCCGAGGGCAAGGTCGGCGAGCTGCGCCGCGACCCCTTCGCCATGCTGCCGTTCTGCGGCTACAACATGGGCGACTACATGGCCCACTGGGTCAAGGTCGGCGCAGACAAGGACCAGGCGAAGCTGCCGAAGATCTACTACGTGAACTGGTTCCGCAAGAACGAGGCGGGCAAGTTCGTGTGGCCGGGCTTCGGTGAGAACTCCCGTGTCCTGAAGTGGATCGTGGACCGCCTCGACGGCAAGGCCGAGGGCGTCGAGACCCCCATCGGCATCCTGCCGACGGTCGACTCCATCGACACGAACGGGCTCGAACTGCCCGCCGCCGACCTGGAGTTCCTGCTCACGGTCGACAAGGAGATCTGGCGCGAGGAGGCCGCCCTGGTCCCCGAGCACCTCAACACCTTCGGCGACCACACGCCCAAGGAGCTGTGGGACGAGTACCGCGCCTTGGTGAAGCGTCTCGGCTGAGGTATCTGAAGCATCATCCGTAACTGCTGCCCCCGGAGCCCCAACTGGCTTCGGGGGCACGGTTATGGGCGGATATTTTCGTATGTGCCAATCTGTGCGCACGCCCTTCACCGTACGAAGAATCCGGGCACACTCGGTCCATGAGGCTGAGTGCATGAGGACGCCGGTCAGTGACCCGCTGAGGGTTGGTGGCTACCGCATCGTGGGCCGGCTCGGCTCCGGCGGTATGGGCTGGGTCTATCTCGCCCGCTCCCGCGCCGGACGCCCGCTCGCGGTCAAGGTCGTACGCCCCGAATTTGTCGCCGACGACGAGTTCAGGATGCGCTTCGCCCGCGAGGTCGCCGCCGCCGGAGCCGTCAGCGGCGCCTACACCGCCGCCGTCGTCGACGCCGACCCCGACGCCGATCTGCCGTGGCTCGCCACCGTGTACGTACCGGGCCCCTCCCTGACCGAGGCCGTGCGCTCCGGCGGCCCGTTGACCGAGCCGTATCTGCGCAGGCTCGGCGCGGGTCTGGTCGAGGCGCTGATGGCCATCCACGCGGCGGGCATCGTGCACCGCGACCTCAAGCCGTCCAACGTGCTGCTCGCCGCCGACGGTCCGCGCGTCATCGACTTCGGGATCTCCCGCCTCGCCGGATCCAGCAGCATCACCCAGGCGGGCGTCGTGATGGGCACCCCGCCGTTCATGGCACCTGAGCAGCTCTCCGGCGGCAGTGTGGGCCCGCCCACCGATGTCTTCGCGCTCGGCGGCGTCCTCGCGTTCGCCGCGACCGGGCGTTCGCCCTTCGGTTCGGGGGAGCGCGTGGCCTATCGCGTACAGACCGAACCGCCCGATCTCGACGGTGCGCCCGAGGAGTTGTGCCGCCTCATCCTGCCCTGTCTGGCCAAGGACCCGGCCGCCCGCCCCCGCCTCGCCCCGCTGCTCGAACTGCTCGCCCCCGACGAGAGCGCACCGCCCTGGCCGCCGCCCTCGGTGGCCGCCGGTATCCGCTCGCGCGAGCGTGATCTGGACAGCCGGCAGGGCGAGGACTCGCGGGCCGCCGTGGTCTCCGTACCGTCCTGTCTTCAGTCGCACGCGCAGGCGCTGCTCGACGCGGGCCTGACCGACGCGATGGTGGCGGGGGCGGTAGCCCATGTCAGGTGAGCCACGGGTGCGCGTCGAGTCCGGCCGGGAGCTGGAGATCGGGCCGCACTGGCGGGAGTTGGTCCGTACGTGGGGTGCGGGGACCGGCGCGGGGGTGGAGGCCGATGAGCACGCCCTGAGCCTCGACTTCGATCTGCCGGCCGCCGGACGCACGCTGACCTTCCGCTTCACCACGACCAGACGGCTGCTCGTCGCCTTCATGACCGACGGGCGCCGGCTGCGCGGCGACCAGCTGGCGGTGGCGGCGGCCGCGGCCAACGCGTGGAACACCGAACAGCTTTTCCCCATGCTCTCCGTCTGGGACGTCCGCGGCCCCGACCCCTGTATCGCCGGGGTCTGCCAGCTGCCGCTCGCCTGCCGGATGACGCCCAAGGACTTCGGGGCGATGGCGGACGACTGGGCGGATCAGGCGCGGCAGATGTTCACGAGGTGCCATCAAGTGTTCCGGCTCTGAGGCGAGTCAGCGAGTCAGTGAGCCGGCGAGTCCGGGATACGAGGCCACGGCGTTCGGGGGTGTGGGGTGGAGCGCGGAAGAGAGCTCGGCGCGAGGACCGCGGGGGGCCTTAGGGGTACGGGGAGTACGCGGGCGGCCGTACTCGGGTGCGCCCTGCTCCTCGGGCTGCTCACGGCCCGGCCGGCCGCCGCCGTGGACCCGGTCCGGAACCTCGACTGTCCGGGCGCGCTCTCCGTACGCCTGGACTGCATGGACGGGCAGTCGGCGAAGGCGGCCGGGCCGCAGGTGATGACCCTGGACAAGCCGGTTCGACTGGACCGCCCTGCCGCCGAGTTGGGACTGTCCGGTCACCGCGAGACGCTCTCGAAGAGTCCGCTCACCGTCCAGGTGCCGGCCGGGCGGACCACCGGGCGCGGGGGCACCGTGCTTCTCCTGCTCGCCAAGGAGCGCCGGGTCGCACCGGACGCCACCATCACCCCGCTCGACCGGCGCACGATCGACGCGGCGCGGGCGGCGGGGCTGTGCGCGGGCGACATCGGGCCCGCGCTGTGCGAGACCGTGGCGCAGGAGCAGTCGGGCGACGAGCTGATCGAAGCGAGCCTCGCCGGACCGCTGGACACCGGGGACGGCGAGGACAACACCGCGCTGTGGGTGCTGCTCGGCGTGTTCACCGCGCTGCTCGCTCTCATCGGCTTCCTGATGAAGGCCGTACGCCGCCCCGCGCACGCGGCGGGCCGGTCCCCGGCGCACGCGGCCGGGCGGACCTCCCTGCCCCCGGCCCCGCGGCGCAAGCCCGCACCCGAACGCGGCACCGCACCCGAGCGCACCGCCCGCCACCGCGCCGACCCGACGCAGACGGTGGCGCTGCGCCCGCAGCGCCACGGCCCGTCCGACGCTCCGTACGCCGAAGAGCTCTCCCCGCTCGACGAGGACCGGCACACACGTCAACTCGCCGCGCCCACGCCGTACTTGGGTGAGCTGCCCGCACTCCCGCAGCCCAAGGCCCTCGTCCGCTCGGCCCTGCACCCCGAGGGTTACGTGGAGATCGACCGCTGCCTGTACCGCGCCCGCTGGACCGGCGGCCCCGCCTTCCCGCCGCCCGCCGTGGGCGAGTTCGTCGATGTCCGCGACGTATCCGAAGGCGTATCCGACGGCGCATCCGCAGACGTGTCCGAAGAGGACGACGCGACAGAACGAGGCACACCGCATCTGCTGGCCCTGCCTCCCGCGAGGACCCCGCAGCACACAGGAGACAGCCATGATGAATGAACCGCCGCCCACCGCCGTGCCGCAGTACGCGGACTTCGACTTCGAGCTGGACAACAACGCCCAGCGGCTGCCGCTCGTCCTCTGCCTCGACAACTCCCGTTCCATGGAGGGCCGTCCGGTGCAGGCGCTCAACGAGGCGCTGCGCGAATGGACCCGTGAGCTGCACGACGACGTCAGCCTCAGCTACAGCGTCGAGGTCGCCGTCATCACCTTCGGGGACCAGTCCGTGACCGCCTACCGGGGCGCCGAGCCGCTGCATCCGGGCATGAACCTCAGCCCGTTCGTGCCCGCGCACGCCTTCACGCCGCCGACCCTCGCGGCGAACGGGGTGACGCTGATGACCGAGGCCGTCGAACTCGCCATGCACATCGTGGCCGCCCGCAAGACCGAGCTGCGCAAACTCGGCCTTCAGTACTACCGCCCGCAGATCTGCCTGGTGACCGACGGTCTGCCCACCGACGGCACCGGCCACTACACCACCACCTGGCAGCGCATCGTGCCCGTGCTCGCCGAGGAGCAGCGGGCCCGGCGCTTCCGGCTCTACGCGATCGGCGTCGGCGGGATCACCGACCGCGGCCAGGCCGTGCTGCGGGCCTTCGCGCCCACGTACAACGCGCAGTTGCAGGGGTTTCCGTTCCGCGAGCTGCTGCAGATGATGTCGGCGAGCGCGGCCGCCGAGCAGAAGGGCGAGGGCGAGGAGGCCTTCGAGAAGATCTTCCACCAGTTCCGTACGCAGCGCCCCGCCTGGGAAGCCTGACCCATGGGCGGCGCGGGCAAAGGCGGCGCATGGCGCACGCACGGGGTGAGCGTCGAGGGATACCGGCACCGGCGCACCGGGACCCCCTGCCAGGACGCCTGGGACAGCGCCCAGTGGCGTACGGGCGAGGGCGAGGACCCGGTGGTCGTCCTCGCCGTCGCCGACGGCGCGGGCAGCAGGCCGCGTTCGCAGGAGGGCGCGCAGCTCGCGGTCCGGCTCGCGACCGAGCACTTCGGGCGGGAGGCGGCGGAGCTGCGGGTGCCGGCCGGGGACGCGGTGCACGGGCTGCTGCACTCCGCGTTCCAGTCGGTCTGCCGGGAGTTCCTGGTGGCGGTGGAGCAGACGGGGGCGCGGGCCCAGGACTTCGCGACCACCCTCACCGTCGTGGTCATCACCCCTGACTGGCTGGGGCACTTGAGCGTCGGCGACGGCCTGGTGATCGTCCGTGCGGGCACGGACGCGGACGGCGCCGGTCTCTTCCACCTCCTTCCGCAGGCCGAGGCGGCCAGCGAGTACAGCAACGAGACCGTCTTCCTCACCTCGCGCGATGTGGGGCGCTGGGTGCGCACCGACTGCGTGGACGATCCCGGGATCGACGCCGTGGTGCTGTCCACGGACGGCCTCACCCAGGCGGCCCTCACGCGCTTCCAGACCCCCAACGCGTCTTTCCTGGCCGCGGTGTTGGGCCCGATGGAGTCCCCGGCCAAGGACCCGGACGACGACGAGGCGGAGCTCGCCGAGCTGTTGCGCTCGGACCGGCTCTCGGCGGTCAACGCGGACGACAAGACGCTGCTCCGGGCGGTACGGGTATGAGCGCGCGCGGCAGTACGGGGACCAGTGCCCGCGCCGGGACCGGGCGCAGGGTGCTGCTCGACGGGCGGCCCGTCACGCTGGCCGAACGCCCGCTGAAGGGCGGCGGCGAGGCCTCCGTCTACCCGGTCGAGGGCGAACCGGGCATCGTCGTGAAGCTCTACCGGGAACGCCCGGGGCCCGAACAGGAACGCCGCCTCACCCGCATGCTGGCCATGTCCCCGCTCGGCGACCGGCCCGTCGACTCCAACCAGGCACCCGAACTCGCCTGGCCCACCGCGCTCGCCCGTTCACCCGAGGGCGTCTTCCTCGGCTATGCGATGCGGCGCTTCGGGGAGCCCCAACACGTCCAGCTGGTGGGCCTGTTCACCCGCTCGCAGCGGCTGCGGCTCTTCCCCGAGCGGGCCGACTGGCGCTTTCTGCTCGGTGTCGCCTGGAACCTGGCGTTCATGACGGCCCGTATGCACCACGAAGGCCTGGTCGTCGGCGACTTCTCCAGCAGCAACGTCGTGGTCGACCGCAATGGCTTCGTCACCTTCCTGGACTGCGACTCCATCGCCTTCACCGACCGGGAGACCCGCGAGTCCTTCCCCTGTCTGATGCACACCACCGACTACTCGGCGCCCGAACGCCAGGCGGGCGGCCCGGCCTCGACCGAGAGCGACGACTTCGCGCTCTCCGTCCTCGTCTATCAACTCCTGGCCGTCGGCAACCATCCCTTCGGCGGCGTCCCGCACGACAGCCAGGAGGACTCGACGGTCAAGGACAACATCGCGGCGTCCATCTCGTACGTGGTCCGCCCGGAGAAGGTCGTCGTGCCGCGCGGCATCATCGACCCGACCGTGCTGCCGCCCGGCCTGCTCACCCTGGCCCGCCGCGCCTTCGGCCCCGGCGTGCTCGACCCGAAGGCCAGGCCCTCGGCGCAGGACTGGCTGCGGGCGCTCGACGAGGAACGCGGTCGCGTACGGGGCTGCGGCGCCCGCCCCCGCCACTCGTACGGCTCCCATCTGACGGGCTGCCCGTGGTGCGCGCGGGCGGCGGCGGGCGGCCAGGACCTGTTCAACCCACCGCCTCCGCGGCCACCCGCCCCGTCGGCCCCGGCCCCTCCTCCGCCACGCCAGGCGCCGGCCGCGGCCCCCGCACCGAGCGGCTCGGACAGCCGAAAGCTCCTGCTGGTGCTGGCGGTGGTGATCGCCGTGATCTTGCTGGTGACCGTGGTGGCGGCGATGGAGGGGTAGCCCCCGGTGAGCCGGGAGCCGACGGAGCCCTGGAAGCTGACGGGCGCTAAGGGATGCGCAGCAGCGCCGTGACGGCGACCGCGGCCACCAGGGCCACGGGGAGCGGGGCCCGACGCCAGAGCAGCAGCGGGACGACCGCGAGTCCCGCGAGCACGGTGAGATCCACGGCGCTCCAGCGGGGGCCCAGTACGTCCACGACGATGAATCCGGCGAGCAGGGCCGGGGCTGTGAAGGCGATGACCGACCGGACCCGCGGGGACAGGGTGCGCCCGCCGAAGAGGGCGGGGCCGAAGGCCTTGCACGTGAAGCTGAGGGCGGCGACGGCGGCGATGGTGAGCCAGAGAGTCATGGTGCGACCTGTTCGTCGGAGTGGACGCGGTGCACGTCTTCGGGTGGCGGGGCGGGTGCGGCGGGCGCCCTGAAGAGCGCGACGAGGGCCGCGAGTGCCGCGCCCACCAGGGCGGGGCCGGCCGGCAGGAAAACGATGAGGCCGGCGGCGAGTGCGGCTCCGAGCAGGGCCGGCAGCCGGTTGATCCGTTCCCGGCGGACCTCGTCGAAGAGCAGCGCGACGAACAGCGCCGGCGTCAGGACGTCAAGTCCGAGCCGGTGGAGGAGGTCGGGGTCGGGGGACACCACGACGCCCAGGGCGGTGCCGGCGACCCAGGCGGGCCACTGGATCGCGGTGGCGCCGAAGAGGAGGTACCGGTCGAACCGGCCGCCCCCGAGGTGAGCGGCGGCCCAGGATCCGTCGACCACCGCCTGGCCTTCGAGCGCACGGCGGATCCGGCCGCCGCGCAGATCGCCGGCGACGGCGATGCCCATGGGGATGAACCGGCTGTTGACCAGTGCCGCCGACGTCACGGCGCCGGTGATCCCGCCGCCGGAGCCCAGGGTCGCAAGGAGGGCGAACTGCGCGGACCCCGAGAACACCGCCATCGAGCAGATGACGGGCGCGAGATGTCCCCAGCCCTGCGAGGTGCTGATCGCACCGAAGCTGACGGCGAGGAGGAAGGCGGCTGCCGCAAGCCCGGACCCCGTCTTGAGCCCGGAGACGAAGCTCGCTCGCGGCGAGGCGGCGGCTTTCGCTGACGGTGAGGCGTCGGCTTGCGCTGATCGGAGGCTGCCCATGCCTACGATCCTAACAACCATAAGCCCGTATGCCTGTTAGAAGACCGAGTATGCTGGCTGCGTGATGAGCGACTCCGTGGTGACCCTCATCGGCGGCCACCCGGTGCTCGATTTCGCCAACACCCGTGCCTGGCGCCTGGACCCCGTCCGCGCGGTGGACCGCGTCCAGGGTTTTGAGGCGTGGGTGCGCTGGGCCGTCGCGAGCGGACTGCTCACCGCCGACCGCGCGGAGGTGCTGCTCCGGTCCGAGGCGGCGGACTCCGCGTCCGCACAGGCCGCGATCGCGGCGCTCACGGACCTGCGCGCCACCCTCTGGCCGCTCCTGGACGCCCTCGTCGACGGTGAGGAGCCTCCTGTCCAGGAGTGGGAGGCGCTGCGGCGGAGCCTGGTGCTGGCCCGCGAGGACGCCGCGCTGCCCCCCGCCTTCCCGCTGCGGTGGCAGTCCGGCGCGGACCATCTCGGCGACCTGTGCCACGCGCTGGCGCTGCAGGCCGAGGATCTGCTGGGCGGGGACGGCCTGGACCGGGTCCGGCGCTGTGCGGGCCCCGGATGCGGCTGGTTCTTCCTCGACCGCTCCCGGGGCGGGACCCGGCGCTGGTGCAGCTCGGATGACTGCGGCAACCGGGATCGCGCCAGACGGCACTATTCCCGCACCCGGCGGAGCGGGTGACCTCGCGGGCGCCGGTCGGTGTGCGCGGCCCGTGGACCACAGCATCGAGCCGACTCAACTTTAGACTGAATCTAAGCTAGGATGTGGTCATCCCAGCCTGGAGGTCCTGCCATGTACGAGCCGATCCGCGCCAAGTCGGTCCACACCATGGGCCCCGACGGCGATTTCCCGCACCGTACGCGCGAGGAGGAGCTCGAGCTCCAGCTCGCCGGTCATCTCGCGGCGCTGCTCGCGGTGACGGATGAGCTGCGAGGACTCGCGCCTTCCGCCGAACTCGACGAGGCCTCGGCCGAGTTGGCGGCCGCGGTCACGCGCCTGCGCGGCGGGCGCGCACCGGTCCGGGCGGGTGTCGCGGCGGCGATCCACGAGCCGCATCTGGCGGCGCTCCACCAGCGTGCCCATGCCCTCGCGGGACGGGCGCTCGTGGTGGCGGCTTCGCGGGCGGACACCTCGGCGGCGATCCTGGCGGCGCGCCGGATGGAGGCGCACGCTCAGGCGCTGACCCCCGCCGCCGTCTGACGCCTTACGGCTGCCCGTACCCGTCGAGGAACTTCCCGATCCGCGTCACCGCGTCCGCCAGGTCCGTGGCCTGCGGCAGCGTGACGATCCGGAAGTGATCGGGCTCGGGCCAGTTGAACCCCGTCCCCTGCACGACCATGATCTTCTCGGCCCGCAGCAGATCGAGCACCATCTGCCGGTCGTCCTTGATCTTGAAGACCTTCGGATCGAGCCGCGGGAAGAGATAGAGAGCCCCCTTGGGCTTCACGCACGTCACGCCCGGAATCTGCGTGAGCAGCTCGTACGCCGTGTCCCGCTGCTCGACGAGCCGCCCGCCCGGCAGCACCAGATCATTGATCGACTGCCGCCCGGTCAGGGCCGCGACCACGCCGTGCTGCGCCGGCATATTGGCGCAAAGGCGCATGTTCGCGAGGATCGTCAGGCCTTCGATGTACGAGGCGGCGTGCGCGCGCGGCCCCGAGATGACCATCCAGCCCGTCCGGTACCCGGCCACCCGGTAGGCCTTGGACATCCCGTTGAAGGTCAGCGTCAGCAGATCGGGCGCGAGCGCCGCGGTCGGGGTGTGCGTGGCCCCGTCGTACAGGATCTTGTCGTAGATCTCGTCGGAGCAGACAAGCAGATTGTGCCGCCGCGCGATGTCCGCGAGCCCGCGCACCACGTCGTCGCTGTAGACGGCGCCCGTGGGGTTGTTCGGGTTGATGATCACGATCGCCTTGGTGCGGTCGGTGACCTTCCGCTCCACGTCGGCGAGGTCCGGCATCCAGTCCGACTGCTCGTCGCAGCGGTAGTGCACGGCGGTACCGCCGGACAGCGAGACGGCGGCCGTCCACAGCGGGTAGTCCGGCGCCGGTACGAGCACCTCGTCCCCGTCGTCGAGCAGCGCCTGCATCGCCATGACGATCAGCTCGGAGACCCCGTTGCCGATGTAGACATGCTCGACGTCCGTCTCCACGCCGAGCGTCTGGTAGTGCATCATCACCGCGCGCCGGGCCGAGAGCAGCCCTTTCGCGTCGCCGTATCCATGCGCGGAACCGACGTTCCGCAGAACGTCCTCGAGGATCTCGGGCGGACAGTCGAACCCGAAGGCCGCCGGATTCCCGGTGTTCAGCTTCAGGATCCGGTGCCCTGCCGCCTCCAGCCGCATGGCCTCCTCGAGAACCGGACCCCGGATCTCGTAACAGACGTTGGAGAGCTTCGTCGACTGGATCAGCTGCATGCCGCAACTTTACGAGCGTGTTTCGTCCCGGCGCGCGGTCTTTGGTCCCTCGCGGGGAACGCGCACCGGGACACGCACGCGCCCGCCTTCCATCGCAATGCGGCGGACGGCGGGTGCGTGCGGAATGCCGGATTACGGGGCGGGCGGGGCTTGGATGTACGGAGCCTCTCCGGTGGACGTGACGTCCGCCACCTTGAACGCCCGGGGGGCCGCCACAAGAGCGAGCGCCGTCAGGGCCGCGCTGGTCCACAGGGGGCCGCGTGGGTCCCAGGTGAGGGTGAGGGCGCCGAGGGCGGGGCCGAGGGCGGCGCCCGTGTTCAGCGCCGCGGTGGCGTAGGCGCCGGACAGGGTGGGGGCGCCGTCGGCCGCGTACAGGATGCGGGAGATCAGCGTGGCGCCGACGCCGAAGGAGAGCGTGCCCAGGAGGAGGACCAGGGCGATGACCGCCGGCGCGGAACCGGCCGTCAGGGCGAAGACGGTCCAGGCGCAGACCAGCGCCACCGTCCCGCCGCCGGCCACCGCGCGCGGGCGGCGGTCGGCGAGGCGGCCCGCGAGGGTGACGCCGAGGAAGGAGCCGAGGCCGAAGAGCGCGAGGAGCGGGGGGATCCAGCCTTCCGCGAGGTCCGCCACGTCGGTGATCACGGGCGCGAGGTAGGTGAAGGCGCAGAACGTCGCCCCGTTGACCAGCGCCCCGAGCAGGAGCGCGAGGCGCAGCCGCGGCCGCCGCAGCGCCCGGAGTTCGGCGGCGAGCGGCACAGGGGCGGCGGCGGAAGGCGAGGGGGCCCCTTCCGCGCCCTGCCCCGCCCCGCCGTCGCCCGACGGCGACGTGGCGTCGTCCGTACCCGCCGCCGCCCCGCCCGGCACCGACCGTGCGATCGCCACGAGCGCCGGCAGTGACACCGCCGCCACCGCCCAGAACGCCGCGCGCCAGCCCCAGAGTTGACCGAGGTACGCGCCCGCGGGCACGCCCGCCACACAGGCCAGCGTCACCCCGCCGAGCAGCACGGAGGTCGCCCGGCCCTTCTGGTCGGGGCGGACCATCGAGACGGCGGTCGCCAGGGCGACGGCCAGGAACCCGGCGTTGGCGAGGGCGCCCACGATCCGGGTGGCCAGGAGGACGGCGAAGCTCTCGGTCAGGGCGCCGACGACGTGGGCGCAAAGGAAGAGGGCGAGAAAGCCGAGGAGCGCGCCCCGCGGGGAGAGGCGGCGCACGAGCAGGGCCATCGACGGTGCGCCGACGACCATGCCGACCGCGAACGCCGAGGTCAGCAACCCGGCGTCGGAGAGGGAGACCTGAAGGTCCCGGGCGATGTCCGGGCCGAGCCCGGCGAGCATGAACTCCGAGGTGCCTTGCGCGAACACGGCAAGGCCGAGGAGATAGAGGAAAGGAGGCACAGCAGAACTCCGCAGCACACGGTGAGCCGTACGCGCGGATGGTGCGTACGGCTGGAGGAAAGAGGACCGTGGGACGGCATGCCGAGGGCGCCCTCTCCATAACGGCTCTGCGAGAAGCGAGAAGCGAGAAGCGAGAGGCCGGAGAAGGGAGAGCGGCGCAGCCACCGGGGAGCCGGTGGCTAGATTCTGGAGGCCTCGGGGCTGGACATGGACCGCAGGCTAACCAGCGGTCAGGCCTGCGGTCCAACGAAAATCAGGCGGCCGTCCGCCGCACCGACCGCCCCGCGAGGACGTCCGTGCGCTTGCCGTCCTCGATCACGAACTTCCCGTCGATCAGGACGTGCGGGATACCGACCGGCAGCGTGCGCGGTGCGTCGAAGGTGGACCCGGCCGCGACCGTGGCCGGATCGAAGAGCACCAGGTCGGCGCGGTAGCCCTCGCGGACGAGCCCGCGGTCGGGCAGCCGCAGCCGGGCGGCGGGACGCGAGGTCAGATGGGCGACCGTCTCCTCCAGGGAGAGGATCCCCAACTCCCTTGAGTAGCGCCCGAGATACTGCGGGAACGTCCCGTACGCCCGCGGATGCGGCTTGAAGCCCTGCAGGATGCCGTCCGAACCGCCCGTGTGCACCCGGTGCTTCATGATCGCCTGGACGTTCTCCTCGTGTCCGACGTGCTGAAGGATCGTCGAGCCGAGCTTGTCGTTGATCAGGAGGCGGCGGGCCGTGACCCACGGCTCCTCGCCGCGCATGTCCGCGGACTGCTGGATCGTCTTGCCGACGCAGGACGCGAGACCCGGGTCCGAGACACCGGAGATCTCGATGGTGTCCCACTCGATCGGCACCCCGTGGCAGCCGTCCGCGCCGATGACCTCCATGTGGTGCCGGATCTTCTCGGCGCTCCCGTCGTCCTTCAGCCGCGCGAGGATCGCCTCGGGCCCGCCCTCGCTCGCCCAGCTCGGCAGCATCGCGACGAGCGTGGTGCAGCCGGGGGTGTACGGGTACGTGTCGAGCGAGATGTCGGCGCCGTCGTCCAGCGCGCCGTCCAGGAGCGCGAGCAGATCGGGCGCCTTGCCCTTGTTCACACCGAAGTTCATGGTGGCGTGGGCGAGATGGAGCGCGCAGCCGGCGTCCCGCGTGAGGTTCACCATTTCCTCGTACGCCTGGAGCGCGCCGGCTCCGTAACTGCGGTGGTGCGGGCAGTAGTAGCCGTCGTAGCGGGCGACGACCTTGCACAGCTCGGCGAGTTCGGAGTCCTTGGCGTACATGCCGGGTGTGTACGTGAGCCCCGACGACATGCCGACGGCGCCCTGCTCCATCCCCTCGGCCACCAACTGCCGCATCCGGTCGAGCTCTTGGGGTGTGGCCTCGCGGTCGTCCCAGCCGACGGCGTACATCCGGACGGTGCCCTGAGGGATGAGATACGCGGCGTTGACCGCGATGCCCTGCCGGTCGAGGCGGTCCAGGTACTCACCCACCGAGCGCCAGTCGAAGTCGATGTCGCTGCCGTCGCCGTTCCACCCGGTGATGGCCTTGCGGACCTCGCCGAGGGTGCGGTCGTCGACGGGCGCGTACGAGAGGCCGTCCTGGCCGAGGACTTCGAGGGTGACGCCCTGGGCGGCCTTGGCGCTGTGGTCCTGGTCGCGGAGGAGGGCGAGGTCGCTGTGGGCGTGCATGTCGATGAAACCGGGGGAGAGGGCGAGGCCGTCGGCCTCGACGGTCCTCGCGCCCGTGGGGCGCGGCCCCTCTGTGCGGATCTCGGCGATCCGCCCGTCCTGTATGCCGACATCGGCGGTGTACGAGGGGGTGCCGGAGCCGTCGATGACTTGGGCGTTGCGGATTACTAGGTCCATGCGGGCCGTCTCCATGTGCGGGTGGGATCTGGCT
>NZ_JAAKZW010000494.1 GCF_011044995.1 Streptomyces mesophilus | reverse complement strand
GGCGTCCGGGGTGACTGACGGGGGAGCCGCGTACAGGGAGGCCTCGGGGGAGCAGGTGCCCTGCTCGGAAGCGGAGTTCACCGCTTACGTCCAGGAGCGCCGCGCCTCCCTGTACGCCACCGCCTACCACCTCACCGGTGACCGTTTCGAGGCCGAGGACCTGTTGCAGAGCGCGCTGTTCTCCACGTACAGGGCCTGGGACCGGATCTCCGACAAGGCCGCGGTCGGGGGATATCTCCGCCGCACCATGACGAATCTGCACATCAGCGCGTGGCGCCGCCGCAAGCTGAACGAGTACCCGACCGAGGAGCTGCCGGAGACGGTCGGCGACACGGACGCGATGCGCGGCACGGAGCTGCGCGCGGTCCTGTGGCAGGCGCTGGCCCGGCTGCCGGAACTCCAGCGGACGATGCTGGTCCTGCGCTACTACGAGGGCCGTACCGACCCGGAGATCGCCGACATCCTCGACATCAGCGTCGGCACGGTGAAGTCCAGCATCTGGCGCTCGCTGCGCCGGCTGCGCGAGGACGAGGTCCTCGCCTTCGGCCGTGACCAGGAGGAGTGCTTCGGCGAACTGGTCGCCTGAGCCGCTTCTTCATCGAGTTGTCGGTCGCCGTCCCCGGGGGGAGGCGGTGACCGAGTGGGGGTCCGTGGTCTCGCGAGAGGCCCCGGGAAAGCCCGTCGGGATCGGGGGATACCGGCGGGCGAGCAGGGGGGAACGGGGAT
>NZ_JAAKZW010000493.1 GCF_011044995.1 Streptomyces mesophilus | reverse complement strand
CCCCCGTCCCCTCCGCCGCAGTCCCCGCCGCCGGTGATGGTGCACACCGCGCTGGACACCGTGCTGGAGATGGTGCCGTTCATCCCGAGAGCGACCACGCCCACGACGATCGCGGCGATCAGGGCGAGGAGGGCGGCGTACTCGGGCATCGACTGCCCTTCGTCCGTACGCCACTTGATCCATCGCGCGACGCTGAAGGGGCGCCGCTCGGTGCGCGCGTACGGATCGCTCTCGTACCAGTCACGGGTGGACGCACGGCTGAGCAGCACGATCGCCGTGACCGGCAGCACGAGCTGGGTCAGGCCCTGCGCGTCGCCGCGCCCCAGCGATCCGAGCGCCTGCACCACGTACAGCCCGTGCGCGCCGATCAGTGCCCAACGGGCCCGCCCCTGACCGCGCCAGGCCCGCCGTGCGGCGACCGTCCCGACGAGGCCGGGTATCAGCGCGTACAGCAGCAGTCCGCCGAAGACCCCGTTCAGGTCCTCGGCGGCCATCAGCACACCGATGCCGCTGAACACGGCGACGGCAAGGAGCCCGTACGTGATCGCCATGGCCGCGCCTAGCGCCCGGGGAAGCGGCCGCCGCTGCGGAACGGGGTCGTACCCCGTCATGTAGTACGTGCCGGCCATGTGCCCGCCCCCAACTGGTCCTGCCTGCGCGGTAGTTCCCCCACGCAACCACGCCCGCCGCAACGGCGGATGGGCCCGCAGACCCAACCCAGGACCCCTTCTC
>NZ_JAAKZW010000056.1 GCF_011044995.1 Streptomyces mesophilus | reverse complement strand
GGGGCGAAGGAGCAGGGCCGCGATGATCGAGAGGCCCAGGACGGCGCAGACCACCGTCACCGCGGCGCGGCCCTGGTACGGGCTGAAGTCGTGCAGCGGATTGCCGATGCCGCTTGCCGCGACGGCCGCGATCACCAGCAGGATTCCGGCCGTGATGGCGAGGATCACCCTGCGGGGACTGCGGGGACTGCGGGTGGCGGGCGGTATCGGCATCGGCACCTCACGGCAGCGGGGGCGGGACTCCTGTCAGCTTGGGTGGCAGGGGTCCCGCTCTCACTTGCTGCGGGGCCGAACGGGTGACATCAGGAGTCCGGTCCCGTCGGCGGTTTGGGAGGAGTGGACGGGGGCTGAGCAGGCGTTTCGCCCTCCGTATCCGGGCCGGGCCGCGAGCCGCCCCCGAGTGCCGAGCCGCCGGCCGTGGCCGTCGCGGGCGTCCACGGCCGGACCGCGGGCTCCCGCTCACGGCGGGGGATCCGGGAGCCGAACAGGCGCCACAGCAGGAACAGGACAAGGAGCGCCGCCGCCCACGGGGCGATCGCGAGGACCACGATGACGATCCACTTGGCCACGTTCACCAGCGAGTTCCAGCCGCCCGACAGTGCGTCCAGGAAGCCGGGGTCGTCGTCCTTCTCCTTCGGTTCGGGCTTCTCGCCGGTCTCGTTCAGGTGGAGCGTGATCGTCGCCAGGCTCGTGCGGTCCTTCAGCGAGGCCTGCTGGGCGAGCAGCGACTCCAGGTCCGCCTGGCGGGCGCTCAACTCGCCTTCCAGCGTGACCACATCGCTCAGCTTGGTCGCCTTGTCCATCAGCTCACGGATCCGTATGACGCTCGCACGCTGCGTCTTGATCCGGCTGTCCACGTCCACGACCTGCTCGGTGACGTCCTCGGCCTTGTCGCTGCGCTCGAGTACCTTGCCCGTGCCCTCCAAGGCTTCGAGCACCTTGCCGTACTGGTCCTGCGGCACGCGCAGCACGATCCGCGACCGCTCCTTGCCCTTGCCGTCGCGGTCCGTCGTCTCGCTGCCGACGATCCCGCCGGCGTCGGCGGCGGCCGTGCGCACCTTGTCCAGCGCGGACGGCACGTTCTCGACCCGCACCCGCAGGGTGGCGGTGCGGATGATGTGCTGGGCGAGCTTGGGATTCTCGGCCTGCTTGTCGTCGGACTTGGAACCGCTGCCCGAGTCGAGTCCGTTCTCGCTGCCGGCCGCCCCGCTGTCGGCCTTCTGACCGCCTTCCTGGGGTCCGGCGACGCCCTGCTTCGCACCGCTGCCCTTGTCCCCGTCGGCGGCCGCACTGCACCCCGCCCCCGCCAACGCCACGCTCAGCAGCAGCGCGGCCGCTGCCGTGCCCCGCCTTCTGTTCCTCCACGCTGCACGCATCTCTACGTAACCCCCCAAGGTCCGGTGGCTGTTGGTCCTTCGACGCCCAGAGTCGGGGAAACGTTTGGTGCCGGACGATTCCGAAGCGGTCACGGTCCGGACGCGAATGGGGTGGTGCAGGGCCTCGTACGGGATCTGAGAGGGTGGGAGCATGCGCGAAACGGACACCCGTACGGAACCTGAACACATTGGACACCTTGGACACGTCGGACACGTGGCCGTGATCGGCGGAGGTATCGCGGGACTCGCCGCGGCGCACCACCTGCTGGGGCGCGGGGCGCGCGTGACCGTCTTCGAGGCGTCCGAGCGGCTCGGCGGCAAGCTGCACGCCGGTGAGATCGAGGGTGTACGGGTGGACCTGGGCGCCGAATCGATGCTCGCGCGCCGCCCCGAGGCCGTGGCGCTCGCGCGCGAGGTCGGCCTGGGGGAGCGCTTGCAGGCGCCGGCAACGGCGAGTGCGTCGCTGTGGACGCGGGGTGCGCTGCGGCCCATGCCCAAGGGGCACGTGATGGGCGTACCGGCCGATGCGGCTTCGCTGGCGGGTGTGGTGTCGCAGGAGGGCCTGGCCCGGATCGAGCAGGACCGGTCGCTGCCGCCCACCGAGGTCGGCGAGGACATCGCGGTCGGCGCGTACGTGGCGGCGCGGGTCGGGCGCGAGGTCGTGGACCGCCTGGTCGAGCCGCTGCTCGGCGGCGTGTACGCCGGGGACTCCTACCGGCTGTCGCTGCGGATGGCCGTACCGCAGCTGTACGAGGTGGCGCGGGCCGGCGGGTCCCTCCTCGACGGGGTGCGCGAGCTGCAGGAGCGTGCGGCCGCACGTCAGCAGACCGGCCCGGTCTTCATGGGCATCGAGGGCGGGGTCGGCCAACTGCCGCTCGCGGTCGCGGAGTCGGTGCGGGCACGGGGCGGCGTGATCCGCACGGATACCCCGGTGACCGGCCTCTCCCGCGACGGGGACGGCGGCTGGACGGTCCGTACGGGAGAAAGCACGGCAGAAAGCACGGCAGAAAGCACCGCGGACGACACCCTGCGCGCGGACGCCGTGGTCCTCGCGCTGCCCGCCCCGCACGCGGCACGGCTCCTGGACCCCCAGGCCCCCGGGGCCGCCGGCGAACTGCGTGCTGTCGAGTACGCCTCGATGGCGCTGACCGCCCACGTCTTCCGCCGGAGCGAGATCGAGCTGCCGGCGGGCAGCGGATTCCTCGTGCCGCCCGTCGACGGGCAGCGCATCAAGGCGGCCACCTTCGCCTCGCAGAAGTGGCAGTGGATCGCCGACGAGGACCCTGAGCTGGTCGTCGTGCGCACCTCGGTCGGACGGTACGGCGAGACCGAGATCCTGGGGCGCGAGGACGGTGAGCTCGTCGAGATCTCACGGCAGGACCTCAAGGCCGCACTGGGCCTGGGCGCCGAGCCCGTGGCCTCCCGGGTGATCCGCTGGAACGACGGTCTGCCCCAGTACCCCGTCGGCCACCACGCCCGCGTCGCCCGGATCCGCGCGCACCTCGCGCCGCTGGGGGGCCTTGCCGTCTGCGGAGCCGCGTACGACGGCGTCGGCATCCCGGCCGTGATCGCGAGCGCCCGCACCGCCGCCGACCGGGCTCTCGACGGCGCAGGCCGGCTGAGCGTGCCGCACCCTCCCGGGGGACACCCCCGGACCCCCCTGGGCGAAAGCATCTTCGGCGGGGCGGGAGAATAGGCCCATGAGTGACGCCCCTGAGAAGATCCCGAACGCCGGCAAGAAGGCCAAGGACCTCAACGAGGTCATCCGCTACACGCTGTGGTCCGTCTTCAAGCTGCGCGATGTGCTGCCCGATGACGGAACGGTCCGGGCCGGTTACGCGGACGAGGTGCAGGAGCTGTTCGACCAGCTCGCCGCCAAGGACGTGACCGTGCGCGGCACCTACGACGTGTCCGGTCTGCGCGCCGACGCCGACCTCATGATCTGGTGGCACGCGGAGACCGCCGACCAGCTGCAGGAGGCGTACAACCTCTTCCGCCGCACCAGGTTGGGCCGCGCCATGGAGCCGGTCTGGTCGAACATGGCGCTGCACCGCCCCGCCGAGTTCAACAAGTCGCACATCCCGGCCTTCCTGGCCGACGAGACGCCGCGCAACTATGTGAGCGTCTACCCCTTCGTGCGCTCCTACGACTGGTACCTGCTGCCCGACGAGGACCGCCGCCGCATGCTCAAGGACCACGGCATGATGGCCCGCGGTTACCCGGACGTGCGCGCCAACACGGTCGCGTCGTTCTCGCTCGGCGACTACGAGTGGCTGCTGGCCTTCGAGGCCGACGAGCTGTACCGGATCGTCGACCTGATGCGTCATCTGCGCGCCTCCGAGGCCCGTATGCACGTACGCGAAGAGGTGCCGTTCTACACCGGGCGCCGCAAGAGCGTCGCCGACCTGGTGGCCTCGCTCGCGTAAGCGATCACGGCGTACGAAAGGGGCCGCAGCCGGATCGCCGGCTGCGGCCCCTTTTCGCGTACGGGGACGGCTACTTGGGCGTGGGCATCGGCTTCGGCTCCGGGTGCGGAGCGCATGCCGCGCGCCGTACCGGAAGCTGTCCGTTGATCAGGTACGCGTCCATGTGCCCGTTGATGCACGGGTTCGGACCGCCGCTGATGCCGTGCGTACCGGCCTCGCGCTCGGTCACGAGAGCTGAGCCGGGCAGCCGGCGGTGCAGCTCGAGAGCGCCCTCGTACGGGGTGGCCGCATCGCGTTCCGCCGCCATGATCAAGGTCGGCGGCAGCGCGCCCTTGGCGACCCGGACGTCCACCGGCTGCTGCCGGGGTGCGGGCCAGTAGGCGCACGGCAGGTTCATCCAGGCGTTGTCCCAGGTCTCGAACGGGGCGATACGGGCCAGGCGGCTGTTGTCGCGGTCCCAGACGCGCCAGTCGGTGGGCCAGGGGGCGTCATTGCACTCGACGGCCGTGTAGACCGCGTTGCCGTTCTCGTCCTCGGCCGCCGCCTCCGGGTGGTTCGAGGCCTGGGCGACCAGCGGCTTGTCGTTGCCGCGCAGATACTCGGCCAGCGCGTGGGCGCGCTGCGGCCAGTAGTCGTCGTAGTAGCCGGCCTTGAGATACGCGGCCTGCAGCTGCGCCGTGCCGACCTTGCCGCCGGCCGGCTTCGCGGCGATCTGCGCGCGCACCTTGTCGTAGCTGCGCTGCACTTCGGCGGGCGTACGGCCGAGCTTGTACGTCTTGTCGTGCTTGGCGACCCAGACGCGGAAGTCGGCCCAGCGGCGCTCGAAAGCGAGCGACTGCTCCAGGTTGTTGCGGTACCAGATCTGCTGCGGGGCCGGGTTGACCGCCGAGTCGAAGACCATCCGGCGTACGTGCGACGGGAACATCGTCGCGTACACGGCGCCGAAGTAGGTGCCGTACGAGGCGCCCACGAAGTTGAGCTTCTTCTCGCCGAGTGCGGCCCGCAGGACGTCCAGGTCACGGGCGTTGTTGAGGGTGTTGTAGTGCTGAAGCGCCGCGCCCGCGTTCTTCAGACAGCCCTGCGCGTACGCCTTGGCGCGGGCGATCCGCTCCTTCTTGAACGTCACGTCCGGGTGGCTCGGCGAAAGCGTCGGGGCCTTCGCGAAGTCCTTCGGGTTCTGGCAGGACAGCGGCGCGGAGCGGCCCACGCCGCGCGGGGCGTAGCCGACCATGTCGTAGGCGCGCGCGATGTTCTTCCACTCGGGCATCGAGCCGACCAGCGGGAAGTACATCCCGGAGGCGCCCGGGCCGCCCGGGTTGAAGACCAGCGCGCCCTGCCGCTCGCCCTTCTTGCCCGTCGCCGGCACACGGCTGACGGTCAGCTTGAGCTGACGGCCTCGCGGCTGCGCGTAGTTCAGGGGGACGAGCATCGTGCCGCACATGATGGGCGAGGGCAGGCCCTCCGCCGTCGGGCACTTGCCGAACTTGATCCCGGCGGCCGCGGCGCGCTCCGCGGCGAGGGCGACGCCGCGCATCTCGGGTGCGCCCGCGGGAGGCTGGTCCGCGGGGGCGCTGCCCGCCGGGGTGACGGACAGAACGGTCAGGGCCAGTGAGCCGGCGAGGCCGTACAGGAGAGGCGCTCTCATCGCGCTGCGGGATCCCTTCGAGTGTTGCGTGCGGGCAGCCGGCTCGGGGACGGCTGCCCGCGGAACAAAAGGGATACTTCGGCGGTGAGTTGGTGAAGTCCAGCACCGGGGGCGGCGGTGTCGTGGCAACAACCCCGTTGCGCGACGGGGTGGAGCGACGGCCGCCGACGCTCAGGCGGGCAGCCCGCTGCGGTGCGAGGCGCGGCGGGCCGCCGCCAGGAGCGCGTGGATCTGCGACCGCACCTGATCGGGGTGGTCGACGGGGGTGGGGAACGGCAGCCGTACGTCGGTGTGGGTGCGCGCGTACTCCAGGCGGAGCGTCATGCCGTAGCGGTCGAGGGCGAGCGGAAGCACCCGCTGCACGCCGGGCTTGGGGTGCGGCCGTACGAGACGCAGGAGCAGCGGGACGAGCTCGCTGTGGCCGTCGACGAGATGGGTGAGCATGCCCGCCTCGCAGGTGGCGAGCGGATCCACCTCGCATGCGTGGAGCTCCTGAAGCGTGACGAAACTGCGCCCCTGGGGCGTCTCGAGCAGCGCCTGGCCGTACTCCATGCAGAAGCTCTCCGCGGAATGCGAGGCGTAGGGCGCTTCCAGGATTCCCGTCACGGTCAGGCGGGCGCGCAGCCGGGCGCGGACCGCCGTGGGCGCGATGTCGGTGAACTCCAGGCGCACCGGGGTGCGTTGGGCCTCGGGGTGCAGGGCCGCCTCCGCGGGGTCGTGCAGGTGGACATGGCCCTTGGCGTCCACGCCGTCGAGGTGGTGCACCTCTTGCGAACCGCCGTCCGTGACCACGGACATGGATTGGGCGGTGGCGAGGAGGGTGCGGACGCGCTCGGCCGGGGTCGGTTCGAGGGGGCGTACGCGCTCGGCGGGGTCCGACTGCGGCGAGCGGGCGCGGAAAAGGGGCATGGATGTTCTCCCGGAGGCAGGTGGAGACGCCCACGTCACAGTCCCTGGCGACTTAGGCATGCCTAACCTAACCTCATGGGGGCGGGGAAGGGAAACCCCCTTCGGCCGTCAGCTCATCGGCCGTCGCCGAACGCGGCCCGCAGCGCGGGGTCCGTCACGGCGCGCGGGCCACGGACCGCGACCGCCGTGAGGAAGCCGCGTTCGTCGTCGGGGCGGTCGGTTTCCAGCATGCCGAGCAGCTGCTGGCCCTCGGACGAAGCCCAGCGGGTGTACGGGTGGACCTCGAAGCGGGCTATCGCCAGACAGCCGAGGGTCAGGATCAGGGGGAGCAGGAACCAGGCCACCAACGGGCCCATGCTGCCCTCGTGATCGGGCCACATCAGGAGCGACAGGGCGCCGAGCGCGACGACCGCGAGCGCGGCGGCCTGCACCTGGCGCACCGCGGCCTCGATGCCGCCGCGCGCCGTGTCCGGTACGGCGAGTCCGGCGGACGTGAGGCGCTCGGCGAGCCGGCGTACCGCTTCGTCGCCGGCCGTGCGGTGCCGTACCGGGGCTATCGGCGACTGTCCCGCGGGCCCGATCGCGCCGAGCACCGAACGCTCCAGGTCGTCCTTGCCGTTCGGGTCCACGACGGTGGCCCAGCCCGTGTGCGCGAGCAGCAGCCGGCGCTGGCGGGCCATCGCGATCATTGCCAGGGCGGCCACGCGGTCGGGGCCGCCGGAGAGGAAGGCGGCCTCGTAGATGCTCAGCTCGGCATCGGGGCGCGGCCGGCCGGGCCGGCCGGCGCCGTGGCTCGCGACGAGGCAGAGCCTGATGCAGGTGATGCCTGCCAAGGCCCAGGCGAGGAGGAGGAAGGGGACCCAGAACATGGCGGTGTTTCTATGGGACGCAACTGGCTGCGCGCCATGGGTTGTTCATTATGCGGACAGCGAGTGACGTAAATGTGACCAAGCGGTGTACCGCTACATCCCAGTATCCGTCGGCTTCGGGTGGAGTGCGCACTCGAAGCCGACGGGCCGACGAGGACTCGCGCAGACGAGGACCCGCGCGCTTACGAGGAGCTGCCGCAGCTCGAGCCGCCGCCCCCGCCGCCGCAGGAGGACCCGCCGGACGACGACCCGCAGTTCGAGCCGCCGGACGACGATCCGCAGCTCGACCCGCCGGAAGATCCGCAGCCCGAGCCTCCGCCCGTCGACCACCCGGAGTCCCCGGAGCTGCCGCAGGACGAGCCGCCGCAGGCCGCGTGCCCGGAACCGCCGCCGCACCAGACCACCGCGACCGCAAGGCCCGCGCCCGAGTCCGTGTACGCGGGCGGCGCCGCGCTCTGGTAGCGCGCACCCGGCCGCGCGGAGCTGCTGAGCAGCACGAACAGTTCGCGGTCCGGGATACGGGACAGTCCGTGCAGGGCGATCTGGATCCTCAGGTCGGAGGAGGTCTCGTACGCGCGGCGGTACGCGGCCAGGGCGGCCCGCCCCGCGGGGGTGACCCGCTTGCGCGGCCGGGCGACGACCAGGAGGAGGCCGATCAGGCCGAAGACCGCGAGCACGATGGACGCGACCGGCACGAACAGCGCCCAGACGCACAGCAGCAGACCGATCACGGAAAGCACCGGTGCGCGCCGCGACGGCGGCTTCGGGTCGTCCGGCCGCAGCGTCAGACCGCGGCCGGCGAGAGAGTCGCCGGTCGCCTGCACGGCGTCGCTGCGCATCAGGGCGACCCGCAGCCAGTACAGCGAGCTGGTCGACGCGGTACGGAACGCGTCGAGGAAGGCCGCTTCGACCCGGTCGCGCGGTGCGAACTCCCGTACCGCCACGATGCCCGGTTCGCGGATCTCGATCCGCCCCTCGGCGGCCAGGCCGGCGAGCACCATGTCCGCGACACGGCCCGGTCCCGCGGTCAGGAACGCGGCCTCGTACACGTCGTTCACCTGCGCGGCCGGTGTCGGCGCGGGGCGGTCGGCGACCCGGCGGACGAGGCAGACCAGGCTGGGCAGACCCACCGCCATGGCCATGATGTACGCGAAGATCTCCATGCGATCAGTCCCTTCCCAGTGCCAGTCGTACGCGTCGTGCGATCCGTGCCACCGGCCGCTGCGACAGCGGCTTCGGTCCCACGCGGTCCAGCCACCAGTCGGTCAACTCCCGCCGGACCTGCGGGTCTTCGGGCTTCCCTGCTCCGAGCAGCTGCTCGGTGAAGTCGAGGGCGTCATGGCGGTAGCCGTTCGTCATGGGCCGCCTTTGCGCGTACGAGAAGAAGGCCGGCCGGTACGACGCGCCGAGGATCACGGGCAGTTCGGGCGCCACCTTCGCGACCACGTCCGCGCGCTTGCCGATCAGGGCCCGGCTCTGCACGGCGAGCCGTTGCCGGTCGAAGCCCTCGGGCGCCGGCGTCCCCGCCACCAGCGCCGAGAGCAGCGAGGCCTGCGCGAGGGCGAGGCGGTCGCGGGCCGGTTCGGTGGACGCGCCGGTCGGTGCGGCGGGCCGCGGCGGCTGTGAGGTGACGGGTGCGGCCGGGCGGTTGACCCGGAGCGTCTCGCGGATGGTGTCGAGTTCGCGCTCCAGCTCCGCGGGCTCGGGGAAGTGCTCGTCGCGCTCCAGGAGCACACCGGGCGGAGTGATCCGCGAGGCCAGGTCGGCCAGGATGTCGAGCACCGGCCGCGGCACCGGGTGCGCGTGGCTGTCGTGCCACACGCCGTCCCGCTCGTAGCCGCCCGCGACATGGACGTACGCGATGGCCTCGACCGGCAGCTCGGACAGGGCCTTGGCCGGGTCCTCGCCGCGGTTGACGTGATTGGTGTGCAGATTGGCGACATCGATGAGCAGCCGTACGCCGGTGCGCTCCACCAGCTCGGTCAGGAACTGTCCCTCGGTGAGCTCCTCGCCGGGCCAGGCCACGAGCGCGGCGATGTTCTCCACGGCGAGGGGCACCGGCAGGGCGTCCTGCGCGATCCGTACGTTCTCGCAGAGGACTTCGAGGGCGTCCCACGTCCGCGGCACCGGCAGCAGGTGCCCGGCCTCCAGGGCCGCGGACGCGGTCCGCGCGCCCCCGGCCCGTACGAACGCGATGTGCTCGGTGACCAGCGGTGCGCCCAGGGCCTCGGCCCGTTCGGCGAGCGCGGTGAGCTTGCCGGCGTCGGGCCGCTCGGCGCCCCCGAGGCCGAGCGAGACGCCGTGCGGAATCACGGTCACGCCGCGCTCGCGCAGCCGCGTGAGGGGCTCGGGGAGGTGGCCGGGGCAGATGTTCTCCGCCACCACTTCCACCCAGTCGATCCCCGGCATCCGGTCGATGCCCTCCGCGATCTCCGGTCGCCAGCCGATCCCCGTACCCAACTGTGGACGTTGCTTCATCTGTCGCCCCCCTTGCTCCTGCGGCTCGCACCTGTCCGTTCCTGGAGCACGACGCTGTGCTGTGTGCAGGTGTCATGGCCCCGGCGCGCGGCGGTGAATCCACTTCAGGGGACGTTCAGAGGTTGATTTGAGGTTTCGGGCGCCGCAATCACCCGGTCGGGTCTCGACGGGATCACCCGGTCGGATCACGCGGAAAGTGCCTGGTCAGTCCTCCGGCTCCGGACGCGAGGTGTTGATGTCGGACGGGCCGGGCGCGGACGGCCGGGACGTGAAGGACTTGTCGTCGGCGGTGGGGGAGACCGGGGGCGCCGAGGGCACCGGGTTCGAGGGCGGCGGGGGACCGGTCGGGCTCGCGGTGAGCTTGCCGGCGGCCTCGTCGGCGATCCCGTCGAAGTCGACGCGTCCGGTGCGCTCCAGCATGGTGATGTGGTCGAGCACGGTCTGGTTGGCGTCGGTCGCGAGCTGGCGGACGAGGGTGTTGCGGGTGGTGTGCCGCACCTCGGCGATCAGCGCGAACACCTTGCCGTGCGCATTGCGCAGCAGGTTCGCGAACTTCCTTTCGTACTCCACGCCTTGGGCGTCCGTCAGCTCGTTCAGCCAGCCCTGCTGCTGGTCGTTGGGCTGATTGGGCAGCTCGATGTTGAGCTGAGCGGCGACCGAGCGCACCCGCCGGTCGAGATCGGTGTGGCCGACCACGAGATGGTCGCCGCACTCCTTGATCGACGCGGTGGGTGCGCGCTCGATCGCCTGCTGTCCGGCGGGCAGTTCCCATAACCCTGCCAGCCGGACCTTCACTATGAAGTCGCGGTCGGTCGCGGTCAGCGGCCCCCACTGCGTGGAGACCGTGCCGGCGTCGACATTGGCCTGCCCGGTGCCCGAGCGGTCGGCGTACGACCAGACCGGAAAGGCGAGCGCGCCGAGCGTCGCCACGAGTGCCGCGATGATGAGGGCCGTTCCATTGACGCGCCGCAGCAAGGGTGCCTCCCGGGATAGTGCGCCGTTCCCGCACGAACCAACCGCCAACTGACCGGCCGTTCAACCTACTTGGCGGTATTGAGAGATACGCAATGCCGGGGTGTTGTGTTCAGAGGGACCGTGGCGCTTCCTGGTCGTCCGGTGACCAGTGGGGGTCGCGGCCGAGCAGTTTCAGGGCCGCGGTGAGGGGGTCGGCGTCCGGCTCGGGTGGCACCGGGGGCCCGAAGAACGGCGCCCGTCCCTCGGCCGGGATCCGGCGGGCGCTCCGCAGGACCGTATCCCTTACGGCGGGCGGCAGTTGAGGCGTGGTGCCGAGCGTGACCGCCAGGTCCCACGCGTGGACCGCGACGTCCAGCAGATGGAAGGAGACGGCCACCCGGCCGGGGAAGGCGCCGCCCAGCTGCGGCAGCACGAACTCCCGCTCCGTACCGCCGTGTTCGGCGAACGGCACGAGGAGCGCCGCCACCGAGGCGCCGTACGCGGCGACGGGATCCGCGCCGAAGTCCTCCGGCGTCCGCCAGTGCGCGGGCAGTCCGCCCTCGCCGCGTGCGGCGGCCGCGAAGCCGTGGTTCAGCGCCGTCATGTGGGCGACCAGGTCGAAGAGGGTCCACTCGGCGCACGGAGTGGGACGGTCCCAGTCCTTGTCGTCGGCGCCGCGGACCAGGCGCAGCGTTTCGTTCGTGGCGATACGGTCGAGCTCTACATAGTTGGTCGTCACGCGTCCTCCAGGTGAACGGGCCTGTGGGGCCAGGGAGTTGTGCCGGTGAGCAGGGCGCGGGCCCGGTCCCAGACCGCGTCCGGTTCGAAGTCCTCGACCCGCCAGGCGGTGGCGCGCAGCGCCCCGCGCCCTCGGTGGGCCCGGACGATCCCGAGGTGGTCGGGCCGGCCCACGAACTCCTTGAGGGCGACCTCGTCGCGCCATACCGATACAGCGCCGGAGCGCCGGCCCGGGACATCGGCCCAGAGCCACATGCCGAGGGCGCCCGGAGTCCTGGGCCAGGTGCGGCGCAGGCGCAGGCCCGCGAGGGCGACGACGGCGGCCTGCGGATGGGTCGTGGCGGTGAAGTCGGTGAGGCTGATGTGGGCTCCGCAGAGCGAGAGCGGTACGGGGCCGGATTGCCAGCGGCTGCGCAGGAGTCGAGTGGCCATGCCCTTACCATAAAACTAAACGACCGATCGTGCTACTTGTTTGCGGGCGGTGATTCAGGCTCCAACGGCGAGGTGGTTCAGGCGACTTGTGTGTCGGACGATGTGCCAGGCGATGTGCGTCGGGGGATGTGTCAGGCGATGCGCGTCAGGCGATGCGTGTCAGGCGATCTGCGGTACGAGCTCCGGATCCGTCGCCGCCGAGCGCAGCCTTGCGACGATCCCGGTCCGGGCCCGGTCGTACGGCGTCGGATCCCCGTTGAGCAGCGAGTGGGCGTTGGCGGTCTCGAGGAGCGCGACCAGCTCGAACGTGAGCTGCGCGGGATCGGTGCCGGGGGTCAGCTCGCCGGCGGTGCGTGCCTCGGCGACCCGTTCCTCCACGTAGGCCATCCATACGGTGAGGGACTCCACCACGGCGTCGTGGACGGGGCCCTGCCGTGCGTCGAACTCGGCCATCACCGCGTAGAAGAAGCATCCGCCGGGAAACACCCGGTCCTGCGAGTACCGCAGCCACCCCTCGCACAGCCGCGCCACCTTGCCGACGCCGGCGGGGAGTTCGGCCACGGGTGCGAGGACCTCGTCGCTGTAGATCCGTCCCGCGGCCCGGATCGTGGCGAGTTGCAGCTCCTCCTTGGACCCGAACAGGGCGAACACGCCGCTCTTGCTGAGCCCGAGCTCGGTGGCGATCCGGCCCACGGAGAGCGCTTCGAGCCCTTCGACGGAGGCGATGTCGACGGTGCGGCGGAGCACGAGGCGCCGGGTGCGGTTGCCTCGTTCGACGCGGCCGTCGCGGGTGGCCGCCTCGGTCTGGCCGTCGCGGGTTGCGGCCTGGGTCTGGCCGTCGCGGGCCGTCTGGGCCTGGCCGTCGCGGGTCGCCGCCTCGGCCCGACCGTTGCCGGTCGCGGCTTCGGACCGGCCGTCGCGATGTGCCTGACTCACCTGCGCGCACCCCATGACTAGGACTGTTCCTGCTGTTCCTGCCCTGTGCACCCTAAGCGGTGGCGCGGGAGAGCGGGAGGCCGCGCTCAGCGCCAGTCGTATGCCTTCACCGGCGGTGTGCCGCGTCCGCTCTTCTTGTCGATCCAGAGGATCCGGCCGTCGTGCAGATGCACCGTGTACGGCTCGTCCGCCGTCACGCGCAGCCGGCGCCGTGCCACCGCACGGCCGTCGGCGGGGTCGAGCACATACGCGTCGCAGCGCCACCCGACGTGCGTCCCTTCGCTGACTTCCTCGTGATGGCGCAGAGCGACCACACAGCCCCGGTGCCAGGCCAGCGCGTCGATGCCCCACCCGTCGTCCCACGTCCACAGGTGCCGCCCCGTCGACAGCGAGAAGGCGGCAAGGCGGCCCACGACGTCGAATCCCGGCGCCTTGAGGAACGCGATCAACACGTCCCCGGACCACATGATCTGGCGCCCCCGGTCGGCGAGGAACCAGGTGGCGTACGGCACGAGCGAGGTGCCGTCGGCCGCCGAGATCTCCGCGACCGTACGGCCGTCCGCGTCGAGGTGCAGCACATGGTTCCCGCCGCGCCGGCCCTCACCTTGAACCGCGAGCAGCAAGGGATCCACGGAGGCGATCTCCACCTCCTTGATGGGGCCGTCGAGGGGGACCGGCCTCTCCCAGCGCACGGTGCCGTCGGTGGTGTCGACTGAGGTGACAGCGGCGCTGCCCGCCCACTGTGTGACGAGAACGAGCCGGTCTCCTGCGGCCCCGATCCTCGCCCTGCTCGCCGCACCGTGCGGCACGGTCCACGCGGTCCGGCCCGTCCGGCTGTCCAGGGCGACGACCCCCTCTCCCGTGGCGACCATCGCCCGATCCCGCGACAGGGCTACGGTGCCGTGCCTGAGACCGGACGTGCCGCCCCGGAGCTCGTCGAGGTTCTGCCGCACCGACCAGAGCTCGTGCCCCGATCTCATGTCGAGGGCGGTGACGCCGGCGCTCTTCGCGCCGTCGTACGTGTCGGGCCAGTGGGCCACGAGCGCGACCCCGTCCACGATTTGGCCGGCCATGGCCGCAAGGACGTCGCGGCCCGGTACCTCCCAGACCCAGCGCTGCCTGCCGGTACTCGTGTCGAAGGCGCGCAGCCGATCGAAGGAGGCCCGGACGACCAGCCCGTCGCAGTGCCAGGAGCCCAGCGCCTCGGAATCGGCAGGACCGGCGTGCTGCGCCTCCCACACCGGTTTCAGCGCACGCAGGCGGCGCTTGGGAAGCCAGACCGAATCGGGCGCCCTGTCCTCGTACATGTGTCTCTCCCCCCAGAAGGACCGATGCCGGGGAAGAGTAGCGGGGGCCTGCCAGGTCAGCGCCGCAGGGCCGGATGGTCCGCCACCACGGTGCACGAACCCGGCGCGATCTCCGTGAAGCCCGCGTCCCGTACGACCGGAAGCCCGCTCGTCGTCAGCGCCGCCCACGCGTCCCCGGCCGCCGTGCGCACCGCCAGCGGGAAGCCCGCGTCGCGCCAGTCCGCGCGTTCGGTGTCCGACAGTTCCCACCAGGCGAGCTGGGCGCCGTGGCCGGCCTGGGCCATCGCCTTGCCCGCCGACATGTCGACATCCGGGCTCATCCACAGGACCGGACCCGTGACGTCGGGGTCCGCGGGCGGTTCCGGGTCGTCGAGTTCCGTGCCCGAGACCTGGAGTTTGGCGAGCTCCTTGGGCCAGCCGTCCAGGGGGACCGGCGGGAAGACGCGGACCTCGGCGGACTTTCCGGTGACCGTGAGGCCGGGCAGGGCGCAGGCCTTGCGCCACTCCGCGCCGCGGGCCCGGCGGACCACCTTGCGGATCCGGGCGTCCTGCCAGTCCCGCATCAGCTGTGCCCACTCCCCGTCGTCGAGGGAGCGCGGATCGCTGAGCATCACGAGCACCGCGCGCGCCGCCGTCTCCAGGGCGTCGGTGCGCGCCGGGGGAGCGGTCTTCTCCAGGTGGAGGACGAGCGGCAGGACGAACTGGGGGGCCTCGTCGCGGCTCGTGTTCTCGTGCTGGAAGGGGCTGTCGGTGCCGGTGCCCGGGGTGGGATTCTCGCTGCTCACGCGCCCCAGTCTGCCAGGAGCGATACGGGCTTTCGGAGGTCGGCCGAAAGTCTGCCGGCCTCATCCTTTGGTCTCTTGGCGGCGTCACAGCCGCGCGCGAGGATGCGGAGCATGAAAAGCGACCTGTTTGCCGCGCAGCACATGGCTCAGCCGGCCACCGTGCCGGGGATGAGTCTGCAGAACTCCAAGTCGATCAAGTACGTCGTCAACGGTGAGATGTTCGCCCGCCAGGGCGCCATGGTCGCCTACCGCGGAAGTCTGCAGTTCGAGCACAAGGGTCAGGGCGGGATCGGCGGCATGCTCAAGCGCGCCGTCACCGGCGAGGGGCTGCCGCTGATGGCGGTGCGCGGTCAGGGGGAGGTGTGGCTCGCCCAGCAGGCGGCCAACTGCTTCATCGTCGATGTCGAGCCGGGTGACGCGCTCACCATCAACGGGCGCAATGTCCTGTGCTTCGACCCCACGCTCTCGTACGAGATAAAGACCGTGAAGGGATCGGGGATCGCCGGGGGCGGTCTGTTCAACAGCGTCTTCACCGGACAGGGCAAACTCGGTGTGATCTGCGAGGGCGAGCCGATCGTCATCCCCGTCTCGCCGCAGGCCCCGGTCTTCGTCGACACCGACGCCGTGGTCGGCTGGAACACGCAGCTGCGCACCTCCCTGCACCGCTCGCAGAGCATCGGCTCGATGGTGCGCGGCGGTTCGGGGGAGGCGGTCCAGCTGAAGCTCGAGGGCGAGGGCTATGTCATCGTCCGGCCCAGCGAGGCCCCTGCCACCCAGCCGAAGGCACACTGACGCCCATGGTTCCTCCGAAGGCACACTGATCCCCATGACCCCTGCGAAGGCTCGTTGACCGATGCTCACGTTCCACCAGGTCGGGCGCCGCTACGGACTCGGCGGACCCTGGGTGCTGCGCGGAGTCGGCCTCGCGCTGCCCGCCGGCACCCTGGCCCGTGTCGCGGGCGCCAACGGCACCGGGAAATCAACCCTGTTGAGGCTCGCGGCCGGGATCGACGCGCCGAGCGCCGGCCGGATCGAGGGCCGTCCCCGCACCGCGTACGTTCCCGAACGCTTCCCGCCCGCGCTCCCCTTCACCGCCCACGGCTATCTCACCCACCTCGGCCGCGTCCACGGCCTGTCCCGGCGTACGGCACGCGTCCGGGCCGAGCGCTGGCTGGACCGTTTCGGCGCGCGGGCCCACGGGGAGACGCCGCTGGCCGAGCTGTCCAAAGGCACCGTGCAGAAGGTCGCCGTGGCCCAGGCGCTGCTCGCCGAGCCGGAGTTGCTTGTGCTCGACGAGGCGTGGACGGGGCTGGACGCCGAGGCCCGTGACGCGCTGGACGAGGTGGTGACGGAGCGGGTCGCCGGGGGCGCCTCGGTGCTCTTCGTCGATCACGATCCGCGCCGGCTCGCGGGAGCGGTCTCGGCGGCGTACGAGGTGTCGGGCACGTCGCTGATCGCCGCCGAGCGGGGCACGGCCCGGGTACGGATCGACGCGGAGGCCCCGCCCGGGACCAAGCTGCCCGACGGGCTGCCCCCCGAGGCGACCCACGAGAGGGACCCCTCGGGTACGGTCCGCTTCACCGTCCCGGCCGCCCACTCGGACGCGCTGCTTCGCGCGCTGCTCACGGCGGCCGGCCCTTGGCACATCCACCGCGTCCGCCCACCAGCCGCCCGGGAACGATGACCGCACTGCTCGGCTACCACGCCGCCCTCCTCCTGCGCTCCCAACGCTGGCTCCCGCCCGCCGTGTTGTATGGGGCGCTGCTCGCCGTCGGCGTCAGCATGGGCGACCCCCTGCTGGACTCGCTCGGTTACGCGGCGGCTGCCCTGCTGCCCGTCGCCGCCTGGCTGGTCCGTATCTGCGCCACCCAGGAACCGCCCGCGGCCCGGCACGTCACCGCCACGGCGGCGGGCGGCCCCTCGCGGGCCCAACTCGCCGTACTGCTCACGGCCTTGGCGGCCGCCGGGCTGCTCGGGGCGATCGGCACGGTGCTCACGGTGGCGCTGGGCGACGCCCACAGCACCGACCACACCGTGGAGATCCCGCTGCCCGGCGCCCTCGTCTCGGGCCTGCTCGCCGCCGCGGTCTGCACCCTGACGGGCGCGGCCCTGGGCGCCCTGTGCACCTGGCCGGTGCTGCGCGGCAGGGCCTTGTCCCTGGCGGCGCTGTGCCTGGGTGCGCTCCTCCTCCTGGTGACCGCGGGCTCCCCGGCCCGCACCGCCGTCTCCGCCCTCATCAACGGCTCCCACACGGGCGAGCCACCACTGTCCGTACTGCCGCTCACGGGAGCGGTGGTCGCCGCGGCGGGGGCGGCGGCCCTGTCGTGCCGGCTCAGCGGGCGGCGTACGTAGGGTCAACCGGGCAGCAGGGGACTGGCCTCACCCCGAGCAAGCCGCCCGCTCCGCCTCCCGCCACTCGCATACGGGGCAGAGCGTGGTCCCCTTCGTCGACGCGGGGTACTCCGTGGGCTCGCGGCACAGCACGCACTCCGCGAGGGGCTCGTCTGTCATGGCCTCAGGGTAGTTCCGGGTCGCATACGAGCTGCCGCCCGGACCCCGACTGCGGGTCCGGGCGGCAGGTTCACCGTCAGCCGTCAGGTCACAGGCCCGACAGCTGCTGCCCCACTCGGGAGACCCCCGTGGGAGCTCCGTTGATCACGAACTGCGAACCGGGCTCGACCAGGATGTCCCCGTCACGGGAATCGCTGATGTCGACGTTCGTCAGGGTCGCGCTGCCGCGCGCCCCGCCCATCGCGAGGATGCCCGAGCCGTTGTTGGACTTGGTGATGGTCACGTTCTCCACCTTCACGCCCGGCATCTCGCCGCCACCCGTCTTGAACTGGATGCCGTCGTACGTCGAGTCGTGGATGTCCGTGTCGCGGATCGTGACACCGGGGATGCTCGGCCCCTGGGCGAAGAGCGTGATCGCGCCGAACTCCTGGTCCTCGTTCCAGAACGCCCCGCCCGTGCGGTAAAGACCGTTGTTCGCGATCAGCGTCTGGCCCGTGAACGGGATCGGGTCGTGGTCGGTCGCGAGCATGATGCCGGGGTAGTTCATGGTGTCGCTGATCAGGTTGTTCTCGATCTTGTTGCCGTAACCGCCGTACACCGCGATGCCGTTGGCCCGCCACGGCAGCTGCACGGTGTTGTTGCGGAACACGTTGTCGTGGCCGATGTCCACCGACGTGTCCTTCACGTACTTGCTGGCCCAGACCGCGAGCGCGTCGTCCCCGGTGTTGCGGAAGGACGAGTTGTAGACGGTCGAGTTCCGGGTGCCGTTGGTGAAGTTGATGCCGTCCGCGTACGTGTTGCGGATCCGCATCCCGCTGAACTCCAGGCCGTCGCCCGGGTTCCAGAGCTCCGGGATGTTGGAGTAGTCACGGCCCACCCACGCGCCGACGTTCGCGTGCTCGATCCAGACATTGCTGATCTTCGTGCCCTTGCCGAGCCGGCCGTTGATCCCGACGCCGCCCTCCGCGTTGCCGTCACCGCCGCGGATCTGACCCGAGCCGAAGATCGCGATGTCCGAGATCTTGGTGTTGTCGTCGATGTCGAAACCGAAGTTGCCCTCGTGCGGGTGGTTGATGCCGCCCGCCTGGTGCGGGGGAGTGAGCGTGTAGAGCTGCGAGTGCCACATGCCCGCGCCGCGGATCGTGACGTCGCGGATGCCCACCTGGTTGAACTGACCCCGGTTGAGCGGGTCGTCGGTCAGGATCTTCTGCTCCTGGCGCCACTGCCCCGCCGGGATCCACACACAGGAGATGTCACCGTTCTGGTCCGCGGTCACCGCCTTCTGGATCGCGGTGGTGTCGTCGATCCCGTCGTTCGGGATCGCCCCGTACTCGGTGATCGAGGCGCACTCCGCGGGCTTGGCCGCGGCCGGCGCCACCTGCTCCAGATCGATCAGGTCCACGATGTAGTACGCGGCATCGTCCCCGGCATCGCGCTGCAGCCGGAACTTGGTGCCCGCCGGGTAGGTGTTCGCGAGCAGCGCGTGAGACTCGTCGAACAGCCGGCGCGCGTCACCGCCCGGGGTGTTGGTCAGGCCCTCCGGCTGGTCGGTGTTCCCGTACAGCCAGCTGTGCTTGGAGGAGAGCTTCACCTTCTGCACGAACTGGCCGTCCGCGTACAGGCTGAGCGTCTTCTCCTGGCCGCCGCCACCGGGCGCGTCCGGGATCGCGTTGCGTACGACGATCGAGTTGGACGCGCTGGTGGAGGTGAACTCCACGTACTGGCCGGCCGAGTTGAGCCGCACCGACTTGCGGCCCGAGGACTCCGAGGCGAAGTTGGTGTGGCCGAAGGTGCGCACGGCGTCCGCTTCGAGCAGCGTGCCCTCGTAGCGGCCCTCCTCCGCCTCGTACTCGACATACGGGACGGCGGCGCCGCGGCCGACGACGATGGAGCGCGCGAAGACGTTGTTGTCCTCGTTGGTCTCGTCGACCGTGTCAGTGGCGTCGGCGGTCGCCGTGAGCGTGGCGCCGCCGCTGGTCGCGGTCCAGGTGCCGGAGAGTTCCACGGTCTCGGTGGCGCCCGCGGCGACGGCCGGCGCGGTCCCGTTCAGGGTCTTGTCGCCCACGGTCAGACGGGTGACCGAACCCGCGCTCACAGCCGAAGTGCCGCGGTTGTGGACCTTCACGGAGAAGGAGACGTTCGAACCGACGGCCGGGCTCGACGGGGTGGAGCCGATCCCGGTGACCTGGAGGTCGGGGCCCGGGGTCTGGCCAACGGTGAGCTTGGCGTCGGCGGTGATGCTGTTGTTGTCGTTGTCCTGCTCGGCGACCGTGTCCAGCGGGTCGACCACCGCGGACACCGTGTAACTGCCCTGCGCCCGCTTGCCGAGCGCGACATCGACCGGCGCGGACTCACCGGCGCCGAGCGCGGGCACCTGCGCGGTTCCGGCGACGGTGCCGCCGAGGCTCACATCGACGGTGGTCGCCGCGGCGGCCGCGTTGCCGGTGTTGCGTACGGTCGCCTTCGCCGTGATCGCGTCGCTCTCGCTGGGGGTGTCGGGCGACCAGGCCAGGCCCGAGACGGAGAGGTCCGGGTTGGGCGCGGGCTCACCGTTGACCTGGAACTCCGCGATCTGGCCGGCGTATCCGGAGGTGTTGCCGGTGATCTTCAGCTGGACATCGGCGTACCGCCCGGAGACCGGGATGCCGACGGAGTTCTGGTTCGCGGCGGGATCGAAGACGTAATCGGCCGCCGCCTTGACCGAGGTGAAGCTCTGCTCGCCCTGCTTGCGGGCGAGGACCTCGATGGTCTGGGTGCGCTTGGACCAGGCCGGGTCGGGGTTCAGCTTGAGGACCACGGAGGAGAGCTCGGCGTCCGCACCGAGCTTCACGGTCAGCGTCGACGGGTGACTGCCCGCCTCCCAGTAGGTGTTCGTGGAGTTGTCGTTGGCGTTCGTCGCGAAGTAGTTCTGGATCGAGGACGAGGCCTCGATCGGCTTGCCGACGGCGAGATTGGTGACCGCCGCGGCCTGCGCGGTGTGCGCGGCCCTGGGGGGAGCGGCCGCTGCCACGGCCGCCGGGGCGAGTGCGCCGGCTATCAGCCCGGCGCCGAGACAGGCTGCAAGCAGCCGTCTGTTGCGTTGTCTTGCTCGCGTCATCTGCGGGTGCGCCTTCCTGATGGGGGGTTGGGGGGAGGGGCGGCCCGGGCTCCTACGGCCGCACACTCAAGCAGCGCGGCCAGAGGAGCACAAGATGTCGGCGAGATATTGCAAATATTCGACAGGCCGCTGGAACATCGGATCACTGCGCGGAGCGGGCGCGATCTGTACGCCACCGCCCGGGCATCCCGGTGGCGCCTTGCCGTCCGGCCCTGCGGAGTGACCTCGCAACTTACGAGGCCGCCCACGCAACGGCACGACGGCGCCCGGTGCGAGAATTGCCTGATGGGGCGGCGATGGGGTGGATCAACTGGCCTGAAACAGGCCTTCGGCGGCGCGAACCTTGCCAAGGATCAGGCCTGACGGCTCGTCACTGCGAGGGGCTCGTGACGCAGTCGTAATCTTGCAATGTTGGATCGAAATCTTGCGTACCCCTGCTCGTCGTCCTAATGTGACGCACCGATCAGGGCAGTGCCCTGGGCGTCACCCAGAGGAGCCGTAATGAAGCCCCGTAACCTCGCGATCTTCCTGATCTCATCAGGCCTTGTCCTCACCGCCACGGCGTGCGGCGGCGACGACTCGGACTCCGATGCGGGAGGCGGAGTCACCATCACCGTCGCCTGCCAGCCGGCGAAGACCGCGCCGAAGACGCGCAAGGCGTGGGACGACGACGTCGCCGCGTTCGAGAAGGCGCACCCGGGCGTGAAGGTCAAGAGCACCGACCAGCAGCCGTGTTACGACCCGAAGACCTTCGCCGCGAAGATCGCCGGCGGCCAGATGGAGACCGTGTTCGTCGTTCCGGTCACCAACTACACGGATGTCATAGCCAAGAAGCAGGCGAAGGACATCACCGGCGTCACCAACCTCGTGAAGAACTTCGGTGACATCAAGCAGGACGCCCGGGACATGGTCACCAAGGACGGCAAGGTCTACGGCGTCCCCAACGTGAACTACAGCGTCGGGCTCGTCTACAACCGCGCGCTCTTCGAGAAGGCCGGCCTCGACCCCGAGGCCCCGCCGCAGACCTGGGACGAGGTCCGCGCCGCCGCGAAGAAGATCGCGGACCTGGGCGACGGCTACGTCGGATACGGCGAGTACGGCGGCGGCAACGTCGGCGGCTGGCACTTCGCGCAGTCCATCTTCAGCCGCGGCGGCGAGATGGTCGTCGACGGCAAGGCGGCGTTCAACAGCGCCGAGGGCAAGGCGGTCCTGCAGACCCTGCACGACATGCGCTGGGAGGACGACAGCGTCGGCAAGAAGGTGCTGATCGGCTGGGAGACGCTGATGCAGCAGATGGGCGCGGGCAAGACCGGCATGATGCTCGGCGCACCCGACGTCGTCACCGACGTGGTGCAGAAGTTCCAGGGCAAGGTCGAGGACTACGGCATCACCGCCATCCCCGAGGGCAAGGCGTCGCTGACCGGCGGCGAGGCCTACATGATCAACCCCAAGGCGAACGCCGCCGAGACCAAGGCGGCCATGCAGTGGATCGACTTCCAGTTCAACACCCCGGGCAAGGGCCGGCACGACTACGCGCGCGGCAAGGCCAACGGTGACCCGGTGGGCGTGCCCAACAACGATTACATGGGCGACTCGCCGACCGGCCAGGAGATCATCAAGCTCCGCAACGACAACGCGAGCCTGCCGGTCGAGAACTACCAGACGTACATCGACAAGGCGGCCAGTGTCACCGCGAAGCTCGAGCCGGCGAAGGCACAGGAGCTGTACGCGGTGCTCGACGTGGCCATGTCGGCGGTCCTCACCCGTGAGAACGCGGACATCGACAAGTTGCTCTCGGACGCCGAGACCAAGGCCAACAAGATTCTTGCGCAGGGCTGACGGCGCGGATCAGGGGTGCCGCATCCGCTTTCGGCGGAGCGCGGCACCCCGCACCACGGGCGGGAACGGGAGATCACCATGGACACACTGACCCTGCGGACGAAACGGCCGGCGAGGCCGCCACGTCGCAGGCCACCCTCGAAGCGGAAACGGGCGGTCCGGAACAACATCACCGCGTACGGATTCCTGTGTGCGGCACTGTTCTGCTTCGCCTTGTTCGCGTGGTGGCCGATGATCCGGCAGATCATCATGAGCTTCCAGGAGACCAATCTGGTCGACGAACCCACATGGGTGGGCCTGGACAACTTCCGTACGGTCGTGGAGGACCCGGCGTTCGGACAGGCCTGGAAGAACACCATCGCCTTCACGTTCCTCGCCCTGATCTGCGGCTATGTGATTCCGTTCGCCGTGGCCATCATCCTGAACGAACTGCGCCACGCCCGCGCGTACTTGCGCTTCGTGGTCTATCTGCCGGTGATGCTGCCGCCGATCGTCTCGGTGCTGCTCTTCAAGTGGTTCTACGATCCCGGACCGGGCCTGTTCAACTATGTGCTCGACGCCGTGGGCCTGCCGACGCTCGCCTGGCTCGACTCCACGGACACCGCGCTCATCTCCCTGGTGCTCGTCTCCACCTGGATGAACATGGGCGCCGGCGTGCTGATCTACCTCGCCGCCCTCCAGAACATCCCCGGTGATCTCTACGAGGCCGCCGAACTCGACGGTGCGGGGATCTTCAAGCGGATCTGGAACGTCACCGTCCCGCAGACCCGGCTGATCCTGCTGCTCATGCTGATGCTCCAGATCGTCGCCACGATGCAGGTCTTCATCGAGCCGTATCAGCTCACCGGCGGCGGACCCGAGAACGCGACGGTCACCGTCGCCTTCCTGATGTACCAGTACGCCTTCGTCTACGGCGGCAACTACGGCGCCGGCAGCGCGCTCGGCGTGATGCTCATGATCGTTCTCCTTGCGGTCGCCGCAGTCCAGCTCCGGCTGACCCGCGACGAGAAGAGGTAACCCCATGGCCAACACTGCCAACACTGCCGACACAGCCCGCACAGTGCACACAACAGCCAAGCCCGAGGCGCCGGCAGAGACCCGCAAGGTGACACCGCCGAGTGCCCACCGCAGGAAGAGGCGGCGCCGCGCCGCCTGGGCCGACGGGCACGCGCGCACCATCGTCTCGCCGCTGGAACTCAAGTCCCGCTGGGGGACGAGGATCTACTGGGCCGTGCTCGCGGCCGTGCTCTCCGTCTTCACCCTGGTCTTCGTCTTCCCGCTGTACTGGATGGTCACCGGCGCGATGAAGTCCGGCGAGGAGATCGCCCAGATGCCGCCGACGCTGTGGCCCGAGAACCCGGACTTCTCCGTGTTCTCGGATGCCTGGGAGCTCTTCGACATCGGCACGCTCCTGCAGAACACCCTGTACTACGCGGTCGGCGCCTGGCTCTTCACCCTTGCCGTCGACGTGACCGCCGCCTACGCCCTGTCCAAGCTCCGGCCGATGTTCGGGAATGCGATCCTCGGTGCGATGCTGGCCACGCTGATGATCCCGCCGATCGTCGTGATGATCCCCGCGTACGTCACCGTCACCGATGTGCCGATCTTCGGCTGGCAGCTGCTCAACTCGCCCTGGGCGATCTGGTTCCCGGTGGCCGCCAACGGCTTCAACATCTTCCTGCTCAAGCGGTTCTTCGACTCGATACCCGACGAGATCCTCGAAGCGGCCGAGATCGACGGCGTACCGCCCTGGCGGGTGCTCGTCTCGATCATCCTGCCCATCTCGCGGCCCATCCTCGGTGTGGTCTCCATCTTCACCATCGTGATGGTCTTCAAGGACTTCCTCTGGCCGCTGCTCGTCCTGCCGGACAGCGAGAAGATGACGCTCAGCGTGGGTCTGTCGCAGACCGCGGGAGCCGTCTCGCAGAACCAGATCATGGCCGGTCTGGTGATCGCGAGCATCCCGATGATCATCGTTTTCTTCTTCTTCCAGCGCAGCATCATGGCGGGCCTGACGGCCGGCAGCCTCAAGGGCTGACCCGCACCGGCCCTCACCCCTCATCGCCCGCCTTCCGAAAAGCACTCCGCCGCCGGCCAGCACTTCCATGCCCCCGCTATGGCCGGCGGCGGGGTCCCCACCTGCCCGAAAGGAACCTCCCGTGGCAGTTGTTGAATCGTCCCGCACCGGCGATCTGCCGCCCTCCCGCACCGACGACTGGTGGCGTGACGCCGTCATCTACCAGGTCTACCCACGCAGCTTCGCGGACGGCGACGGCGACGGTACGGGGGACCTCGCGGGTGTCCGTGCGAACCTGCCGTATCTGGCCCAACTCGGCGTCGACGCCGTCTGGTTCACGCCCTGGTATCTCTCGCCGCTCGTCGACGGCGGCTACGACGTGGCCGACTACCGCACCATCGACCCGGCCTTCGGCACCCTCGACGAGGCGGAGAAGCTGATCTCGGAGGCCGCCGAGTTCGGGATCAGGACGATCGTCGACATCGTCCCCAACCACCTCTCCGACCAGCACGCCTGGTTCCAGGCCGCCCTCGCGGCGGGCCCCGGCAGCCCGGAGCGGGAGCGCTTCCACTTCCGGCCCGGCCGCGGCGAGAACGGTGAACTGCCGCCCAACAACTGGCCCTCCCAGTTCTCCGGCGACACCTGGACCCGGGTGCCCGACGGCGAGTGGTACCTGCACCTGTTCGCCCCCGAGCAGCCCGACCTCAACTGGTCGCATCCCGAGGTCCGGCGCGAACACGAGGACGTGCTCCGCTTCTGGTTCGAGCGCGGCGTCGCCGGCGTCCGTATCGACTCGGCCGCCCTGCTCACCAAGCACCCGGAGCTGCCCGACTTCACCGAGGGCGTCGACCCGCACCCGTATATCGACCAGGACGAGATCCACGACATCTACCGCTCCTGGCGGGCGATAGCCGACGAATACGACGGCATCTTCGTCGGCGAGGTCTGGCTCCCCGACAGCGAACGCTTCGCCCGCTATCTGCGCCCCGACGAGCTGCACACCGCCTTCAACTTCAACTTTCTCGCCTGCCCCTGGGACGCCGACCGACTGCGCCGCACCATCGACGACACCCTCGCCGAGCACGCACCCGTCAAGGCCCCCGCCACCTGGGTCCTGTGCAACCACGACGTGACGCGCACGGTCACCCGCTACGGCCGCGAGGACACCGCGTTCGACTTCGATACGAAGGCCTTCGGCACCCCCACCGACCTGGAGCTCGGCACCCGCCGCGCCCGCGCCGCGGCGCTGCTCACGCTGGCCCTGCCCGGCTCCGTCTACCTGTACCAGGGCGAGGAGTTGGGCCTGCCCGAGGCCGACATCCCGCTGAGTCGCATCGAGGACCCGATGCACTTCCGCTCCGGCGGCACCGACCCGGGCCGCGACGGCTGCCGGGTGCCGCTGCCGTGGGTGTCCGGCGAACCGCACAGCGGATTCGGCTCGGATACGGAGCCGTGGCTGCCGCAGCCCGCGTACTGGCCGCAGTACGCCGTGGACGTGCAGAGCGAGGATCCCGCGTCGATGCTCGCCCTGTACCGCACGGCCCTGCGGCTGCGCCGCGAGACGCCCGGCTTCGGCGACGGACCGATGGCCTGGCTGCCCGCCGACAACGGTGTCCTCGCCTTCTCCCGTACCGATGCGCTGGTGTGTGTGGTAAACCTCTCCGGTACCCCGGCCACGCTGCCGTCGCACGCGGAACTCCTGCTCGCCAGCGGCCCGTTGACCGAGGACGGACGGCTGCCGAGCGACACGGCGGCCTGGCTCCGCAGGTGAGCGGCATGGCTCCGCCGGTGACCTGAACACCGGCGGAACGAGCCCGGCCCCGCCCGTGGGGGAGGCGGGGCCGGGCTCGCAGCACACCCCGATCCGCAGCACCGAAGCACCTCTGCACGGAACTCAAAAGCACCTCTGCACGGCCCTCAAGTCCTCGACGCCAGGCGGACCTCCATGAGCAGAGCCATCGAGTTGCGAGAAGTGAGCAAGAGATTCGGCGACGCGTACGCCGTGCGCCGGGTCTCCCTGACCGTGGAACCCGGCGAGTTCCTGGTGCTCCTCGGCCCTTCGGGCTGCGGGAAGTCCACGGTGCTGCGCATGATCGCGGGCCTGGAGGACATCACCGAGGGTGAGCTGTTCCTGGGCGGTGAACCCGCGAGCGACGTACTGCCCCGCGAGCGGGACATCGCGATGGTGTTCCAGAACTTCGCGCTGTACCCGTCCATGACCACCCGCGAGAACATCGGGTTCCCGCTGCGCCTGCGGGACCCCTCGACCAACCACGAGCACCAGGTGCGGGCGACCGCGCGGATGCTCGCCATCGAGGACCTCCTGGAGCGGTTGCCCGCCCAGATGTCCGGCGGTGAACGCCAGCGCGTGGCGATGGGCCGGGCGATCTCCCGGCGCCCGTCGGTCTTCCTCCTGGACGAGCCGCTGTCCAGCCTCGACGCCAAGCTGCGCAGCCATCTGCGCGCCGAGATCGCCCGTATCGTCGCCGAACTCGGCGTCACCACCGTCTATGTGACGCATGATCAGGCCGAGGCGATGTCGCTCGGCGACCGGGTGGCGGTGATGCGGGACGGCGTGCTCCAGCAGGCGAGCGCGCCCCGTGACCTGTACGCCCGCCCGGCCAATGTCTTCGTGGCGGCCTTCGTCGGCACCCCGCGCATCAACCTCCTCGAGGGCGTGGTCAACGCCCCGCTGGACGGCCCCATGGCCCTCGACCTCGGGCGTCAACGCCTGCGTCTGCCCCAGCCGTTGACCACCGACCACCAGCTGCTCCGCATCCAGCAAGGGCGCCCGGTGATCGTGGGCCTGCGTCCCGAGGCCGTACGGATCGGGCCGCCGAGCCAGGCGCGGCCGGGCGAGGCCGCGCTCGGCGGGGTCGTGGAGCACGTGGAGTATCTGGGGCACGAAGTGCTCGTTCATCTGAACACCGGCTCGCGGCGGGCCGTCGTTCCCGACCTGGAATCCTCCCGGCCCGCCGCGGACGGCGGTGCGGTGCGCTCGGCCCGCAGGCCCTGGCTCGACCGGGCGCTGCACCGGGTGAGCTCGCTGGCCGCCGCCCGGGAGCCGGGGCCGGCCGCAAGGCGGGCGTCAGTGCCGGGGCCGGTCCCTGGTGCGGGCCCAGGCCCGGCTCCTGGGCCGGCTCGTGGTTCAGTTCCTGGGTCCATCCCTGGGTCGGTCCCTGGGGCGGTCCCTGGTTCGATCCCGCCCGAGCGCCGTACGACGGCGGCAGGCGATCTGGTCCTGCGGTCCGGCCCCGAACACCGTGTACGCGTCGGCGGCCACATCCCGCTCCTGGTGGACCTGGCACGGCTCTACGTCTTCGATCACACCGGGATGCGCATCTGCCCGGCCCCGGACCAGATGCCGGTGCTGCACACCTGAGACGGACTCAGCGCGCGGACCCCTGGGCCCCGATGAGCTCCGACACCCGTACGAACCGGTAGCCCTGCTTGCGCAGCGCGGGCACGATCGTGCGGAGCGCCTTCTCGGTCACGGGCGCGGCGCTGCGCGTGCAGTGCATGACGACCACCGAACCCGGCTTGACCCCGCCGAGCACATCCGCGGCGACCGCGTCCGCATCGGTCGCGAACGCGTCCCCGCTCACCACGTCCCACTGCACGGCCGTCACCCCGCCGGCCGCGAGCGCGCGCAGCGCGGTGCGGTCGTAACACCCGCCGGGGAAACGGAAGTACGGCACCGCATCGGCCACCCCCGCCTTCTCGAAGGCCTTGAACGCCCGCTCCACATCGGCCTTCATATCCTTCGGCGCGATGGTCGGCAGCCCGTAGCAGTCCTTGGTGAAGGCGTAATGGCTGTACGAGTGATTGGCGACCTCGAAGAGCGGATCCGCGCCGATGGCCTTGGCCTGCGCCGGGTACTCCTCGGCCCAGCGGCCCGTCATGAACACGGTCGCCGGCACCTTGTACCGCTTGAGCGCGCGGATCAGCTCCGGATTGTCGAACCGCTCCCCGCGCGCGGCCCGTGTCCCCTGGTCCGCCGTCATATCGGCGTCGAAGGTCAGCGCGACCACCTTCTCGCGCCGCTCCCCGTTCTTGAACACCGGAGCGAGCCCCTGCGGGCCGGGCGCGAGCGTCGGCGGCCGCGAGGTCTCCGCCTCGGGGGAGGGCGTGGGGGCGGCCTTCTTCGGACCGGCCTGCGAGCCGCAGCCGGCGACGGCGACGGCGGTGGCGAGCAGGGCGCAGACGGCGAGCGTGCGTACGCGAGCGGTGAGGGTCGTCACGCGCAGACGTTAACCCGTAAAATCCGACAAACCGCTCATTTCGCCAACGGGTGTCAGGTAGACACCAGAGAGTGGCCGACCACGCGGGTCACTCCGCGGCCAGCAGCCGCTGCCGGCACTCCTCCACGTCGAAGTCGCCCTTCGGGTACTGCGGGTCCAAGGCCTCGAGATGTTCCAGGAGGAGCTTGCTGATGGCCCAGTTGCGGTACCACTTGCGGTCGGCGGGGATCACGAACCACGGTGCCGCCTCCGTCGAGCAGCGCTCCAGGGCGATCTCGTACGCCTCCTGGTACGCGGGCCACAGCGCGCGCTCCTCGATGTCGCCGACGTTGAACTTCCAGTGCTTGTCGGGGCGGTCGAGGCGTTCGAGCAGCCGGCCGCGCTGCTCCTCGTTGCTGATGTGCAGGAAACACTTGATGACCGTGACGCCGTCGTGCGTCAGGGACTTCTCGAAGCGGTTGATCTGGCCGTAGCGCCGGCCGAGCTGGCTGCGCGGGACCAGTTCGCGGACGCGCGCGATGAGCACGTCCTCGTAGTGCGAGCGGTCGAAGATGCCGATCTCGCCGCGCTCGGGCAGCGCCTTCATGATCCGCCACAGGAACGGGTGGTTCTGCTCCTCGGGCGTGGGTGCCTTGAAGGCCTTGATCCGGCAGCCGGAGGGGTTGAACAGGCCGATCACATGCTTGACCGTGCCGCCCTTGCCGCTGGTGTCCATGCCCTGCAGGACCAGCAGCACACGGCGCCGGTCGCCCGCGGTGCTCGCCGCGTAGAGCCGCTCCTGGAGGTCGGCGAGACGTTCACCCATACGGGCCAGATCGGCGAGGGCCTCGGCCTTGTTCGCCGGTCCCGCGGGGGTGGCGCGGGCGTCGTACGCGGAGAGGTCGAGGCGTTCGCCCTCGGGGACGCGCAGCAGCTCGGAGAGCGCGGCTGTGGTCCTGGACCCGGCGGCCCTGCCGGCCGCCACCTTCGCGGGCTTGTCAGCCTTCGCCTTGGCGGGCTTTTCAGCCTGCGCCTTCGCGGCCTTGACCTCGGCTTTCACCTTCGCGGCCTTGACCTCGGCCTTCCCGCCACCGCTTGTCGCCTTGCCGGACTTCTTGCCCGGCTTGCTCGGCTTGTCCGCCTTGGTCTTCGTCTTGGCCACGGCCTACCCCTTACGCCCCTTGTGAGAGTCCACTCGATCCTGCGCCGGATCGGCGACGGCCGCTACCGCTGCGCGCCCGCCGCCCCGAAGGGCGGGCTGTCGTCCACAGCCCGCCCACGCCGGCGGCTAGGAGTGCCAGGGCCCCGTCACCGCGAAGGTCGTGCCGGGGGTGTAGCAGTTGACGTACATCGTGTCCCAGTCCGGCGAGAACGTGCAGCCCGCGAACTCGCCCCATTCCGGGGCCTCGGGCGTCCCGATGTTCTGCCGGTTGCCGGCCATCGGGTAGACCTCGCCGCGCCGGGTCAGGCCGTACACGTGCTGTGCGCCCTCACCGTCCTCGCACACCATCAGACCGCCGCTCGGGGCGAGGCAGATGTTGTCCGGCTCCTCGCCGGGCAGCTGGATGTCGGTGTCGGGACCGAAGACGATCACCAGCGTGAGACGGCGCGACGACGGGTCGTACCGCCAGATCTGGCCGTAGTGGTCACCGGCCGAACCTTCGCGGCTGCGCGCGTAGCTGGAGACGAAGTAGACCGACTTGCCGCCCCAGTAGCAGCCCTCCAGTTTCTGGGCGTGGGTGATGCCCTTCGGCCCGAAGTCCTGCAGCCGGATGGGGGTTTCCTTGGCCAGCGGGTCCGGGACGTCGACCCACTCGACGCCGTCGAAGCTCGCGCCCGTCTCCTGGATGGACGCCAGATCCGGTACGCCGGGCACGCGCATCGCCTGCAGCCGGCCGCCCGCGCGCAGTGAACCGCGGCCGCCCTCGGGCTTGTTGGGCAGGAAGCGGTAGAAGAGACCGAACGGCTTCTGGAAGGCGTCCTCCGTCTCGTAGACGACACCGCGCCTCGGGTCGACGGCGATCGCCTCGTGCTGGAAGCGGCCCATCGCGGTGAGCGCCACCGCGCCCGTACGACGCGGATCCACCGGGTCGACCTCGAAGATGAAGCCGTGGTCCTTGGTGTAGCCGTTGGTGCCGGCCTTGTCCTCGTTCTCCTCGCAGGTGAGCCAGGTGCCCCAAGGGGTGGGCCCGCCAGCGCAGTTGACGGCGGTGCCGGCGATGGACACCCGCTCGTCCACGACGTTGCCCCGGCGGTCGAGCGTGATGTTCGTACAGCCGCCCTTCGCGGCCGGGTCGTACGTCAGACCCTCGACGACCGGTACGCCGATCTTGCCGGTGTGCCGGTTCTCGTGGTTGCGGACGAGGTGCGTGCCGCCGCGCTTTCCGGCGAAGGCGGCCATTCCGTCGAAGTTCGTGGGCACCTGCCCCTCGCCCGAGCGCAGCGGCTCGCCTTCACGCGAAAGCACCTTGTACCTGAAGCCCTTGGGCAGATCGAGCAGACCGGCAGGGTCGGGCACCAGCGGCCCGTAACCGCCTCTGCCGTGTGCGGCGGCGGACCCTGCGAAGAGTTCGGTGAGCGAGCCGGCGAAGGTGATTCCCAGGCCCAAGGCCCCGCCTCCGGCGAGGACTTGGCGTCGGGACGCGGACATACGTGAGTCGGTCATTCGGGCAACTCCCTGTTGGCGGACAGGAACGTAACCCGCCTGTGTGTACCACCTGATCCACGACGCGGGAACCACGCGCGTAGCGTCGGCTCCCGCGTGTCACCGCTCGGCACTTGTGGTTCAGGCGTTCTCGACCAGCCGCTTCCCGTCCCGCGCAAGGGCGGTGAGCCGTGAGATCGCGCGGAAGTACTTCTTGCGGTAGCCGCCCTTGAGCATGTCCTCGCCGAAGATCCGGTCGAAGGGGAGGCCCGAGGCCACGACCGGCACCTCGCGGTCGTAGAGCCGGTCCGCGAGCACCACGAGCCTGAGCGCCGTCGACTGGTCGGGCACCGCGTCGACCCCGGTCAGGCAGACGGCCGACAGGTCGTCGGTGAGCGCGCCGTACCGGCTCGGGTGCACCTTGGCGAGGTGGTCGAGCAGGTGCGGGAAGTCGTCGAGACTCGAGCCCTGAGTGGCGTACGCGGCCTTCGCGACCTGCTCGTCGCTGTACGGCGAGGGTGCCTCGGGCAGCCCGCGGTGCCGGTAGTCCTCGCCGTCGATCCGCAGCGCCTTGAAGTGCGCGGAAAGGCCCTGGATCTCGCGCAGGAAGTCCGCCGACGCGAACCGGCCCTCGCCGAGCTTGCCGGGCAGCGTGTTCGAGGTCGCCGCGAGGGCGACGCCCGCGTCGACCAGCTTGCCGAGCAGGGTGGAGACGAGCACGGTGTCGCCCGGATCGTCGAGCTCGAACTCGTCGATGCAGAGCAGCCGGTGGCCGCTGAGCGTGGCGACGGTCTGCTGGAAACCGAGCGCGCCCACCAGGTTCGTCAGCTCGACGAAGGTGCCGAAGGCCTTGAGCGAGGGTTCGGCCGGGGTCGCGTGCCACAGGGAGGCGAGCAGATGCGTCTTGCCGACGCCGTAGCCGCCGTCCAGGTACACGCCGCGCGGACCGGCCGGGGCCTGGACCTTCTTCTGGAACCAGCGCCGCTTGCCCGCCCCGCTGGCGTGCGCCCCGCCGAGCGTGCCGGCGAACGAGCTGAGCACCTGAACGGCCTGGGCCTGCGAGGGCTGCGAAGCGTCCGGTACGTATGTCTCGAAGCGCGCCTTCTGGAAGCGCGGCGGCGGCACCATTTCGGCGACAAGACGCTCGGCCGGGACGTGCGGCTCGCGCGCGCAGAGGGACTGGGGGGCCGGATCGGCTATCGGATGGCGGCCGGCGGCAGCAGGAGAAGGCGACACAGGTCCCCACTTTACGGGCCGTGGAAGACTGCGGGACATGCGCAGTCTGTTCCCTGTGACCGATGAGACAGCAGCCGGCGGCTCCGGGGAGGCCCGTGAGTGGAGCCTCGACGAGCTCGCCGAGCGGTACGCGTATCCACCGGGTGGCACCCCGTGGCTGCGCGCCAACATGGTCTCCACGCTGGACGGGGCCGCCCAGCACGACGGACGTTCCCAGCCCATCTCGAGCGACACCGACATGCGGATCTTCGGCACCCTGCGGGCGCTCGCCGATGTCGTGCTCGTCGGTGCGGAAACGGTACGCCTGGAGGGCTACCGCCCCGCCCGCGCCCGCGAGGCGTTCGCCGCGCGCAGGGCGGCGGCCGGGCAGGGCCCGGCGCCGGCGATCGCCGTCGTGAGCGGCAGCCTGGACCTGGACTTCTCGCTGCCCCTGTTCACCGAGCCCCTCGTGCCGACCCTGATCATCACCGGCGCGGAGGCCCCCGCACACCGGGTGAAGGCCGCCGAGCAGGCCGGCGCCCGGATCGTGGTGGCCGGGGACAGTGCGTGGGTGGACCCGGCAGCGGCCGTACGGGGTCTCGCGGACCTCGGCTTCACCCGGCTGCTCACCGAGGGCGGGCCGCGGCTGCTCGGCCAGCTGGTCGCGGCCGGCGTCCTGGACGAGCTGTGTCTGACGGTTTCGCCCATGCTTGCGGCGGGTGACGCGCAGCGGATCGGGGGAGGGCCGTCGATCCCCGTACCGGAGCGGCTGGAACTCACATCGCTGCTGGAAGAGGACGGGTTCCTGTTCTGCCGCTACCGTCGAACCTGACAATCAGCGGAATCTGTCGTTCCGTTTCCCGCTCCGGTGGGCACACTAAGACACGCAGACCCCGTGCGAACACGGGGAAGGATGGTTTCCGCAGGGGCTCTGGGCCCCGAGGATCCGCAGGTTCCGCAGGGGCCGGAAGGCTCCAATGGAGAAGGGCGCCGGACGTGTTCACGAGCGTATTGATGATCGAGAAGGCCCTGTCGGCCATCGACGTGGAGTTCGTCACGACCCTGCACGGAGACGACGCGGTCTCCTTCGTCGTCCTCATGCAGCCGCGTGGTGACCAGGACCGGCTCCTTCGTGCGGTGGACGACGTGGCGCTCGGCGAACTGGAAGAGGCCGTCCACGAGGGCGACGTACCCGAGGGCGAGGACGCCGTGGGCCCCGCCCAGCAGGCGCTCGACCACTCGCTGGCCGCGCTGCGCGAGGCCGGCTGCGAGGCCGTCGGGCATCTGGTCGAGGACCAGCCCCTGGACGTGCTGTCCTCGATCACCGAGCGGACCGGCGCGGACGAGGTGATCGTCCTGACGGCCCCGCACTATGTCGAGGAGTTCTTCCACCGGGACTGGGCCTCGCGGGCGCGGCACAAGGTCGGGGTGCCGGTCCTCAAGCTGTACGCGCACAGCGAGTAGGTTGCGGCTCGGCCCGGCGGTCCCACGCCGGGCCCGCCGGGCGGACCGCCCGGTGCTCAAAGGGGCCCCGCGCAGCACTTAGGCTGGGTCCCCGCCCCAGCACGCGACCCTCGGGAGACCTCGTATGACGCCCGGCATCCCCCCTGCCCTGGACCGACCGCACTTCATCGGCATCGGCGGCGCCGGAATGTCGGGCATCGCGAAGATCCTCACGCAGCGCGGCGCGAAGGTGGCCGGCAGCGACTCCAAGGCCTCCGCGACCACCGACGCCCTGCGCGCCCTCGGTGCCACCGTGCACCTCGGTCACGACGCCGCCCATCTGGCCGAGGACGCCAGCGCGATCGTGGTCTCGTCCGCGATCCGCGCCGACAACCCGGAGCTGGCCGCCGCCGAGGAGCGCGGCATCCCGGTCGTGCACCGCTCGGACGCCCTCGCCGCGCTGATGGACAACCTGCGCCCGATCGCGGTGGCCGGCACCCACGGCAAGACGACCACGACCTCGATGCTCGCGGTCGCGCTCTCCAGCCTCGACCTGCATCCCTCGTACGCGATCGGCGGCGACCTCGACGCCCCCGGTTCCAACGCCGAGCACGGCAGCGGCGAGATCTTCGTCGCCGAGGCCGACGAGTCGGACCGCAGCTTCCACAAGTACGCGCCCGAGGTCGCCATCGTCCTCAACGTCGAGCTCGACCATCACGCCAACTACGCCTCGATGGACGAGATCTACGACTCCTTCGAGACCTTCGCCGGGAAGATCGTGCCGGGCGGCACGCTCGTCATCGCCGCCGACCAGTCGGGCGCCGTGGAGCTCACGCGCCGGCTGCGCGACGTCTCGTCCCTCAACGTCGTCACATACGGCGAGTCCGAGGGCTCGGACGTCCGTATCCACAAGATCACCCCGCGCGGACTGTCCAGCGAGGTCACCGTCCTCATCGGCGGCAAGCTGCTGACCTTCACCGTCTCGGTCCCCGGCCGCCACTACGCGCACAACGCGGTGGCCGCCCTCGCCGCGGGCGTCGCGATGGGCATCCCGGCGCACAACCTGGCCGGTGCCATCAAGTCGTACACCGGCGTCAAGCGCCGCCTCCAGCTCAAGGGCGAGGCGGCCGGCGTCCAGGTCATCGACTCGTACGCGCACCACCCCACGGAGATGACCGCCGACCTGGAGGCCATGCGCTCGGCCGCCGTCGACGCCCGCATCCTGGTGCTCTACCAGCCGCACCTGTTCTCCCGCACGCAGGAGCTCGGCACCGAGATGGGCCAGGCCCTGGCGCTCGCCGACTCCTCCGTGGTGCTCGACATCTACCCCGCCCGCGAGGACCCGATCCCCGGCGTGACCAGCGAACTCATCCTCGACGCCGCACGCGCCGCGGGCGCCGACGTGACCGCCGAGCACGACAAGGACAAGGCCCCCGCGGTCATCGCGGGAATGGCGAAGCCCGGCGATCTGGTTCTCACCATGGGCGCGGGCGATGTGACGGACCTCGGTCCGCGCATCCTGGACCACCTGTCCGCGCACGCCGCCGAGTGAGGAGCTGAGGATCATGTCGTACGAGGTCGAAAAGCCGGACGAGCAGTGGCGTACGGAGCTGACCCCGGCCGAGTACAAGGTCCTGCGCGAGGCGGGCACGGAGCCTGCCTTCGTCGGCGAGTACACGGACACGAAGACCAAGGGCGTGTACTCCTGTCGCGCCTGCGGCACCGAACTCTTCACGTCGGGCGAGAAGTTCGAGTCGCACTGCGGCTGGCCGAGCTTCTACGACCCGAAGGACTCCGACGCCGTGGAGCTCCTGTCCGACACCTCGCACGGCATGGTCCGCACCGAGGTGCGCTGCGCGAAGTGCGGCTCGCACCTGGGCCATGTCTTCGAGGGCGAGGGGTATCCGACGCCGACGGATCAGCGGTACTGCATCAACTCGATCTCGCTCAGGTTGGTGCCTGACGGGGAGTGACCGGGTCGTTTTCCGGTGAAAGGTGATCCCGCTCGGCCATCCTCCGGATGATGCCGGGCGGGATCGCCGGGTTCTGGGCGGCGGTTTCGGCGGTGCGGCCTTCGCGCAGGAGCGTGACCAGGACGTCGGCGGGGAGGCGGGGGGAGCGGGTGGCGGCCCAGCGGACGGAGG
>NZ_JAAKZW010000055.1 GCF_011044995.1 Streptomyces mesophilus | reverse complement strand
CCCCTGCCCCGCCACTTCGGTCCGGAAGCGGTGGACGCGCTGGTCGCCGAAGGCCGTCCGCTGGACCTGCGCCGGGACGTATGGCCGCTGATGGCCAAGGAGATCGGCTTCGGCCACTACCACGAGCTGTTCCACGCGCACCCCGAGCGCACTGCGCTGCCCTGGCCCGAGTTCGAGGCCGCGTACGACCGACTCGGCTGGTACTCGGCCGAGATGGCCGCTCTGATCGCCACCGCTGTGCCCGATCCGGCGGACCGCCTGGACTTCGAGGCCCTGGACCGCCCACTGGCCGGACGGACCTTCCCTGAACCGGACGCGTTCCAGGACCACTTGCGTGCCCACATCACCGAGGACGTCGGGCGCCGCGAGAACCAGGAGTTCAGCGCCGACCTCGGCGCGTTCTTCGCGCTGCTCTCCGTCTACGGGCAGCTGCCGCGCCTCGTCGACTCCGGCCGGCTCACCGCCCGTACGGTCGCCGAGGACCTGGACGGATGGTGGCGCGGCTTCTTCAGCTTCCTCGCCTCCGGACCGCCCGGCTTCCGGCTGCGGCAACTGCTCGCGCTGTCCCGCGCAGGCGTCGTACGGTTCCTGGGCGCCGACGTCCGTATCGGAACCGACGACACCACCGGCACCTTCACCGCGACCTCCGGCACAGTCCCCGGTCACACCACGCACGCCACCGCCCTCATCGAGGCGTATCTGCCCGAGGTTTCGCTCGAACGCACCGAGGACCTCCTGCTCGGCGGGCTGCGCCGGGAGGGAGCCCTTGCCGAGGAGGTCATCGCCGACCCCACGTACACCCATCGCTCAGGACTGCTCACCGTGACGCCCGCCGACGGCCGCGTCATCGACCCGTCCCTCGGCGGACCCCACCCCCGCCGGATCGCCCTCGGCGCCCCGACCAACAGCCGCGGCATCGCCGCCTTCGCCCGCCCTCACACCAACGCTCCGGCCTTCCGGCAGAACGACTCCACGGCTCGTACGGTGCTGAACGCCTTGCGGGAATCCGGCGGGTGGGGGCAGCGGGCGGCCGGGCCTCCTCAGGTCCTGCGGCAGTGATGTGTGCGCCCTCTCGCCCCGGGCCTCAGCCCCCGGCGAGAGGGCACGCGCCTTACCCCTTGCGGTAGTTGCGCGCGTCCTCGCCCGCCGCGAGGACCATGTCGAGGTCGCCGCCCACGGAGGCGGTGACGACGACGCCGACCGCGCCCTCGACGAACGGGGCGTCCACGATGCGGGTGCCGGCCGGCAGCACGCGGTCGTCGGAGCCGGAGAGCAGGGCCTGCACGGTCAGGACCGCGCTGCCCATGTCGCACAGGACGGCGACGCCCTTGCCTTCGTCGGCCTTGAGTGCCGCCGCGTGGATGCGCTCGGCGCTGGTGCCGATCCGGCCGTCGTCGGTGCCGCCGGCCGCGTACACCGGGGCGATGTCGCCGGAGCCGACCATGGCCTTGGCCAACTCGACGGTGGCCTCGGCCACTTCACGGCTGTGCGAGACAAGGACGACGCCGACCCGGCCGCCCTTGGCGGCCGGGTCCGCGGCGACCGTGGGCTCCTCGGCCCGGGCGGTGGCCGCGGGTCGCGGCGCCCACTTGGGGTCGGCGGCGAGCACCAGCGCGTCGAAGAGCAGCACGACCGAATGGGCGCCCGCGTCCTCGTGACCGATGCTGCGCTCGCCCAGGTAGCTGGCGCGGCCCTTCCTGGCCTGCATCGCCCCGGTACCCTCGGCGCCGGCCAGCGCCGCGGCGCTCGCGGCGGACAGCGCATCGGTGATCTCCCGGACACCGAGCGCGTCCCCGGCGGATCCCGGTGCGTCGAGTGCACCCTCAGCGGAGGATCCTCGTGCGTCGAGCGCGTCCAGGGCCGGCAGCAGCGCGTCCAGGAGCGTCGAGTCACCGGGTACGGCACCGCCCAGCTTGCCGACGGCCTCGGCGCCGGCCCGCAGTGCCGCCGCGAACTCCGGCAGCGTGACCGCTTCGGCGGCGCCCAGGCGCTTGCCGGTACGGCGCAGCGCCGTACCGAACAGCGGACCGGACGCACCGCCCACGGAGTTGGTGAGCGTGGTGCCGGCCAGAGAGAACAGCTCACCGGGGGTGCCGGGGGCGTTCTGCGCGGCGGCCTCGCGCACGGCACCGAAGCCGCGCACCATGTTCGCGCCGTGGTCGCCGTCACCGGCCGCCGCGTCGAGAGCGGTCAGCCGGGCGGCGTCCCGTTCGAAGAGCTCCGCGGCGGCGCTGAGCCAGCGGCCGAAGTAGGCGGCGTCGAGGGTGAGTTCGGGGGCGGGCTCGGGCTTGGCAGTCATCGGACTGGTCTTCCTGACGAGAGGGAGGCGGGAGGCGGGAGGCGGATCGAGGGGGAGCGGGGCTCAGGCGCCCCAGCGCAGGGACGGGGTGTGCACGGGCGCGTCCCACAGCTCGGTCATCTGCTCGTCGGCGCGGCACACGGTGATCGTGCAGCCGGCCATGTCGAGGCTCGTGACGTAGTTGCCGACCAGCGAGCGGGCCACCTGGATGCCGCGCGCGGCCAGCACCCGCTCGACCTCGCCGCGGACGATGTACAGCTCGACCGGCGGGGTCGCGCCGAGCCCGTTCACGAGGACGATCACCGGGTCTCCGGCGGCTTCCGGCAGATCCGCGAGCACGGCGTCGAGCATGATCCCGGTGGTCTCGGCGGCGGTGGTGAGCCGGCCGCGGTACCGGCCGGGCTCGCCGTGGATACCGACGCCGATCTCGATCTCGTCCGGGCCGAGCGCGAAGTTGGGCGCGCCGTTCGCCGGGGTCGTGCACGAGGACAGGGCCACGCCGAAGCTGCGGCTGCGCTCGTTGACCTTGCGGGCGAGCGCGGCCACCTCGGCGAGCGGTGCACCGGTCTCGGCCAGCGCGCCCGCGAGCTTCTCCACGAACAAGGTGGCGCCCGTTCCGCGGCGGCCCGCTCCCTCGCCGCGCGCGACGGCGACGTCGTCGTCGACCACGACGGTCTCCACCTTGATGCCGTCGTCGTCCGCGTCCTCGGCGGCCATGCCGAAGTTGAGGATGTCGCCCGTGTAGTTCTTGACGATGTGCAGCACACCCGCGCCGGCGTCCACGGCCGCGGTGGCCTGGCCGATGCGGTCCGGCACGGGCGAGGTGAACACCGGTCCCGCGACGGCCGCGTCCAGCATGCCGCGCCCGACGAAGCCCGCGTGCAGCGGCTCGTGGCCGCTGCCGCCGCCGGACAGGATCCCGACCTTGCCGGGCACCTTGCCGCCGGCCCGCAGGACGATCCCGGCCTCGGCGTCGACCGCCAGCTTCGGGTGCGTGGCCGCCATACCGCGCAGGGCGTCGGCGACCACGGTCTCCGGAGCGTTGATCAGCTTCTTCACGACGGAGTTCTCCTTGATTAATTCAACGGACGGAATATCCGCCATAAAGGCAGAGGCATTTCCGGCCCTGCGGGAGCTTTACGTGAAGATTATTCCCGGGAGCGGGGTGCGCCATGGGTCTTTGGTCCCTGCCCGGCGGACACAAAGACCCCTCCTTGCGACCGTGAACGGCCAGGTTGTCGCCTTTTGGCGGTTCGGAATTCCTGTGGCACACTCCGGTCACCGACTGCGGCGAACAATTCGCCGAATTATCGATCGGCTCCTTTTATTTCTTCGATGAAGCAGGAATAGCCGTCTGTTCGGCGGCTTGCCACAGGAGGTTGCACCATGAATACCGTCGCCACCCGCATGATGATCAGCCCGCCGAAGTACGTGCAGGGCGCGGGCGCCGTGGGGACCCTGGGCGAGCACGTGGCACGCCTCGGCGAGAACGCGGTCGTCCTCGCGGACAACGGAGTGTGGGCTCTGGTCGACGAGGCGGTCACGCAGTCCCTGTCCGCGGCCGGCGTGAAGCTGACCAAGGAAATCTTCGGCGGTCTGTGCACCCAGAAGGAGATCGACCGCATCACCGCGGTCGCCGAGCAGGCGGGCGCGGACGTCGTCATCGGGATCGGCGGCGGCACCGCCATCGACACCGCCAAGGCCGTCGGACACGCCCGCGGTGACATCGCGGTCGTCAGCGCACCGACCGTCGCCTCCACCGACGCGCCCACCAGCGCGCTCGCCGTCATCTACACCGAGGAAGGCGCCTTCGAGCGCTACTCCTTCTTCTCCCGCAACCCCAACCTGGTGCTCGTCGACACCCAGTTGGTCGCGGGCGCCCCGTCGCGCTTCATCGTCTCCGGTATGGGCGACGCGCTCGCCACCTGGTACGAGGCGCGCGTCTGCGTCGCCGCCGAGCGCACCGCGATGGCCGGCGGCCTGGCCACCGGAGCCTCGCTCGCCCTGGCCAAGCTGTGCTGGGAGACGCTCATGGAGTACGGGCCGCAGGCCCGCCTCGCGGCCGAACAGCACGTGGTCACCCCGGCGTTGGAGAAGATCACCGAAGCGAACACCCTCCTGTCCGGCCTCGGCTTCGAGAGCTGCGGTCTCGCCGCGGCCCACGGCATCCACAACGGCCTGACCGTCTCGCACAAGGTGCACGGCATGATGCACGGCGAGAAGGTCAACATCGGCACGCTCGCCCAGCTGATCCTCGAAGGCGCCCCCACCGCGGAGCTGGACACGTACCTCGAGTTCAGCCTCGCCGTCGGCCTGCCCACCACGCTCGCCGGGATAGGCCTCGGCGACGCGGACCGCGAGGAGCTCCTGGCGATCGGCCGCGCCTCGACCGCGGAAGGCGAGACGACGCACAACATGCCGTTCGCGGTGACCCCGCAGATGGTCGCCGACGCCCTGGTCGGCGGTGACGCCTACGCCCGTGCGTACGCGAGGAAGCACGCGGCCTGAGGGCCACGCATCCGCGGCTCGTCTCAGCTGTCGGGGAAGGTCACCTTCGCCAGCTCCTCGGAACGCTGCCAGATACGGCGGGCGTCCTCGGGCTTGTTCAGCGGGGAGTACAGCTTCTGCGGTGCGGGCGGGCCGCCCAAGTGGCCGGGCCCGCCCGGGCCGTAGAGCCGGCCGCTCTCGGCGTCGGGGGCGGTGGCCGCGTACAGGGCGGGCAGCTTCGCGCTCTCGACCGTCCCGACGAGGATGCCGCGGGAGGACAGCGCGCGGACCACGCGTACGCCCAGGGTGTCCTTGTCGCGTCCCACCTCGGGGCGGGCCGCGAGCAGGTTCGTCGGCGCGACCCCGGGGTGGGAGAGATTGCTGGTGATGCCCCAGCCGCCCGCCCGGCTGCGCCGGTGGAGTTCAAGACCGAAGAGCCCGAACGCGATCTTCGACTGCCGGTACGCCTTCATGCCGTCGTACGAGCGTTCCCAGTTCAGGTCGTCCCAGTTGATGGCGCCCCGGCTCGCCGCGACGCTGACCTGGGAGGTCACCCGCGCCCGGCCCGCGCGCAGCAGCTCAAGGAGCTGGGCCACCAGGGCGAAGTGGCCGAGGTGGTTGGTGCCGAACTGCAGCTCGAACCCGTCGGCGGTGGTCTGCCGGTCGGGCGGGGTCATGACGCCGGCGTTGTTGATGAGCAGATGGACCGGCTGTCCCTCGCCGCGGAGGGTCTCGCCGAGGGCCGCCACCGAGTCGAGCGAGGACAGGTCGAGGGCGCGCAGCGACACGTTCGCGCCGGGGGCCGTACGGCGGATGGTCTCAAGGGCCGCCTCGCCCTTGCGGGGATTGCGTACGGGCAGGACCACCTCGGCCCCCGCCGCTGCGAGCCGCGTGGCGATACCGAGCCCGATGCCGTCGCTGGCACCCGTGACGACGGCACGCCGCCCGGTGAGGTCGGGGACGGTGAAGTCGAGGGGCTTGCGGGGCATGGGTTCACTCCTGGGAACGTGGGGCGGCTGATGTCACCGTCCGCGAAGGCACTCACCGGCCATCCTGCCCCCGGGTGCGGCGCTCTGCCGTCCGGGAAAGGGGGATCGAGAAGGCGTGGATACGGAGCTGCGCGGCCGGTAGAAAGGTGCATGGGCGGTCTGCGCGGGGACGACCCGCGGGCCGGCGGAAGAAGCGCACCGGCAGCAGAAGAGCAGCAGAAGAAGTGCATCAGCAAAGGAGGCCGCGTTGGTGATCGACCGGGCCGGGCTCGCCGCGTTCCTGCGCCGCCGCCGTGAGGCGCTCCAGCCCGAGGACGTCGGCCTCCCGCGCGGCAGGCGCCGCAGGACCAGCGGGCTGCGGCGCGAGGAAGTGGCCGCGCTGTGCCATATGTCCACCGACTACTACGCACGGCTCGAGCGGGAACGCGGCCCGCAGCCGTCCGAGCAGATGATCGCGTCCATCGCCCAGGGGCTGCGGCTCTCCCTCGACGAGCGCGACCACCTGTTCCGTCTTGCCGGACACCACCCGCCCGCTTCCGGCCCGGCGAGCGAGCACATCGGCCCGGGCATGCTCCGTATCTTCGACCGGCTGCACGACACCCCCGCGGAGATCGTCACCGAACTCGGCGAGACGCTGCGGCAGACCCCGCTCGGCGTCGCGCTCACCGGTGATCTGACCGGCTACACCGGCCCGGCCCGCAGCATCGGCTACCGCTGGTTCACCGACCCCGCCTCGCGTGCCCTGTACGCGCCCGAGGACCACGCCTTCCTCTCCCGCATGTTCGCCTCCGGCCTGCGCGGGGTGCTCACGCTGCGCGGGCCCGGGTCGCGCGCGGCCCACCTCGCCGATCTGCTGCTCGCGCAGAGCGAGGAGTTCCGTGCGGTGTGGGAGGAACACGAGGTCGGCATCCGCCCGCACGAGGTGAAGCGCTTCGTCCACCCGGAGGTCGGCGCCCTGGAGCTGACCTGCCAGACCCTGCTCGAACCGGGCCGTTCGCACTTCCTGCTCGTCTACACCGCCCTGCCCGGCAGCGAGAGTTACGAGAAGCTGGAACTCCTGTCCGTCATCGGGACGCAGACGCTTCGCTAGGGCCCCGCCGGCTTCGCCAGGGCCCCGCCGGCCGACCGGACGCCGGCCCCGCCCGTGCCGCCACCAGCGGGAATCGTGCCTGGTCACTATTAGTCAGGCATTAGCTTCACAGCCCTCTTGACGGTGCTTTCGCCCCGGCGGCAAGGTTCGGTCTCATCCGCAAGCGGTCGACGGCGCCCCAAGCGCGGTCGGGGGCTAATGCGCATTAGTCAGGGGAGTCGAGCATGGCCGAGGTCCGGTTGGCGAAGGCTCGGCGGGGGCGTCCGCGGCAGGCGGAGGTGGCCCGCCTCGCCGGGGTTTCGCAGACCACGGTGTCGTTGGTGCTCAGCGGCAACAAGCAGGGCATCGCGCTCCACCCGGACACCCGCGCCCGAGTGCTCCAGGCGGCACGGCAGTTGGGGTACGCACCCGACCCCGCCGCCCAGCGCCTTGCCGCCGCCCGCAACGATCTGCTCGGGGTGTTCAGCTTCACCGCCACGTTCCCGACCGACGTGGCGCACTCGTACTACCCGATCCTCGTCGGGGTCGAGCAGGAGGCCGTGGCGCGCGGCTATGACCTCGTCCTGTTCACCGGCTCGAGCTCCGCGCCCGCCCAGGCCGGCCGGACGGACGCGCTCGACCGGGTGCGGCTGGCCGACGGGTGCCTGTTCCTCGGGCGGCACGTCCCGGCCGACGAGCTGCGCCGGCTCGTCGAACAGGGCTACCCCGCCGTGCACATCGGCCGCCGCGACGAACTCGACACTCTCGCCTGGGTCGGCGCCGACTACGCCGAGGCCACCGCCGAGGTCGTACGAAGGCTCGCGGACCTCGGCCACCGCGGCATGGCGCTCGTGTGCGAGACCGACGAGGCGCTGGCCTCCACGGACCGGGAACGCGGATTTCGGGGCGCGCTCGCGGGGGCCGGCCTTTCCGGCGGCGTGGTCCGCGCCGCCGACCCGGCGGCCGAGATCACCGGCGCCTGGGTGCGGGCTCAACTCGCCGCGGGCGTCACCGCGTTCGTGGCCGAGGAGACCGACACCTGTGCCGCCTGGCGGGCGCTCCTGACGGCCGTCGAGGAAGCTGGTCTCACCGCGCCGGCCGAGGTCTCACTCGCCCTGCTCGGCTCACCGCCCGCCGATCTGGCCCACCACCCCGAACCGACCGGCTTCGACATCCCCAAGGCAGAGCTCGGTGCTGCCGCCGTACGCACGCTCGCGGCCCTGCTGACCGCCGGCGAGGCCGACTACTCGCCGCTGGTGCCCTGCGCGTTCAGGCCGGGACATACGGCCGGCCGGGCACCGGCCACGTAACCGAACAGCAACAGCACCTCACCCGAAGCGTTCCGCAGCCCGTGCGCTGTGGCGCGCCCGCACGCCCTGCCCCACGCACACCCGCACACCCTGCCCCACGCACGCCCGCACGCCCAGCCGCACCCACGAAGGAGCCGCACCCATGTCGTTCGACCGTCGCCGTTTCCTGCAGACCACCCTCACCGGAGGGACCGCCCTCGCCTTCGGCGCCCTCGGCGCCCGCCCGGCGCTCGCCGCACCCGGGGGCTTCCCCGACTACCGCTACGTCCGCACCCTCCTGACGCCCGCGCAACTCAAGTACAACCCCACGGGCGAGATCATCTTCCCCTGCGTCCGCGGCGTGTACGACAAGTTGTCCTCGCCGCTGGGCCGTTACTACCTCTACTACGCGCCCCACGACGCCCCGGGCGGCATCTGCCTCGCGTACGCCGACCGCCTCGAGGGCCCGTACACCGAGTACGCGAACAACCCGATCGTGAAGAACGACTGGTCCCCGCACTACAAGGTCAGCCATGTCTCGTCCCCGCACGTGATGTGGAACGCCGAACACCGCGAGCTGTGGCTGTACTTCCACGGCGAGAACACCACCACGCGCCTGGCCCGCTCCAAGGACGGCATCCACTTCACGTACGACAAGACCGTCCTCACCACGTCGATGCTGCCGTCCGGCACCACCGAGGCCTCGTACGCCCGCGTCTTCCCGCACGATCTGCCGAGCCGGGGTGCGCGCTACGTCATGGTCTTCATGCGCAACGACACCACCAACCACCGCGACATCGGCTGGGGTTGGTCGGCGGACGGGCGGAACTGGCAGTTCGCCGCCGATCCGCTGATCGACCACGCGGCGGTCGGAGCGGTCAACGTGTCCGGCGCCCATCTCCTGACGCGGAACGGCAGCACCTACGTCGTCTACCACACGGACAAGTCCAGCGGCGGCAACATCCTGATCACCGAGGTCGGCAACGACTTCACCCGCCGCAACCACCTCGGGGTCTTCTACGACTCCTCGTCCGCGGCCCCGGAGAGCGGCCGCGCGGCCGCACCGTGCTTCGGCACGGACGGCGGAGTCCCGTACATGATCTACGAGGCGGGGGACCGGCTGGCCGGTTCGATCGCGTTGGCGCGGGGCTGACCGACGCGGTGGGCGGGGCAGTTCGTGGGAGCCCCGCCCGCTGCCTCACACCACCTTGACCCGCACTCCCGCCTCCCCGATCGCCGCCAACTCGCCCTCGGAAGCGCCCGAATCAGTGATCAGGGTGTGCACGGCGGACAGCGGGCAGATCTTCGCGAAGGTCGTGCGGCCGAGCTTGGTGTGGTCCGCGACCACGACCGTGCTGCCGGCATGGTGCGCGAAGGCGCGGTCGGTCGCGGCTTCCAGCTGGTCGTGGGTGGTGCAGCCGTGGGCCGCGCTGATGCCGTCCACGCCGAGGAAGGCGATGTCGGTGTGGTGGTCGGCGAGGGTCTTCTCGGCGATGGGGCCGACCAGTTCGTAACTCTCCTTGCGCGCGGTGCCGCCGATGACGATCAGCGTGACCTCGGGGTGCAGCACCATCGAGGCGGCGATGTTGACCGCGTTGGTGACGATCGTGACGGGCCCGCGCTCGGCCAGGAGGCGGGCCACCTCGCTGGTGGTGCTGCCGCCGGTGAGACCGACGACCGCTCCCGGCGGAACGAGATCGGCGGCCGCACGGGCGATGGCCAGTTTCTGCGGGGATCGCTGGTCCAGGCGGTGCTGCAACGGCAGTTCGAGGCTCAGGCCGCCGCGCACCGCACCCCCGTGGGTGCGCTCCACGAGACGCTGCTCGCTCAACTGCTGCAGGTCCCGGCGCACGGTGGCCTGCGAGACGCCGAGCAGCAGGGCGAGCCGGCCGACGTCCGCGCTGCCGTGCGCGGCGACAAGCTCGAGTATCCGCAGGTGACGGTCGCTTCTCAGCACCCGGTGAGCATAGTCCCGGACGACTGCCGAGGTCCTCGTATGAGCAAGAATGATGCGCGAAACTGCGCGAGTTGAGGATCGATCGCTCAAGTTCCGTCCCTTGACACGGCAGTCCGCGCTCGATTTACTCCCTGGCACGCCGATGTCGAACCTCGGCGCAGAGGTACGCCTAGCCGGTAGGTGGCCATGGCCACGAGCCCGGACTGAGTCGCCAGGACCGTCGAGGGTCCGAGGCGGGGACGTGCCCTCCACATGTGGAGCTCTGCGATGAGCCTCAATCGTGTGTCGAGCAAGTACACAGCGGCTGGTGCCGCCCTCGCGGCCGGAGCGGCCGTCTGTCTCCTTCTCCCGTCGACGGCGTCGGCCGGGGCGGCGGCGGTGCCCCTGCCGCCGCCGCACGCCGGTTTCGACTACCAGATCGGCGGGGCGTACACCCCGCCGGCCGGGGTGCGGGTGGTCAGCCGGGACCACGAAGCGTCCCCGGCGCCCGGCCTGTACAACATCTGCTACGTGAACGCCTTCCAGGCGCAGCCCGGCGCCGAGGGGGAGTGGGACGACGACCTGCTCCTGCGGGACGGGAACGGTGAGGTCGTCTACGACGGCGACTGGGGCGAAGCCGTCCTGGACCTGCGCACCGCCGACAAGCGGCAGCGCATCGCCGCCAAGGTGGGCACGTGGATCGACGGCTGCGCGGACAAGGGGTTCCAGGCGGTCGAGCCGGACAACTACGACACGTTCACGCGCTTCCCGGACTACCTCACGGCGAACCAGGCGAAGTCCTTCATCGCCCTGCTCGCCGACCGCGCCCACGGCAAGGGCCTCGCGATCGCCCAGAAGAACACCGCCGAACTCGCCGGCGTGGGCAAGGAGACGGGCCTCGACTTCGCGGTGGTCGAGGAGTGCGGCGCGTACAACGAGTGCGGTGACTTCACCGCCGAGTACGGCGATCACGTGGTCGTCGTCGAGTACAGCGCGAGCGGGCTGCGCAAGGCCTGCGACGGGTGGGGCGATCAGCTGAGCATCGTCCGCCGCGACGTGGACGTCTCGCCCGCGGGCGGCAGCGGGTATCTGCGCCAGACCTGCTGACCGCCATTCCCCTGTAGGGGCATGTCCGTGGGCACACCGTCCGGCGTGCCCACGGACATGCCCGCCCCAGCGAACTGCGAACCCTCTGGAGGCAGCCATGACCGCAGTACCCCGCGGGTCCGGCGCACCGGCCCGCCGCAGCGTCCTGCGCGCCGGCTCGGCGGTCGCGCTCGCGGCCACCGCGGGCACGCTCTCCGGCTGCGCAGGCGGCGCGTCCGACGGGGTCGGCGCCGACGGCAGCGTCACCATCCAGCTCTGGCACGGCCAGACGGACACCGCACTCAAGGTGATCAAGAACCTGGTCGCCGAGTTCCACCGCACCCACCCCCGTATCCACGTCGACCTGGGCGGCGGCGTGCTCGCCGACGCCATGCTGCAGAAGGTCACCGCGGCGCTCGCCTCGGGCGCCTACCCCGACGTCGCGTTCATCTTCGGCTCCGACCTGGCGAGCATCGCCCGCAGCCCGCAGGTCGTCGATCTCACCGAGCACGTACGCGGCGGCCCCACGCCCTGGACCAGCTACTGGCCCTCGGCCCGCGAAGCGGTCACCATCAACGGCCGGGTCCGGGCGGTGCCGGCGATGGTCGACTGCCTGGCCATGGTCTGCAACAAGAAGCTGTTCGCCGAGGCCGGCCTCGACCTGCCCGAACCGGGCTGGACCTGGGCCGAGTTCACGGACCTCGCGCGCCGTCTCACCGACGCGGACCAGGGCCGCTTCGGCACCGGCTGGCCCGGTACCGGCGACGAGGACACGGTGTGGCGCCTGTGGCCCCTGATCTGGGGCGCGGGCGGCGAGGTGATCGCCGGGGACGGCAAGCACATCGGCTTCGCCGAGGAAGGCGTACGGGCCCTCGAGGTCGTACGGGACCTGGTGCGCGGCAAGAGCGTGTACGTGGACCCGAAGCCCGGCAGCGAGCAGATGTACAAGGTGTTCCTGTCCGGCCGGATGGCCATGGTGCCCACCGGCCCCTGGCAGCTGCCGGACATCATCCAGGCGAAACTCGACTACCACGTGGTGCCGCTGCCCACCTTCGACGGCGACCCCGTCACCATCTCGGGCCCGGACACCTGGACGGTCTTCGACAACGGCGAGGCCCGCGCCGAGGCCGCCCGTACCTTCGTCACCTGGCTCACCCGGCCCGCCCAGGACAGCCGTTGGGACGTGGAGGCCGGCAGCCTGCCGCTGAGCAGCGGCAGCGAGGAGAGCACCGCCTGGCGGCAGCACGCCACCGGCACACCGGGCATGCCCGTGTTCACCGAGGCGCTGACCTCGGCCCGGGTGCGTCCCGTGCACCCGGCGTATCCCCGTATCTCCCAGGCCCTTGGAGAGGCCATCGTCTCCGTGCTGCTCGGCCGCGCCTCGCCCGCGGCGGCGATCCGCACCTGCGCGGAAGACGCCGACGCCGCCCTCCTGATACCGCGTTGAGGACCCCTGATGCCGAGACTTCCCACACCCCTGACCCTGCCACCCGACCGTGCAGTCACCCGTGGTCTGCGCCGGCGCCGCCGCACGGAGGCCGCCACCGCCTGGGCGTTCGTCTCGCCGGCCGTCCTCGTCATCCTCGGCCTCAGCGTCGTCCCCGTGCTCTGGTCGCTGCTGCTCTCCTTCCGCGCCAGCGACCTGGTCACCCCCAGCCGGTGGGTGGGCCTGGACAACTACCGCGCCCTGGCGCAGGACCCGCACTTCCACGAGGCCGTGCAGAACACGCTCGTCTACACCCTTCTGTACGTGCCCCTGAGCATCGTGGCCGGTCTCGCGCTCGCCCTGGTGCTCAACCGGCGGATCCGCTTCGTCGGCGTGTACCGCACCCTGTTCTTCGTGCCGTTCGTCGTCTCGGCCACCGCGCAGGGCGTGCTGTTCTCCTTCGTCCTCGACCCCGAGTTCGGGGCTGCCAACTCGGTCCTGCACCACCTCGGCGTCTCCGCCCAGGGCTTCCTCACCGACCCTTCCCAGGCCCTGTACGTCCTGGTCGCCATCACCCTGTGGAGCGGCACCGGTCTGTGCACGGTCGTCTATCTGGCGGCGCTGCAGGACGTGCCCCAGGAGCTGATCGAGGCGGCCCGCCTCGACGGAGCCCGGCGCCGCCACCTCCTGCGCCACGTGACCCTGCCGGCGCTCACCCCCGTGAGCGTGTTCCTGCTCCTGTGGCAGACCATCCAGGCCCTTCAGGTCTTCGACCTGGTGTACGTGACCACCAAGGGCGGTCCGCTCGGCTCCACCACGGTGATCGTCTACTTCATCTGGGAGCAGGCGTTCAAGAACTTCACCGCGGGATACGGAGCCGCCGCCGCGTACGTCCTCGCCCTGGCGCTGTTCGTGATGGCCGTGCTGCTGCGGGCCGTCCGTGGCCGCGCCCGTACGGAAGCAGCCGCCTCATGACCCTCACCGCCCTGCCCGAGGCCACCCGGCGCCCCGCCGCCGCGACCGCGGTCACCCGCCGCCGTATCCGACTCCCCTTCAGCGCCTGGCACTTGCTGCTCGCCCCGCTCGCCCTGCTGTTCGCGCTGCCGCTGCTCTGGCTGCTTGTCAGCTCGGTGATGAGCGACGCCGAGATCAACCGCTTCCCGCCCGCTCTGTGGCCTTCCGACCTGGACCTCGGCGGCTACCGCTATGTCCTCGGCAACGCGATGTTCCCGCGCTGGCTGCTCAACTCCCTGATCGTCTCGGGCGTCGCCGTCGCCTCGAACCTCGTCTTCGGCGCACTCGGCGGCTATGCCTTCGCCCGGATGCGGTTCCGTGGCTCGCGGGCGCTGCTCGTACTGATGCTGGCCACCATGGCGGTCCCGTTCCAGCTGACGATGATCCCCACCTTCCTGGTGATGAAGCAGCTCGGACTCATCGACACCCTGGGCGCGTTGATCGTCCCGTCCCTGGTGACCCCGTTCGCGGTGTTCCTCCTGAGGCAGTTCTTCCTCTCCCTGCCCCGGGAGCTGGAGGAGGCCGCCTGGATGGACGGCTGCTCCCGGCTGCGCGTGTTGTGGTCGATCGTGCTGCCGCTCGCCCGCCCCGCGCTCGCCACCGTCGCCGTCCTCACCTTCCTGACCACGTGGAACGACCTGTCCTGGCCGCTGATCGCGATCAACCACGACACCCAGTACACGCTGCAGCTGGGGCTGACCACCTTCCAGGGACAGCACCACACCCGGTGGTCCGCGGTGATGGCCGGGAACGTGATCACCGTGCTTCCGGTGCTGCTCGCCTTCCTCGCCGCGCAGAAGACGTTCATCCGCTCCCTCACCTCCACCGGACTCAAGGGCTGAGCCCTTTCCCGTACGAGAAGGATCTCCATGCCGCACCAGTACGACCTGCTCGTCGTCGGGGACGCCAACCCCGATGTGATCCTCGGCCCGCTCACCGCACCCCTCGCCTTCGGGCAGCGCGAACAGCTCGTGGAATCCGGCTCGTTCACCGTCGGCGGCTCGGCCGCGATCATGGCCTGCGGGGCCGCGCGCCTCGGCCTGCGGGTCGCCTTCGCGGGCCGCGTCGGGGACGACGACGCCGGGCGCTATCTGCGGGACACCCTCGCCGCGCGCGGCGTCGACACCCGCGGACTGCGCATGGATCCCGACCGGCCCACCCCGCTGACCGTCGTCCTCACCCGGGGCGACGACCGGGCCGTCCTTACCTCGCCCGGCACGCTCGGGGTGGTCAGCGGCGCGGACATCCCCGACGACCTCCTCGCCGCGAGCCGGCACGTCCACACCTCCTCGTACTTCCTTCAGCCGCGCCTGGCCGCCGACCTGCCCGCCCTGCTGCGCACCGCGCACGCCCACGGCGCGACCACCTCCCTGGACACCCAGGACGACCCGGCCGACCGGTGGCAGGGGCTCGACGCCGTACTCGCGGAGACCGACATCCTGCTGCCCAACGCCCAGGAAGCCCTGCGCCTTGCGGGCCCCGGCGCGACCAGCGCGCATACGGCGGCCCAACTCCTCAGCGCGCGCGGCCCGTTGACGGTCGTCAAGAACGGCGCGGACGGCGCCCTGTGCCACGACGGCCGCACCCTGCACACCGCGCCCGGCCTGCCGGTCGAGGTCACGGACACGGTCGGCGCGGGCGACAGCTTCGACGCCGGTTTCGTCGCCGCGACGCTGGACGGCCGACCGCCGCAGGAGGCGCTGAAGTTCGCCGTCGTCTGCGGCGCCCTGTCCACCCGAGCCCACGGCGGCACCACGGCCCAGCCCACCTGGGACGAGGCCCTCACCCACCTCACCCGTACCGGAGCACCTCTCGTATGAGCCGCAAGAGCCAGCTGAAGAGCAGCAAGAGCCAGCTGAAGATCACCTTCGTCGGCGCCGGCAGCGTCGTCTTCACCCAGGGCCTGCTCGCCGACCTCTTCGCCTTCCCGGAGCTCGAGGACGTCCATATCGCCCTGCACGACATCGACCCCGAGCGTCTGGCCACCGCTCAGGCGGCCGCCGCGTACATCGCGCGCCACCGGGACGCCGACGCCACCATCACCGCACACACCGACCGCCGTACGGCCCTCGCGGACGCCGACTTCGTCATCAACATCGTGCAGATCGGCATGGGCGAGGCCACCCGCACCGACTTCGACGTCCCCGCCCGATTCGGGCTGCGCCAGACCATCGGCGACACCCTCGGCATCGGCGGCATCTTCCGCGCCCTGCGCACGTTCCCGTTCCTCAAAGAGCTCGGCACGGACATGGCCGAACTGTGCCCGGACGCGTGGCTGCTCAACTACACCAACCCCATGGCCATGAACATCCAGTACGTTACGGCCGCCACCGGTCTCACCAAGGTCGTGGGCCTGTGCCACTCGGTGTACTGGACGATGCAGGACCTGGCCAAGCTCGTGAACGTCCCGTACGAGGACCTCACCTACCGGGCCGCCGGGGTCAACCACCAGGCCTGGGTCCTGCGTTTCGAGCACGAAGGCCGCGACCTCTACCCGCTCCTCGACGAACTGATCGCGTCCGACGCGCAGTTGAGGCGCCGGGTGCGCGTCGACATGTACCGGCGGCTCGGCTGCTACCCGACCGAGACCAGCGAACACTCCAGCGAATACGTGCCCTGGTACCTCCACCACGACAGCGAGGTGGAGCGCCTGCGGCTGCCGATCGGCGCGTACGTCGGGATCGTCGACGACAACGTGGCGCAGTACCACCGTACGAAGGAAGCACTCGCCTCCGGGGAGCCGCTGGCCGTCGAGGGCACGATGGAGTACGCGCCGCAGATCATCCACAGCGTCGTGACCGGCACCCCGCGCACCGTCTACGGAAACGTCCCCAACCACGGTCTGATCGACAACCTGCCCGCGCACGGAGTCGTCGAAGTGCCCTGTCTGGTCGACGCCTCCGGTGTCCAGCCCACCCGGATCGGCGCGCTGCCGCCGCAGCTGGCGGCGCTCAACCGCACGTATCTCAGCACCAGCGACCTGGTGGTACGGGCCGCACTCGACGACGAACCCCGCCATATCCGCCACGCCGCCATGACCGACCCGGCGACGGCGGCCGCGCTGCCCGTCGAGCGGATCTGGCAGCTGTGCGACGCCATGGTGCGGGCGCATGGGGAGCGGTTGCAGCCGGGGCTCCGGGCGCTGCTCGGCGACTGAGGCTCGGGCGGGCCGATGGGGACGCGCCGGCCGCCCCGGGGAGGGGGTGGCCGGCGCGCCGGGACGGAGCCGGGTCAGCTGACGGTGATCCGGTCGATGTCGGGTGCCCAGCCCGAGGGGTTGGCGATGGTGACGCTATTGCCCGTGCCCGCCTGCAGGTTCAGCTGCACGGTGGCCGTCGAGGTCGTCCACCAGTCGGCGGTCGGGCCGAACTGGACGGTCTGTGCCGTGCCGTTGTTGGCCCGGACGGTGGCGCTGCGGGCCGTCGCGGTCGCGTAGTGCACGGTCACCGTGCGCGTACCGCCGCTGCCGCCGTCGACACCGTTGAACGTGAGGGTCGCGCCGTTGCCCAGATAGCCGACCTTGGCGCCACCGGAGCAGCCGGCGCAGTCGGCGGTGACGGCGCCGCCCGTGAGGGTGTTGCCGGCGGCCTCCGCCTCATAGCTCTTGGGGTCGCTGCCCTGCCCCGCGCCGACATTCATGTCACCGAGGTCGAGCCAGCCGTCCGCCTGCTGTCCGGCATTGGCGAACCGCAGCTTCTTGGCCGCCGAACTCACGTCCTCCAGGGGGTTCTTGGCCTTCATGACCAGCTGGTACTCGCCGGCGTTCACGGTCGAGAGGTCCACCGTCGCGTCGAAGTAGTACGGGCGGCCGTAGTCCAGATACGTGGGGTCGGAGCCGACGCCCCAGTCGGGGAAGGCGCGGATCTTCAGGGGCATGACCTTGCGCAGATCCCAGGAGGTCTTCCAGCTCTTGACCAGGTTCCCGTCCGCGTCCTTCAGGCCGAGGCTGACCTCCCACGGGTAGTAGAAGGGCGCCACACCGTTGTTGCTGATCTGCACGCCGACCTTGGTGCTGCCCTGCGCCGTGTTCTGGAAGTACGCGTTCTTGACCCCCAGGTCGTAGCCCATGAGCCGGACCGCGGCGGCCACCTTGGGATCGGCGGCGGCGTACTCGCCACTGCGCTCGTTGATCTTCCAGGTGGTGTGCTCCAGCTCGATGCACGCCTTCATGTTGTCCACGGAACCGGTGCCACCGGGCCAGTCGGCGAACGCGGTGCTCTGGATCTCCGGCCGTACCTCACCGCCCATGGACGCGGTGGTCCACTTGTTCTCCACGCCCTGCTCGACGGCCTTCTGCAGCTGGGCCCAGGGGGCGCCGCCCATCGACACCGGCAGCGTCACCCCGGCCGCCGGGCTGCCCTCGCGGTAGCAGAAGGAGTCGTCGTGGTAGCCGATGGCCGGGAGGCTGTTGGCCGCGCCGCCCGCGGATTCCGGGTAGCGGACTTCCAGGCGGGTCTTCTTGAAGGCGTTGTTGTACGCGTTGATCAGCTCGGCGCCGTTCGCGTCGGTCGGCATGTAGTTCGGGTACGAGTCGCCGGCCGTGTCCGTGTCGTAGGGCCAGGTGTGCCACTCGCCCCACAGGCCGACCAGGCCCAGGTGGATGTAGCCCAGGCGCGGATCGCCGTCGTAGCGCGCGCCGAACGCGGCGATGAAGTCCTTGAGCGCGGTGCGCAGATACGGGCTGTCGTAGTCGGGGCTCGTGGTGCCCCAGTAGGTGTTCTCGCGGTTGGCGACCTTCCCGTCGAAGCAGGGCGGGATCGCGTTCGCGGGATGGGTGCCGGTGCCGCCCGGATACTCCATGTAGAAGCGGATCGCCGCCTGATGGCCGGCCTGCGCGATCTCCTGCAGGGCGCTGTCGAGCACGCTCCAGTTGTAACTCCCGCAGTTCGAGGCGCTGTTCATGACCTCGGACAGGCCGAAGTACGCCCAGGTCAGTGAGTGCGGGTAGCCGGCGTTCTGGTTGCCGCCCGGCTGGTAGAAGCGGGCAAAGCCCTTGAGCGGATTGTCCACGGGGGAGTCGGCGGGAGCGAGCGCGTGGACGGGTAGCGCCGGGTCGGGGCTCGGTCCGGGTGCGGGACGGTCGGGAACTCCCGCCGCCGTGACGGCCGGTGCCTTCTTGCGGGCCTGTGCGTCGGGGTCCGCGGCCTGGGCGCCGGCGGGCAGCGCCACCAGAGCGAGCGCCGCGGCCGCGGCACACAGGGCTGCCGAGAGCCCTCTGCCGCGTCTGCGCAGGGACGTACGCATGGATCAACCTCCAAGTGGACGGGGGGAGTTGCAGGTCGGTTCCGCGAGCCCGGTCGTCACCGGGTTTATGCGCCAGCATTGACAAACTTTCGCTGTTGCTCATCAATATGTGTGCACGGCGCGGCACTGACAAGAGGTGCGGCACGAGATCTCTTCGGAGGCGTAACCATGGGCGCCAAGACGGCAGTTGCGCCGCCGGACAAGAGCTCCGGCATACGTGCCGGATCGGTCGAGAAGCGGGAAAGCCCTGGCAGGCCGCGTGATGACCGCAAGGCGGCCTGGCTGTTCCTGGCCCCGGCGCTGGTGGGCTTCGCGCTCTTCTACGCGTATCCGACGGTCCGCGGCGTCTACTACTCGCTCACCGACTACAACATGCTCGCCCCGCCGAACTTCGTCGGCGCGGAGAACTACACGCAGCTGATCGGCGACGAACAGTTCTGGAACGCCATCAAGGTCACCGCCTCCTACGTGGTCCTCAACATCGGCTCACAGACCCTGCTCGCCCTGCTCCTGGCCACCCTGATGCACCGGCTGACCCGGTCGGTGGCGCTGCGGGCGATGCTGCTCGTGCCGTGGCTGGTCCCCAATGTCACCGTGGGTCTGCTGTGGATGTGGCTGCTCGACGCCAACCTGGGCTTCGTCAACCACGTCCTGGAAGCCCTCGGCCTCGGCACCTCCGGCTTCTTCACCTCGCCCGACCTGGCCATGCCGACCATCGCCGCGGTCAACACCTGGGCGTACGCCGGCTACACGGCCCTGCTCCTGTACGCCGGAATGCTCCAGGTGCCCCAGCACCTCTACGAGAGCGCCTCGTTGGACGGCGCCGGCGAGTGGCGGATGTTCCACCGGATCACGCTGCCGCTCCTTCGCCCCGTGCTCGCCCTTGTCCTGGTGGTCTCGCTGATCGGCTCGTTCCAGATCTTCGACACCATCGCGGTGACCACGAAGGGCGGCCCTGTCGGCGCCACCCGGGTCATCTACTACTACATCTACGAACAGGCCTTCGCGCAGTTCCACATGGGGTACGCCTCGGCCGTCGCGGTGGTCCTCGCGCTGGTGCTCGGTGTGCTGACCGCGGTCCAGATGCGCCTGCTGCGGGCCTCCCGCTCGGACCTGGCCTGAGGAGACGGACACCATGACCAGCACCCGTATCCGTACGAAGGTCTCAACCCGCACCCGTATCCGCACGAAGGTCTCGCCGGGCAGGATCGCCGCCTGGACCGTGCTCGTCCTCGCGCTCCTGGCCACCCTCTTCCCGTTCTACTGGATGGTCCGCACCGCGCTGACCCCGGCGGCCGACCTCTACTCCGACTCCACCGGGCTCGTGCCCGAGCACCCCACGATGATCAACTTCCTGCGGGTGCTCGGACTGACCAGTCAGGAGGAGGCGGTGGCCGCCGGCGGCTCCGGCGCCCAGGTCGACTTCCTGCGCTATCTGCTCAACTCCGTGGTCTACAGCGGTCTGATCGCCTCCCTGCAGACCCTGTTCTGCGCGATGGCCGGCTATGCCTTCGCCCGGCTCAGGTTCCCCGGACGCGACGCCGTGTTCGGCGTGCTGATCGCCGCGCTGATGGTGCCGCCGATCTTCACGTTGCTGCCCAACTTCGTCCTGGTGAAGAACCTCGGCTGGCTGAACACCTTCGCCGGCATGGTCGCGCCCGCCGTCCTCATGACCCCGTTCGCGGTCTTCTTCCTGCGCCAGTTCTTCCTGTCCATCCCGCGTGAGGTGGAGGAGGCGGCCGTCCTCGACGGGGTCGGCGCCTGGGGGATCTTCTGGCGGGTGGTGCTGCCGATGAGCCGCGGACCGCTGATCACCATCGGGCTCACCACGACGGTGTGGGCCTGGAAGGACTACCTCTGGCCGCTGCTGACCGGCCGTGACGAGGAGACCCGGGTGCTCACCGTCGCGCTCGGCATCTTCCAGCAGCAGTCGCCCAACACGCGGCCCGACTGGACCGGGATCATGGCCGGCTCCGCGCTCTCGGTGCTGCCCGTCCTCATCCTGCTCATCCTCCTGGGCCGCCGCCTGGTGGAGTCCTTGAACTTCACCGGCATCAAGTAGGCCCCCCACAGGCGCACACGCACACGTACTGGCACAACTCCCTTCCTGCTCAACCCACTCAGATCAGAGAGGTACGCCATCATGCGATCGACGCACCGGCGCGCGGGCGCGGCCCTGCTGTGCCTGGCCGCCACCGCCGGGCTCGTGTCCTGCGGGGGATCGGACTCCGCCTCGGGCAAGACCACGCTCGACTACTGGCTCTGGGACGACAAGCAGCTTCCGGCGTACAAGGAGTGCGCGGACGCCTTCGAGAAGGCCAACCCGGACATCAGCGTGAAGATCACGCAGACGGCCTGGAACCAGTACTGGCAGAACCTCACCACCCAGCTGACCTCCGGCGACGCCCCGGACGTGTGGACCAACCAGGCCTCGTACTATCCGCAGTTCGCCACCAACAGCCAGCTGCTCGACCTTCAGCCGATGATCGACCGGGACAAGGTCGACCTGTCCGGCTACCAGGCCGGTCTGGCCGACGTCTGGGTCAAGGACGGCAAGCGCTACGGGCTGCCGAAGGACTGGGACAGCATGGCGCTCGTCTACAACACGACCCAGTTCGAGAAGCAGGGCGTCTTCGCCGAGCAGCTCGCCGACCTCGAGTGGAACCCCGACGACGGGGGGACCCTCGAGGAGGCGATCGCCAAGGCGACCGTCGACACCAAGGGCCGCAACGGTCTCGACCCCGACTTCGACAAGAAGCACGTGAAGACGTACGGCTTCCTGCCGGAGTGGGCCGACGGCGCCACCGGCCAGAACGGTTGGGGTCCGCTGGCCGCCTCGAACGGCTTCACCTATCTCGACAAGAACCCCTGGGGCACGCACTACAACTTCGACGACCCCAAGCTCGCCGAGACCATCGCCTGGTTCAAGCGCCTGATCGACAAGGGGTACGCGCCCCGCTTCGACAAGCAGTCGAGCGTCGGGAACACCGAACTCCTCAGCGCCGGCAAGGGCGCGATGATGATCGCCGGCTCCTGGACCATCTCCACGTTCACCGACCCCAAGGCGCAGCAGAAGTTCGCGTTCGCGCCGCTGCCGGCCGGTCCCGAAGGCCGCAAGAGCTCGCTGAACGGCCTGTCCGACGCGATCTGGGCCGGCACCGAGCACAAGGAAGAGGCCTGGAAGTGGGTCAAGTACCTGGGCTCGGAGGAGTGCCAGGACAAGGTCGGCAAGCGGGGCATCGTCCTGCCCGCGCAGAAGTCGGGGACCGAGGCCGCGCTCGCCGCGCACAAGGCGGCGGGGCGTGACATCCATGTCTTCACCGACGTGGCCGCCGACAAGAGCAACACCTTCCTGCTGCCCGTCACCGAGCACGGCACCGAGATCAACCCGCTCGTGCAGGACGCCGTCCAGTCGGTCATCCTCGGCCAGACGCAGCCGGGTCCGGCCCTCAAGAGCGTCAACGAAAAGGTCAACGGCCTCTTCAAGTAGCGCACTTCACCAGCAGGGGCGGCAGGACCTGCCTGCCGCCCGCCCCCTCCCGTACAGATGCAAGGAGATCCATGGCCCAGCTCCTGGACGTCGGCGCCCACACCTTCGCCGTCGAACTCGAAGGCGACGGAGCCCCACGGCCCGTCGACGGCGGACTGCTGCTGCCGCCCGGACGCGTCGCCGTGCTGCACGGCCTCGGCGACGCACTGTTCTACCGGCACGGACACAACTCCTGGAGCCCGTGCGGATGGCGCCGGCTCTCCGAGGAGCCGCTGCGCATCGCAAGCGCCGAGCGCCGGCTGACCGCCGACGACACGGTCTGGGACGACCCCGCCCGCCACCACTCGTCCGCCCTCGCCGCACTGGAGGGCCCCGACGGCCGGATCCTGCTGCTCGGCGCACTCGGCCTCGACGTACCGCGTCTGGCCGCCGACCACGACACCCTCGTCGGCTGGTACGAGTCCGCGGGCGCGCCCTGGTTCCTGGCGTACGGCACCGAGGAGGAGGTCTTCGGGGCGTACGCCGCACAGCTCGCGGAGCGGCTCGGGCGCAGCACCAAGCGGGCCGGCAACGTGTGGTGCAGCTGGTACGCGTACTACGAGAACATCACCGAGGAACTGCTCACCAAGGACATCACCGCCCTGCGCGGACTGCCCTTCGACGTCGTGCAGGTGGACGACGGCTGGGAGCGGGCCGTGGGGGACTGGCACGCCAACGACAAATTCCCTTCCGGAATGCGGGCGTTGGTGGACCGCATCGACGACGCGGGACTGCGCGCCGGCCTGTGGATCGCGCCGTTCATCGCGCTCCCGGACTCCGAAACCGCCCGGGAACGGCCGGAGTTGCTGCTGCGCGGCGCGGACGGCGAGCCGGTGATCACCGGGCACAACTGGGGGACCGGCTATTACGCGCTCGACCTCACCCGGCCCGCGGCCCAGGATCACGTGCGCGAGATGATCCGGCGGATCACCCAGGACTGGGGGTTCGGCTACCTCAAGGCCGACTTCATCGGCGCCGCCGCGGCCCCGGGCGTCCGCGCCTCGGGGATCGGCCGCGAGGCGGCGTACCGGCTCGGCCTGGAGATCATCCGGGAAGCGGCCGGCCCCGACACCTATCTCCTCGGCAGCGGCGCACCGTTGCTGCCCTCGCTCGGACTGCTCGACGGCATCCGCAGCGGACCCGATGTCGCACCCCAGTGGGAGCATTACGCGACCCAGGACCCCTCCGACGCGCTGGCCCGCAACGCCGTGGTCAACACCCTGCACCGGCTGTGGCAGTCACCGCTGCTCGAAGTCGACCCGGACGTCGTGTACTTCCGCAGCCGGCTCAACCTCCTCACGGAGCATCAGCAGAGCTGGCTGCGCGACCTCGCCGACATCTGCGGCTTCCGTGCGGTCTCCGACCCGCCGGGCTGGCTGCACCCCGATGAACTCCAGGCGCTCACCGAGTACTTGCAGGCCAGGCCCGAGATCCGCAGGGTCGGCCGCTACCGGTTCGTGCTCGACGGGCGCGAGGCCGACTTCACCGCGGCGGTGGAGCCTCAGGGGCAACAGCGCTATCCGATTTCCTGAAGCGAACCTCGCGAACCGCGCGATCGGACCCGGGCGACCCCCGGGAATTAGTAAACTGCCCAGCGATATCCAGCGGCGGGTACCGCGCGATCCCCACCAGGGAGTAGACCAGCATGGCGACCACGGGCACCGACCTGTCCCGGATGCGCGAGATGAACCAGCTGTCCATCGTGTGGGCGCTGCGCGGCAACCCGCCCTCGACCGTCACCGAACTCGCCGGCCGGACGGGCCTGTCCCGTCCCGCCGTCGACGTCCTGGTGCAGGCGCTGGTCACCGACGGCTGGGCCGCGGTGGAGGAGCCGGGCGCCAAGAGCGTGGTGGGGCGCCCGGCCCGCCGCTACCGCTTCCGCGCCGACGCCGGCCATGCGCTCGGCATCGACATCGGGGTGCACAAGATCCTCGTGATGCTGAGCGATCTCGAGGGCAATCTGGTCAGAACCGTGCGCCGGCCCGCCGACCCGGAGGCGGACCCCGCCGCCCGGCTCGCGACGGTCGACGAGACCGTCGACGAGCTCCTGGCCGCGGCCGGCATGACCGAGTCCGACATCTGGGGCCTGACCGTCGGCGTGACCGGACCGGTCGACGCGAGCGGCCGTACCTCCCTGTTCACACCGCTGCCGGGCTGGAGCACGGCCGATCCCGCGGGCCATCTCGCCGGCCGGTTCCGCTGCCCCATCCAGGTCGAGAACGACTGCAAACTCGCCGCGGTGGCCGAGCGCTGGAAGGGCGTGGCGCAGGACGCGGACGACATCGTGTACCTGCTCGCCGGCATCCGTACCGGCGCGGGCCTCATCCTCGACGGCACCCTGCGCCGCGGCCACGGCGGCGCGGCGGGCGAGATCGGTGCGCTCAAGGCGGTCCGCTGGCTCGATGCCCCCGGGCACCTGGCCGCCTGCCCCGGAGTGCCCGCGAGCGCCCGGCCGGGAGAGGCCGCCGCGTGGGTGTTCCAGGCGGCCCGCGAGGGCAACCGCGAGGCGAAGACGGCCGTACGCCGCTATACGCGCGATCTCGCCGTCGGCGTCGCCGCGCTGGTGCTCGCCCTGGACCCGGAGATCGTGGTCCTCGGCGGCGGCTTCTCACGGTCCGCCGACATCATCCTCGACCCCCTGCACCGCGAACTCACCAAGCACTGCCTGCGCCTTCCCGAGCTGCGCACCTCCACCCTCGGCGACGAGAGCGTGGCCCTCGGCGGACTGCGCCTGGCCCTCGACGACATCGACGACCGCATGCTCAGCGCGGAACTCGCGGCGCCCCGCGCACCGCGGGGATAGATTCGGCGGGCACACCGCGGCCCCTGAACAACCTCGCCTTACGTGAGGAGCGCCATGCCCGCCGAACGCAGCGCCGAACAGTTCGCCGGGCGCCTCACCGAACTCGCCACGCCCGAGCGCCAGGCGCAGTTGCACCGTGCGTTGCAGCCGGGCAGGGGAAGGGCCGAGGAGGACCTGGTCCTCGGGGTGCGCATGGGCAGTGTGTTCACGCTGGCCAAGGAGTTCATCGACCTCGTACCGCGGGAGATCGACCGGCTCCTGGACAGCCCCGTCCACGAAGTGCGCGTCGGCGCCGTGAGCATCATGGGCAAGCAGGCGCTGCACAAGAAGACCGGCCAAGAGCGCCGCCGGGAGCTGTACGAGCTCTATCTGCGGCGCACCGACGCCATCAACACCTGGGACCTGGTGGACGTCAGCGCCCACCAAGTGATCGGCGCCTACCTGCACGACTTCGGCGAACCCCGCACCGTACTCAGGGAACTCGCGGCGTCCCCGCGGTGGTGGGAGCGGCGCATCGCGATGTTCGCCACCTTGTACCTGCTGCGCAAAGGCGAACTCGACGACACCTACGAGCTGGCCGAGTTGCTCGTGCACGATCCGCACGACCTCGTCCAGAAGGTCGTCGGCGGCATGCTCAGGGAAGCAGGCAAACACGACCGCGACCGGCTGCTCGCCTTTCTCGACCGCCACGCGGCCACGGCCCCGCGTCCGTTGCTGCGGGACGCGATCGAACACCTCGACAAGGAGCTGCGCGCCCACTACCTCGGCCTCGCGCGCTGATCCGCACGCGGCCGCAGGCGTGAGCGGGTCCTTCCGTTTTCTCCTGGCGCGAAGCCGCCATGGCGGCTTCCCGCCCGTCTCCCGTCATCGTTCTGCAACGTTCAACCACTGAGACTCTCCCCAGCACCCGGGAAACATCCCCCGCCCGGGGCTCGTCGCAGGAGAGGCAGTTCCATGAACAGAGCACCCTCGGGGCGCACGGCACGGCTGCTGACAGCCGGGCTCGCGCTCGTTCTGCTCCCGGCGGGACAGCAGGCCGTGGCCGCCGATGACCCGGCGACCGCGCCCAGGACCCCCGTCAAGCAGGCCGCCCTGGCCGCGCACACCGTCACGCTGATCACCGGCGACAAGGTGACCGTCACCGACGTCGGCGGCAAGAAGGCGGTCTCGGTCGAGCGGGCCAAGGGCGCTCAGGGCAAGGTCTTCACGACGACCGACCACGACGGCGACATCAGCGTCGTACCGGACGAGGCACGTGCGTTCCTCGCCGCCGGCAAGCTCGACAAGCGCCTCTTCGACGTCAGCGAGCTGATACGGCAGGGCCTCGCCGACGCCGAGAGCGGCAAGAAGGCCGATAGAGCTGGAGGGTTGCCGCTCATCGTCACGTACGGCAAGGGCGCACGGGCCGCGACGCCCGACGGTGCCGACCGCGTGCGCGCGCTGCCCAGCGTGAACGCTGCGGCCGTCGAGGCCGAGCGGAACGCCGAGATGTGGGGCGCCCTGACCGACGACGGTGCGCGCACCAAGGCGTTCGGCGGCGGGATCGACAAGATCTGGCTGGACGGCAAGGTCGAGGCGACCATGGCCGAGTCCAACGCCCAGATCGGCAGCGCGAAGGCGTGGGAGGCCGGCCTCACCGGCAAGGGCGTCAAGGTCGCCGTGCTCGACACCGGCGCGGACCTCACCCACCCCGACCTCGAGGACCGGGTGACGCAGACCAAGTCGTTCATCGAGGGCGAGGAGGTCGCCGACCGCAACGGGCACGGCACGCACGTCGCCTCGACCGTCGGCGGCAGCGGCGCCGCGAGCGACGGCAAGGAGAAGGGCGTCGCGCCCGGCGCCGACATCGCTGTCGGCAAGGTGCTCTCCGACGCGGGCGAGGGCACCGACTCGCAGATCATCGCCGGCATGGAGTGGGCCGCGAAGGACATCGACGCGAAGATCATCTCGATGAGCCTCGGCAGCCGTGAGCCGAGCGACGGCACGGACCCGATGGCGCAGGCCGTCAACAACCTCACCGCCGAGACCGGTTCACTGTTCGTGATCGCCGCGGGCAACTCGGGCTACAACGGCGCGATCGGCTCACCCGGCGCCGCCGACGCCGCGCTCACCATCGGCGCCGTCGACAACACCGACACCCGTGCGGGTTTCACCAGCATGGGTCCGCGCATGGGCGACAACGCCCTCAAGCCCGACCTCTCCGCGCCCGGCGTCAAGATCCTCGCGGCCCGCTCGTCCCTCAGCGAGGGCGAAGGGTCGTACATGAGCATCAGCGGTACGTCGATGGCCACCCCGCACGTCTCGGGCGTCGCGGCCCTGCTCGCCGAGAAGCACCCCGACTGGACGCCGCAGCAGCTCAAGGACGCGCTGATGTCGACGTCCAAGACGCTCACCGACTCCCCGTACGACCTCGGCGCGGGCCGCGTCTCGGTCCCCGACGCGGTTCAGGCGCAGGTCACGGCGTCGGGCAGCGCGGACTTCGGGTTCTACGGCTGGCCGTACGAGGGCAACGAGCCGGTCACGAAGACGCTGACCTACACCAACCACACCGATCAGCCGGTCGAGTTGACGCTCGCCGCCGAGGGCGCGGACTACGTCTCGCTCGCCGACAGCACGCTCACCGTCCCGGCCAACGGCACCGCCTCCACCACCGCCACGGCCGACGGCGCCAAGGCCCCGGTCGGCAACAACGGCGGGCACATCACCGCCAAGGCGGGCGACAAGACTCTCGCGCACACCGCGTGGGGCCTGGTGAAGGAGGAGGAGCGCTACACCCTGACGGTCAACGTCAAGGACCGCGACGGCTCCCCGATCCCCGGCTCGTTCAGCCTGCTCAAGCTGGCCGCCGGTGAGGAGGGCTGGGGATACGACGTCGGCGCGTCCGGTACCGTCAAGCTCCGCCTCCAGCCCGGCACTTACGCGCTCGACGGCTTCGCGGACGTCAAGGGCGGCAACGGCAAGGACTCGCTCGGCCTCGGCTACTTCAACGAGTCCGAGATCAAGCTCGACCAGGACCGCGAGATCACCCTCGACGGGCGCAGGCTGCGCGAGCTCGATGCCGAGGTCGACCAGCGCACCGAGACCCGCCAGCTGATCATGCAGTACACCCGCGAGGCGAACGGCACGGGTCTCTCCGGCAGTGTGCAGGTCCCGCTGACGTACGACTCGGTCTTCGCGGCGCCGTCGAAGAAGCCCTCGACGGGCACGTACGAGTACCGGACCGTATGGCGCCTCGGCAAGCCGATGCTCTCCGTCGAGGCGGGCGGCCGGCGTATCGGTGAGGCCACCGTGCAGGGCGGCGGCACGATCCTGGACGACGATCTCGAGCTTGCGGTCGTCGACGCGGGGGACGGCGGCAAGGCCGCGTACGAAGGAAAGAACGTCAAGGGCAAGGCGGTCCTCGTCCGCGCGACCGGGAACATCCCGGCCGTGGAGATCGGTCAGAACGCCCAGGACGCGGGCGCCAAGGCGCTGTTCGCGAGCGACGCACAGGCCGGCCGTCTGATGGACTGGTTCGGCACCGAGGCGTACGAGGACCGGCCGCTGCACATCGCGACGGTCAACGCGGCGGACGCGGACCGGCTCTCGGACGCGGCCCGGCAGGGACGCGGGCTGGAGCTGGAGGGCACGGAGTACACGCCCTACAAGTACGACCTGGCCGACGGCCACTCGGGAGCGATCCCGGACCGCGACCTGACCTTCGAGCCCGGACGGCGTGAACTCGCCGTCCTGGACACGAAGTTCCACGCGGCGAAGCCGGTCGACGGAAGTGACCAGCGCGTGTCGATGTCCAGCGCGTACCCGATCGGCGTCGGCTTCCCCGAGCGGATCTCCTTCCCGCAGGAGCGCACCGACTACGTCTCCACGGGTGAGGGGCAGGCCTGGTACGAGTCCATGACCGTCGGCCCCGGCAAGATCGAGTCGCGCAGCGGTCACATCGTCTACAAGGGCGGCACCCGTCAGGAGCTCAACTGGTTCAAGCCGGTCCTGCACCCGTGGCTCGGCACCGGTCTCGGCTGGGGTCAGCAGCGCTTCGGCAACAACGTCCAGTTCAACGTGCCCGGCTGGGGCGACTCGGGTCCGGACCACACCGGGTTCGGCGACGTGTGGAGCGAGGAGTCCGGGGTCACCCAGCAGACCAAGGTGTACGTGGACGGCAAGCTGGTCGACGACAAGATGGGCTCGGGCGCGTACGCCTGGTCGGAGGACGTCGAGTCCCGCGTCCAGGACTTCAAGGTGGTCACGGACACGACCGCCGACCCGGCCCAGTGGCACACGTCGACCCGGGGCCACGCCGAGTGGACGGTCAAGTCCGGCCCCACGCCGGAGGACCGCTACACCTACCTCCCGATGCTGAACCTCGGCTTCGACGTGGACACCGACCTCGCGGGCGACGTCCGCGGCGGTCGCCTCGTCCCGGTCGGGATCTTCGCGGAGTACGTGAAGGGCGCGGCGGACACCGGCCGTATCGGCGCCGGCACCCTCGAGGTGTCGTACGACGACGGCGCGACCTGGAAGTCCGTGAAGCTCCTCGACGGCAAGGGCGCGTCCTGGAAGACACTGCTCGCGGTCCCGCGCGACGCGAAGTTCGTCTCGCTGCGGGCGTCGGTCGAGGACGACCGGGGCGCGTCGGTGCAGCAGGAGATCATCCGCGCGTTCGGAGTGAAGTAACCCTCCGCACACGCGGTACAACGGCCCGGCAAGGCGTACGCCTTGCCGGGCCGTTGTGTTGGGCCTGCGCCTGGTGAGTGCTCAGTCAACCGTCTCGGTGGGCCGTAGCAGTCCCCGGCCTGACATCAGTGCACGCACAGGCAGAAAGGGTGGCCGGCCGGGTCGGCGTAGACGCGCCAGTTGGCTTCGGGGTCGAGGTGGTCCGTGCGTTGCAGGACCGTGGCGCCGAGGGCCAGGGCGCGCTGTTCCTCCGCGTCCAGGTCGTCGACGTCGAAATCGAGGTGGAGCTGTTGCGGATGGTCCTGGCCGGGCCAGACGGGCGGGCGGTAGCCGTCCACCCGCTGGCAGGCCAGGGGAGTGCCCTCGAAGCCGTGGACCTCGATCCAGTCGGTCTCTTTAGGGTCCGTGACGACCCGGCCGCCGAGCAGATCCGCGTAGAACCGTGCGAGCTCGAGTGGATCGGCGCAGTCCAGCGCGACCGCCTGCAGCTTTCGAATCACTTCCGGGACTCCTTGTTCGGTGCGACGTCCTGTGCGACGCCCTGTGCGACGTTCTCCGTGACGTCTTATGCGACGCGGGGGCACGCGAGGGGTACCCGGCACCGCCCTCGGGCATGCCCGCCCGGGCTACGTGAGACCCAGCCGGTCGAGCACCCGCCGTACGGAGTCCCGTACGGCCGCGCGGGACTCGTCGGTCCGGTCGACGCCCTCGAAGGAGTGGTGGCCGTTCGGTACGTCGATCACCTCCAGGCGGGCGTCGGCGGCGCGGGCCGCCGTGACGAACTCCGTGACCGTCGCCGCGATCGCGGAGGTCTCCAGGCCCGCGCGGACGAGGAGCAGAGGGAGCTGCCCCGCCTGCGCGACCACGTCCGCCGGGCGGACCTGCCCCGGGCCCAGACCCCAGCTCGCGAGCGGCGCCATGATCGGGTAGTTCGCCGCGAGGCAGCGCAGCCACGGGGGAGTGGCGCTCAGCCAGTCCGCCGTCATCGGGCCGCTGCCGGAGAAGAACCACAGGGCGATACGGGACGCGTCGACGCGCGGGTCGGCCCTGACCTGTTCCACCGCGGCGGCCAGGTCGGCCGAGGCCACCGCGTAGTCGGCCACGTCGTGCAACCGGTGATCGAGCGTCACCCCGACCGCTCCCTGCGCGGCCACGTACCGGGCGTATCCGACGAAAGTCGGCCACTCGCGGGGCGAGGGTCGCATGTCCGCGGGGACAGGGCCCCCGTGGACGAACACCACCGCGGGCCGCGGACCTGGGGCGGCGGGCAGGAACAGGTCCACGTTGCCGTGCCGTTCGGGCGCGATCTCCGGTACGGCCAGGAGGAAGGGCCGCAGATACCCCGGCGTCTCGGCGGGTTCGTCGTCCGCCGACAGGCTCACCCCCTCACCGGCCGCCGCCGCGAGGAGGGCCTCCGCGAGCTCCGACGGACGGGACAGCATCGGCCAGTGCCCGGTGGGCAGTTCGAAGAAGGTGACCTCCGGGCGGGCCAGCGCCCGCAGCGCCGGATCGCCGAAGCCGACGAGCATCCGCACCGTCTCGATCGTCGCCCCGCTCTCCGCGCAGAGCACCCCCGTGGTCGGCAGGTCCGCGGCCGCCCCCGTCAGCCGCAGCGGCCGCAGCAGCGTCCCCGTCGGATGCGGTGCGGCGAGCGCGGTGAGCCGGTCCAGGTGGGCGTCGGAGAGTCCCGCCGTGCTGCCCCAGCGGGCCCACTCCGCACGCCCGGGGACCGCCAACAGCTCGCCATCCGCCAGGTGTTCGCGCAGCGCGGGGTCGGGGACCGTGGCCAGTCCCACCGAGCCGTCCTGCACCAGCGGCGCGTCCACGTACACGATCCGCGCCACCCGGTCCGCGCGGCGGTCCGCCGCACCCACCGCGGGGAACACCCCGTAGCCGTGCCCGACGAGCACCACGTCCGGCCCGTCGCCGGCACCGTCCGCGTCGATCGCCGCCACCACGCGCGCGATATGCGCCTCCAGGTCCACGGCGGCCTCGTGCGGCCGCGGCACCTCCACCGCCTCGGCCTTCGCGCCCGCCGCCAGCAGCCGCTCGAGCGTCTCCTGCCACACCTGGGCCCCCGTGAACAGCCCCGGAACCACAATGAATCGGGTCATCCCGCACCTCCGCACTCCGTCGCCCGCGGACCGGTCCGTCGCCGGTTCCGCGGTCGCGGGTACGTTAGGAACTCCCCTAAAGGGAGGTTCAAGTGCCGACGCCGTCCGACGGTTCGTGGAGTATCGGCGAGCTCGCCGAGCATGCGCGGACCACCGTGAAGACCGTCCGTTTCTACTCGGACCGCGGCCTGCTGCCGGAGCTCTCGCGCAGTGGCGGCGGCCACCGCAGGTACGGTCCCGAGGCCCTGGAGCGGCTCCGTCTGATCCGCTCCCTGCGCGGCCTCGGCGTCCCCCTGCCGGAGGTCCACCGCATCGTCGACGAACGGTCCGGCGCGCTGGAGGACGCGGTCGCCGGACAGCTGCGCACCCTCGGCTCCCAACTGGCCGCCCTGCGCTGGCAGGAGGCCGCACTCCGCCTCGTACAGGAATCCGATCCCGCGGAACGCGCCGACCTCCTGCACCTGATCGGAGCGCTCGGCACGCCGCCGAGCACCGCGCCGCTCGCGCGGTTCTGGCGTGCGTGGCTGCCCGCGCGGATGCCGGCGAAGTCCGCCGCGGACTTCCTGGAGGTGGCCGTGCCGCAGCCGCCGGACAGCCCGTCGTCCGGACAGGTCCTGGCGTTCGCGCGGCTCAACGCCCTGGTGTCGCGCCCCTGTTCCGGCGCCGTGCGGCCCCAGCCCGCCGCGCACGGGGCCGCGGGCGCGCGCGAGTCCGCGCTGCTTTACGCGGGTCTGGCCGAGGCCTACGCACTGGCGGGCCGGCAGATCCTGGCGGGCGCGGCCCCGCACTCCTGTGACGCGCTGGTCTGCTTCGTGGACACGTACGCGACGGTCGCCGGGCACCGTGACAGTCCGGGGTTCCGGCGCGGTCTGGCGCGTCAACTCGCGGACGATCCACGGTTCGACGGCTACTGGGAGCTCGTGTCCCAGGTGACGACCGGCCCCGGAGAACGGCCGGCCCCGACACCGGGCGAGACCCACGACTGGCTGCTCGCGGCACTGGAGGCGGAGGTGCGGCAGGCGGCGGCGTGATGGGTCTGCTCGGGGAGTGGTGTGCGAGGTGGCGTGACGGGTCTGCTCGGGGAAGGTGGCGTACGAGGCGGGTGCCACCGTCCGGCCAGGCCGCCTACGCCACCCCCGCAAGCCCATCCAGCCGCGCCCGCTGCCCCGCACTCAGCTCGAGCCCCGACGCGGCGACGTTCTCCTCCAGATGCGCAAGCCGCGCCGTGCCCGGGATCGGCAGCATGACGGGGGAGTGCCCGAGCAGCCAGGCGAGGGCGACCTGTGTCGGCGTGGCGTCCAACTCGGCCGCCACCGCGGCCACTTCCGCATCGGCGCCCGACTTCCCCCACGCGACCGTGCGCCAGGGAAGAAACGCGATGCCCTCCTGCTCGCACACGGCGAGCACCGGCTCGTGCTCGCGGTCGAGCAGGTTGTAGCGGTTCTGCACGCTGGCGATCTCGACGACCTCTTGCGCCTCGCGCAGCTCGTCCACCGTCACCTCGGACAGCCCGATCCGTCCGATCTTTCCCGCCTCCCGAAGCTCGCGCAGCGCACCCATCTGGTCGGCGAGGGGTGTCTTCGGGTCGATCCGGTGCAGCTGAAGCAGCTCGACGCGCTCGACCCGCAGCCGCCGCAACGCGTTGTCGACCTGCCCGCGCAGCACCTCGGGCCGCCCGTCGAGCTCCCACTCACCCGCCGGTCCGCGCCGCTCCAGTCCGATCTTGGTGGTGACCAGGAGCTCCTCCGGGTACGGATACAGCGCCTCGGCGAGCAACTCCTCATTGCTGCCGCCGCCGTACATGTACGCGGTGTCGATCAGCGTGACCCCGAGCTCGACGGCCCGCCGGGCCACCGCGAGGGAGTTCTCCCGGTCCGGTCCCGACTCGGTGGGCAGATGCATGGCCCCGAATCCGAGCCGTCGTACTTCGAGATCCCCGGCGATACGGAACACCTCGGATGTCATGTGCCGACCCCTCCCAGAGTGAAGGCGACACGGTAGCAAGCGAGTTGAACGCGCAGGTGACAGCTTTCGCTCCAGGACCTCCCAAGGCGCCCCGGAAGACCGTAAGTTGACGGCAGACGCTTGGAGCAGAGGGAGAGCCGACCGTGGTGTACGAAGAGTCCGAGAAGTCCGGGTCCGAGGGCGGAAGCCGGATCGATGTGTCACGACCGCACTCGGCGCGGATCTGGAACTACCTGCTCGGCGGCAAGGACAACTATGCGATCGACCGGGTGGCCGGCGACAAGGTCGTCGAGGTGTACCCGGGCATGCGGGACGTCACCCGCCAGTCCCGTCAGATGCTCACCCGCGTCGTCTCCTATCTCGCGGGCGAGGCCGGGATCCGGCAGTTCCTGGACATAGGCACCGGTCTGCCGACCGCGAACAACACCCATGAGGTCGCCCAGTCCATAGCCCCCGACTCGCGCATCGTCTACGTGGACAACGACCCGCTGGTCCTGGTCCACGCCCAGGCGCTCCTGACGAGCACGCCCGAGGGCAAGTGCGACTACCTCGAGGCGGACGTCCGCGACCCCGAGACGATCCTGCGCGAAGCCGCCCGCACCCTGGACTTCTCGCAGCCCGTCGCCCTGATGCTGATGGGCATCATGGGCCTGGTCACCGACGAGCAGAAGCCGCAGTCCGTCGTGGACCACCTGCTCTCGGCCCTGCCGTCCGGCAGCTATCTCGCGCTGTACGACGGCTCCGACGCCGACCCCGCGTACGTCGAGGCCATCGCCCGCCACAACGCGAACAGCGGCGCCGTCCCGTACACCCCGCGCGGCATCGACCAGATCGCCCGCTACTTCGACGGCCTCGAACTCCTCGAGCCGGGCGTGGTCTCGGTCGAACGCTGGCGCCCGCAGCCCAACCCGTGGGGCGAGCCGGTCAAGGTGTCGTGCGCGGGCGGGCTGGCGCGCAAGCCCTGACCCGTGCGGCGAGCGGCCGGGGTTCAGCCGATGTACGCGTCCGTGAACTCCGGTCCTTCGAGCCCCGGTCGGCAGCCCTCGTGGTCGTCCGGGGGACCGCCCTTCGTGAGGACCAGGGCGTAACCCTGTCCCGTGCGGCAGCCCTTGTCGCTCCACTCGCCGGCCATGACCGTCCACGCGACGCCGGCGGCGACGACGATGATGAGCAGGAACAATCGCGCCTTCATCGACCCCCCTCGTCCGTGCGCCCGGCCCATGGTTCTTGTATGTCAGCCGCCCACCTGGTCCTTGTGCGTCAGCCCGCCCGCATGGTCCTTGTACGGTCAGCCCGCCCCATGGTGGCGGGCGGCCCGCGCCGTCGCCAGACCTGGTGGCGCGCGGGCTTCAGTCGCTCTTCGTCGCCTGCGCGGAGTCCGTGCCGTGATGGCCGCGGCGGGCATCGCGGTCGAAGATCCCCAGGATCTCGCAGGGCCCGCCGGCGCTGCCGATCGCGTGCGGCAGCATCGTCGGGAACTCGGCGGCCTGGTTGGTCTCGATCCGCAGCCGGCGACCGGCCAGGAGCAGGATCGCCGTACCGGAGAGGACGACGAGCCACTCGCGGCCGGGGTGCGCCCGCATCTTCGCGGCGTTCTCCGGGGGCGGCTCGGTCATCCGCTGACGTACCACCGTCATGCCGGGCTCGGCCCTGATCGGCCAGCGCATCAGGCCGTGCGAGGCGTCGATCATGGGGCTGATGATGACGTCGTCCGAGGCGTTCTCGACCAGCTGGTCCAGTGAGGTGTCCAGGGCGCGCGCCAGGGTGACCAGCTGGTCCAGGGCGAGGCGGCGCTGACCGTTCTCGATCCTGCTCAGGGTCGACTGGCTGACCTTCGCCCGGGCGGCCAGTTCCTCGAGCGACCAGCCCTGGGCCACGCGCAGGGCGCGGATGCGTTTGCGGACGAGGCCGTCCAGATCATCAGTGTCTTGCGTCATGGGCAAGATTGTATGTCTGAGGGGCAAGGTCCGCTTAGCGTTGCCCACGTATCCCCGACTCCCCGTCTGCCCGCAGCGGCTTTCGCGCGCCCTTTTTGGGAGGACCCATGACCCCAGCCATGACCCCACCCCCCCCCCCCCAACCCCC
>NZ_JAAKZW010000492.1 GCF_011044995.1 Streptomyces mesophilus | reverse complement strand
GGGGTGGTGGGGGAGGGGTCTCGTCCGAGGTCCCGCCGCTCGCGGTAGAGGCGTTCGTCACCGTCACCTGCATCCCTCCAAGGAGGTCGTGCCGCACCTGGGTGGCTCGGCGGTGCTGGGACTAACGACGCTTCCGTGGAATCGAACGCGCTCGATTCCGGACGCTGTCGGGGCCTTGGCGGGCAAGGGACGGGATGCTTGCGCGCCGCCGTGCGGGCGTCCGTGGGCGCGGTGATGTGGCCGAATCGCCGAGGCTTGAAACGCCTGGGGTGGATGGGGTTTTCAGCGGGCCGGGAGAGCGGGCGAGCTCACCCCACCCACCGATACCGCCGCTCCGGCCGCCCCGTCCCCCCGTACTTGAGGGTCACCTCCGCCCGTCCCGTATCCGCGAAGTACTCCAGGTAGCGGCGTGCGCTGACCCGGGACAGGGAGCCGGCCTGGGCGCATTCCGTGGCGGAGAGGCCCGACGGGTGGGTGCGCAGGACGCGTTCGACCAGTTCCGCGGTGTGGGCAGCGAGGCCCTTGGGGAGTTCGCGGGAGCCCGGCGGGCGGGTGCCGAAGATCTGGTCGACGTCCTCCTGGCGGGCCTCGTCCAGGGTGTCGAGGCGGGTGCGCAGAGCCGCCACATGCCGCAACTGCTCCTGCAGTGCGGCCTGGTTGAAGGGCTTGATCAGGTAGTGCAGGGCGCCGGCGCGCAGTGCGGAGCGGATCACCTCCGCGTCCCGCGCGGCCGTGATGAACAGGGCGTCGA
>NZ_JAAKZW010000054.1 GCF_011044995.1 Streptomyces mesophilus | reverse complement strand
CCTGCTCAGCACCCGCTGAGCAGGTGGGGGCGGGCGGGGCGTGCTCACCCCTTCTCGAGGTACTGCTCCCGCTCCTTGTCCACCAGTGCGTCCAGGGCCGTGCGCAGTTCGGGGTAGTGCACGAGGTCCGGGTCCTTGGAGACCAGCGTGACCGCTTCCTCCCTGGCCTCCGCGATGACCTCCTCGTCGTCGATCACCGTGAGGACCCGCAGCGAGGAGCGGACGCCGGACTGGGCCTGGCCGAGGACATCGCCCTCGCGGCGCTGTTCCAGGTCGATACGGGAGAGCTCGAAGCCGTCGAGGGTCGAGGCGACCGCGCTCAGGCGGCCGCGGGCCGGGCTGGCCTCGGGCATCTCCGTGACCAGAAGGCACAGGCCGGGCGCGGAGCCACGGCCCACACGGCCGCGCAGCTGATGGAGCTGGGAGACGCCGAAACGGTCGGCGTCCATGATCACCATGGCGGTGGCGTTCGGCACGTTCACACCCACTTCGATCACCGTCGTGGCCACCAGGACATCGACGTCGCCGGCCGCGAAACGGCGCATCACGGCGTCCTTGTCGTCCGGTGCCATCCGGCCGTGCAGGATCTCCACGCGCAGGCCCGCGAGCGGACCCGCCCTCAGCTGTTCGGCGACCTCCACGACGGCGAGCGGCGGGCGCTTCTCCGCCTCGTCCTCGGCGGACTTCTTCTTGGCGGCCGCCTTGTCGTCCAGATCGTCGCCGATACGCGGGCAGACCACGTACGCCTGATGCCCGTTCTCGACCTCCTCGCGCACCCGGTCCCAGGCGCGCGCGAGGAAGTGGGGCTTGTCGGCGGCCGGGACCACATGGCTGGCGATCGGCGAACGCCCCGCCGGCAGCTGGTCGAGGACCGAGGTCTCCAGGTCGCCGAAGACGGTCATCGCGACCGTGCGCGGAATGGGCGTCGCGGTCATCACCAGGAGGTGCGGCGGCTGCTTGCCCTTGGAGCGCAGGGCGTCACGCTGCTCCACACCGAAGCGGTGCTGCTCGTCGACCACGACCAGGCCGAGGTCATGGAACTGCACCTTGTCCTCGATCAGCGCGTGCGTCCCGATCACGATCCCGGCTTCACCGGTGACCAGGTCGAGCAGGGCCTGACGGCGTGCGGCCGCACCCATGGAGCCGGTGAGCAGGACGACCTTGGTGGCGTGCTCGGTGCCGCCCAGCATCCCGCCCTCCCGTCGCCCGCCACCACCCTTATTCGGAGGCGCTTCGCGCCACAGCCCCCAACTGGCGAGCTCGCCCATCATCTCGGTGACCGACCGGTGGTGCTGCTGGGCGAGCACTTCGGTGGGCGCGAGCATCGCGGCCTGCCCGCCCGCGTCGACGACGGCGAGCATGGCGCGCAGCGCGACCATCGTCTTTCCGCTGCCGACCTCGCCCTGGAGCAGGCGGTGCATCGGGTGTTCGGTGGCCAGGTCGTCGAAGATCTCCTTGGTGACCTTCTCCTGTCCCTCGGTCAGCGTGAACGGGAGCTTCGCGTCGAAGGCGTCGAGCAGTCCGTCCGGCTGCGGCCTGCGGGCTACGGCGGGGAGCTGGGTCTCCGCGTACCGCCGGCGGGCCAGCGCGACCTGGAGGACGAAGGCCTCGTCCCACTTGAGGCGGTCCTTCGCCTCGTCGACATCGCTCTTGCTGTGCGGCCGGTGGATCTTGAGCAGGGCCTCGGGGAGCGTGACGAGTCCGCGGCCGTCGCGCAGCGAGCGGGGCAGCGGGTCCACGGCCTCCTGCGCACTCGGGAGGACCGCGTCCACGGCCTTGGCGATCTTCCAGGACTCCAGCTTCGCCGTGGCCGGATAGATCGGGATCAGGGCTCCGGCCCAGGTGTCCACGGCCTCCGCATTGTCGCCGCGCAGCAACTCGTATGCGGGGTGGGCCAGTTGGAGCTTGCGGTTGAAGGCCGAGACCTTGCCCGCGAACATCGCGCGGGTGCCGGGCAGCAGATCCTTGTGCGGCTTGTGGATACCTCGGCCGAAGAACACCAGCTGGAGCTGGCCGCTGCCGTCGGTGATGGTCACTTCGAGGCGCTGACCGCGACCGTTGTTGAACTTGAGGATGCGGGCGGTGGCGACCTGGGCGACGACCGTCACATGCTCGTCGAGCGGCAGGTCCGCGAGCGTGGAGAGCTCACCGCGCTCCGCGTACCGCCGCGGATAGTGGTGCAGCAGGTCGCCGACGGTGTGCAGGTCGAGATGCTCGGCCATCACCTTCGCGGTGGCGGGGCCGAGCAGTTTCTTCAGCGGTTCTTCGAGCACGGGCACGCGGTCCATTGCACACCACGGGACTGACAGGCGGGGCGACCTGTGGACAACTCCGGCCGCGGTGCCGTACGCGCGGGGCCTGTGGACACCTCCCGTCCCGGCGCCGGACGCGGGGGCCTACTCGACCCCGATCAGCAGCAACGCCGCCTTCCGCCCGCCCCGGTACACCACCGTGTCCACGGCCAGATACGCCTCGCGGACATGCTCCTCGAGCGTCGCGGCCACGTCCTCGGGCACCTCGTCGCCGACCACCAGGGTGACCATCTCGCCGCCCGCCGACAGCATCCGGTCGAGGACCGAGCGGGCGGTGACGGTGAGGTCCGCGCCGATCACGGCCACGTCCCCGTCGATCAGGCCGAGCATGTCCCCGGCCTGGCAGATGCCGGCCATGGTCCACGACTGGCGTTCCGCCACGGCCAGTTCGCCGTAGCGGGTGGCGCCGGCCGCCGCCGTCATCGCGACCACGTCCTCGTCGAAGCGCCGCTCCGGTTCGTGCACGGCGAGCCCCGCGATGCCCTGGACCGCCGAGCGGGTCGGGATCAAGGCGACCCGTACGCCTTCCGTACGCGCCTGTTCCGCTGCCGCCGCCGCCGTGTGCCGCAGATCGGCGTCGTTGGGCAGCAGCACCACCTCACGCGCGTGCGCGCGCCGGATCGCCTCCACCAGTTCTCCGCTCGCGGGCGGCTCCCCCGGGCGCGCGAGCACGGTGGTCGCGCCGGCCTCGGCGTACAGACCGGCGAGGCCCTCGCCGGGCACGACGGCCACGATCGCGCGCTGCGCCTTCTCACGCACAGGCGGTACGAAGCCGGCGCTGTGCGCGTCCTCGGCCCCGAAGTGCGTGATCCGGATCCGGTACGGCCGCCCGGCCTCCACTCCCGCCTCGACCGCTGCGCCCGCGTCGTCGACATGCACGTGGACGTTCCACAGGCCGTCGCCGCCGACCACGACCAGGGAGTCGCCGAGGCCGTCGAGGCGGGTCTTCAGGCGCTCGACCCGTTCGTCGTCGGCCTCCAGGAGGTAGATGACCTCGAAGGCGGGACCGCTCGCCGCCTCATGGCCGCAGGAGTCGCCCTGCGCCTCCCCGCGCGTCCGGTCCTCGGAGGAGCCCGCCCGTAGAGCGGCGCCCACCGTTGCGTACGCCGCGACCACCTGCCCCGACACCGCCTCCACCAGCGCCCCGAGCACCGCGACGAGCCCGCGCCCGCCGGCGTCGACCACTCCCGCGCGCCCGAGCACGGCCAGCTGCTGCGGCGTCCGCTCCAGCGCGGCACAGGCCCCGTCGTACGCGGCCCGCACCACGGCGGAGCAGTCGTCGGGGGCTGCGTCGGCCGCCTCGGCCGCGGCCGTCGCCACGGAAAGGACCGTGCCCTCCACGGGGTGGGCCACCGCCTGGTACCCGGATGCGGCGGCATGGCCGAGCGCCTTCTTCAAGCGCCGGGCCCGCTGCTCGGAAGCCTCCTGCCCGGTCGGCTCGGACGCCTCGTGAGAAAGGTCACCCTCCCCCGCGAGCACCTGGGACATCCCCCGCAGCAGCTGCGCCAGGATCGTCCCCGAATTGCCCCGCGCCCCGATCAGAGCGCCATGGGCCATCGCCCGTCCCGCCTCGGCGAGCGAGGGGCCGTCAGGGGAGTCGGCCGCCTCGTGCGCGGCGAAGATCGCCTCCACCGCGCGGGCCGCCGATTCCACCGTCAGATAAAGGTTCGTGCCCGTGTCCGAGTCGGCCACGGGATAGACGTTGATGGCGTCGATCTCCTCGCGGGCCCGCCCGAGGGCGTCCAGCGCGAGTCCGCACCAGCCGCGCACCACGAGTGCGTCGGGGGTCTGCGGCACGGTGCCTCCTGTGAGCAGCGGGATCATTCGCAGACTAGTGCTGACCGGTGCCGCAGCGGACCAGGGCCCGGGGCTGGGGCCGGGCAGGACATGGTAGTTTTCTTGTACCGACGCAGCCGATGTATGCTGCTTCGGTTGCCCGATTCGGATCGGGCCATTCCCTGGCAAGCCACTCAGATCCTTAACGGAACTCGACTCGGCATGCCGGGTTTCAACCGTAAGAGCATCTGAAGTCTTTGGAGTGACCCGTGGCTGCCAACTGCGACGTCTGTGGCAAGGGCCCGGGCTTCGGCAACAACATCTCGCACTCGCACCGCCGTACGCCGCGCCGCTGGAACCCGAACATCCAGCGCGTTCGTACCGTGGTCGGCGGGACGCCGAAGCGCGTGAACGCTTGCACCTCGTGCATCAAGGCCGGCAAGGTCTCGCGCTAATCGCAGCGCGGCCACCTAGCTGGTTGCTGCAAGAAGCCGGTCCACCTCTGGTGGGCCGGCTTCTTGCTTTTCCATGACCGCCTTCACAGCGTGCGCGTCCGCCACCCGTGATCCACCGGCCCGATGCCCGCACCGAGCGCGAACCCGGTCGCGATCGCGCCCGTGACGTAGTCCTTCGCCTGCCGGACCGCCTCCGGCACCTCGAGCCCCTTGGCGAGCCCCGCCGCGATCGCGCTGGCCAGGGTGCAGCCCGTGCCGTGGGTGTGGCGGTTGTCGTGGCGCGGGGCGCGCAGCCAGATCTCCTCGGATCCGTCGGTCAGCAGATCCACCGCTTCCCCCGGCAGATGCCCGCCCTTGATCAGCGCCCACCGCGGACCGAATTCCAGGAGCGCCGCGGCGGCCCGCCTGAGGTCCGCCTCCACCGACACCCGTACACCTGTGAGCTGAGCCACCTCGTCCAGGTTCGGAGTGGCGACCGTCGCGACCGGCAGCAGCTTCGTGCGTACGGAATCGAGCGCGGCCTCGGCGAGCAGCGAGTCACCGTGCTTGGAGACGCCGACCGGGTCGACCACCGCAGGGGCGTCCGTGCCGGCCAGCAACTCCGCGACCGTCTCGACCAGTTCGGCCGAGGCCAGCATGCCGGTCTTCACGGCCTGTACGCCGATGTCGTCGGCCACGCTGCGGTACTGGGCGCGTACCGCCTCGACCGGAAGTTCCCAAACACCCTGGACGCCCACCGAGTTCTGCGCGGTGACCGCGGTGAGCACGCTCATCCCGTGCGTACCGAGCGCGAGCATCGTCTTGAGGTCCGCCTGGATACCCGCGCCGCCGCCGGAGTCCGAACCGGCCACGGTGAGCACCAGGGGCGGGCGTATCGCTTGGGCACTCACGACTCGATCTCTCCGCCGAAGTGGTCCCAACCGCCCTTGCTGGTCCAGGGCGCGCCGTCGACCGTCACATGGGGCAGCGCGGAGGGGTTGAGGACCTCGCCGATCACCTTCCAGCGGGCCGGGAGCTTCACGTCCGGGGGGAAGGTCGCCACGATCGCGTGGTCCTCGCCGCCGGAGAGCACCCACTGCAGCGGGTCCACGCCGACGGCCTGACCGATGTCGTTCATCTGCGAAGGCACGTCCATCGCACCGGACTTGATGTCGATACGGACCTTGCTGGCCTCGGCGATATGGCCGAGGTCGGCGATCAGACCGTCGCTGACGTCCGCCATCGCGGTCGCCCCGAGCCCGGCCGCGGCGGGGCCCGCGTGGTACGGCGGCTCCGGGCGGCGGTGCGCCTCGACGAACGCGCGCGGCGAACGGAAGCCCCGCGAAAGCACCGCGTGTCCGGCGGCCGACCAGCCCAGCCAGCCCGTGTACGCGACGACATCGCCGGGCTGTGCGCCGCCGCGGGTCACCGGATCGTGGTTGCGCAGATCGCCAAGTGCCGTGATCGCCACGGTGATCGTGTCGCCGCGGACCACATCGCCGCCCACCACGGCCGCGCCCGCGACCTGGCATTCGTCGCGCAGTCCGTCCATCAACTCCGTTGCCCACGTGACCGGGAGATCCGCGGGCACCACAAGTCCGAGCAGCAGCGCGGTCGGTACGGCGCCCATCGCGGCGATATCGGCGAGGTTCTGCGCGGCCGCCTTGCGGCCGACGTCGTACGCCGTGGACCAGTCGCGGCGGAAGTGCCGTCCCTCGAGCAGGATGTCGGTGCTCGCCACGACCCTGCGGTCCGGCGCGGACACGACCGCGGCGTCGTCGCCGGGGCCGATCCTGACCGCCGGAGTCGTCGTGAGCCGGGAGGTGAGCTCTCTGATGAGCCCGAACTCGCCGAGCTCCCCCACGGTGCCCTTCATCCCATCGCCCTTTCTGCGCCAGTGCCCTTGCGGTAGCGGGCCCGATCGGCCGCGGGTACCGTCAACGAATACGTCAACTTCTTATGCGCGCACGCCGAGGCACGCGCAGCTGCATCCGCCCCGGCGTACGTACCTGCGGCCCCGCGGGTCTCCCCGTGGGATGCGGCAACGCGATACCGTGGCGTCCTTTCTCCCCGCATGATCCCCGCGATCCCCGCGATGATCCTCGTGGCCGCCCTGGAGGTTCCGTGGTACAGGCGTACATCCTGATCCAGACCGAGGTCGGCAAGGCGTCGACCGTCGCCGATCTGATCGGCAAGATCCCGGGAGTGATCCAGGCCGAGGACGTCACCGGTCCCTACGATGTCATCGTGCGCGCTCAGGCGGACACGGTCGACGACCTCGGTCGCATGGTGGTCGCCAAAGTCCAGCAAGTGGACGGCATCACCCGCACTCTGACCTGCCCGGTCGTGCACTTGTAGCCCCCGTTTACGCTTGGCCGGTGAACTTTTTCCGTCGCCGGCTCGTCCAGCTCCCCACCCTCGGCGCGCTGCTGCTCGCCACAGGCTGCTCATGGACGGACGACACGGTGACGGCTGTGGTTCCCTCCCCCGACTCCCGGACGTCCGGCCACTGCCGGAAACTGCACGAGGCACTGCCCGGGCAGCTGGACGGCCTCGACCGGAGTGATCCCGAGCCGAGCTCGGAGTTCACCGCGGGGTGGGGAGGCTCGGCGATCATACTGCGCTGCGGTGTTCCGCAGCCCCCGAAGATGCTGGAGAAGGACCCGCCGTCCACCACGGTGGACGGGCTCGGCTGGCTCGTCGAGGAGCCGGGGGACGGTTCGTACCGCTTTACGAGCGCACTGCGCGAGGCCTACGTCGAGGTCACCATCAGCAAGGAGCACGCGAAGCAGGGTGCGGGCTCGCTCGTGGACCTCGGACGCGTGATCAGGAAGACGGTGCCCGAAGGCATCGCGACCTGATCCCCGTACACAGACTCCTGCACGCATGGAAAAGCCGGGCCCCGTACGCGAGGGGTCCGGCTTTTCGCAGTACGTGGCCGCTTCTAGCGCAGCCCGGTCGACCGCCGCAGAGCCGCCTGCACCAGGCGGTCCACCAGTTCCGGGTACGAGACGCCGCTCTCCTGCCACATGCGCGGGTACATGGAGATGGGCGTGAAGCCCGGCATCGTATTGATCTCGTTGATCACGAACTCGCCGTCCTCGGTGAGGAAGAAGTCCGCGCGCACCAGACCCTCGCAGCTGGCCGCGTCGAAGGCGGCGACCGCGAGGCGCTGCACCTCGGCGGTCTGCTCGGGCGTCAGCGGTGCGGGCACGATGCCGGAGGCCGAGTCGATGTACTTGGCCTCGAAGTCGTAGAACTCGTGGTCGGTGACCGGCGGGATCTCGGCGGGCAGGCTGGCGCGCGGCCCGTCCTCGAACTCCAGGACGCCGCACTCGATCTCGCGGCCGCGAAGGAGCGCCTCCACGAGGAACTTCGGGTCGTGGCGCCGCGCCTCCTCGATGGCCTCGTCCAGGCCGTCGAAGGAGTCGACCTTGGTGATGCCGAAGGAGGAGCCGGCGCGGGCCGGCTTGATGAAGAGCGGCCAGCCGTGCTCACCGGCGAACTCGGCGATCTTCTGGCGGGCGTCGGCCCGGTCGGACTCCCACTCGCGCGGGCGGATCACCAGGTACGGGCCGACGGGCAGGCCGAAGGAGGTGAAGACGCGCTTCATGTACTCCTTGTCCTGGCCGACCGCGGAAGCCAGAACTCCCGAGCCCACATAGGGCGTTCCGGAGAGTTCGAGCAGTCCCTGGAGGGTGCCGTCCTCGCCGTACGGGCCGTGCAGCATCGGGAAGACCACGTCGACCTCGCCGAGCGCCTTGGGCACGGCGCCGGGCTCGGTGTAGACGACCTCGCGGTTGGCGGGGTCGACCGGCAGGATGACGCCGCCTTCGCTGTTCTCCGCGACCTGCTCGACGGTGGGCACCTTGCGGTCGGCGATCGCCATCCGCTCGGGCTCGTCGGCGGTCAGCATCCAGCGGCCGTCCGAGGTGATGCCGATCGGCAGCACGTCGTACTTCGTGCGGTCGATGGCGTTCAGGACCGCACCGGCCGTGACGACCGAGATGCCGTGCTCGGAGCTGCGTCCGCCGAACACGACGGCCACACGCGGCTTGCGTACGTTCCCGCCGGAAGGCGCGGGCACAGGGCTCTGGGAGGTGGTCTCGCTGCTCATATCGCGTCGAGACTACCTTGCGTGACCGCGCCCCTGGGAGCCCCGGCGCGCAGGTCCGGCCGGTGTCACGGACCGTGACACCGCTATGACATGACGGTCAACGGCCCCTGCGGCGTGCCGGTCAATGGCCCCTGCGACCTGCCGGTCAGCGACGCTCGGCCTTCGCGCTGCGCGACATGAGTTCCTTGACCGCGACCAGCGGCGGCTTTCCGTTGTGCACGATGTCCACCACGGTGTCCGTGATCGGCATCTCCACGCCGTGCCGCCGGGCCAGATCGGCCACGGATTCACAGGACTTGACGCCCTCGGCGGTCTGCTTGGTGACCGCGATGGTCTCCTCGAGGGTCATGCCCTTGCCGAGGTTGATGCCGAAGGTGTGGTTGCGTGACAGCGGCGAAGACGCCGTCGCCACGAGATCCCCGAGGCCCGCGAGCCCGGAGAAGGTCAGCGGGTCGGCGCCCATGGCGAGACCCAGCCGTGCAGTCTCCGCCAGACCACGGGTGATGAGCGAACCCTTGGTGTTGTCGCCGAGGCCCATGCCGTCCGCGATGCCGACGGCGAGACCGATCACGTTCTTCACCGCGCCACCGAGCTCACAGCCGACGACGTCGGTTTCGGTGTACGGGCGGAAGTACGGGGTGTGGCAGGCCTTCTGGAGCCGCTGCGCCACGGACTCGTCCCGGCAGGCGACCACAGCCGCGGCCGGCATCCGGGCGGCAATCTCCCGGGCGAGGTTGGGGCCCGAGAGCACGGCAATACGGTCGGCAGGGGTCTTCGTGACGTCTTCGATGACCTCGCTCATCCGCATCGCGGACCCGAGTTCCACGCCCTTCATCAGGGAGACGAGCACGGTGTCGCGCGCCAGCAGCGGCGCCCACTGGGCGAGATTGCCACGCAATGTCTGCGAGGGGACCGCGAGGACCGTGAACTCCGCGCCTGCCGCGGCCTCGGCCGGGTCGGTGGTCGCCCTGATCCCGTCAGGGAGTTCGACGCCTGGCAGGTAGTCCGGGTTGCTGTGCCTGGAGTTGATGGCCTCGGCCAGCTCCGGGCGGCGGCCCCACAGCGTCACGTCACAACCCGCGTCGGCGAGCACCATGGCGAACGTCGTCCCCCACGAACCCGTACCGAAGACGGCCGCCTTCACCGGTGCAGTCACTTCTTCTCGCCCTCGCTTTCGCGGTCGCCTTCAGTCCTGGCCGCCTCGGCCAGCTTGCGCCGCTGCTCGATCCGCGCCAGACGCGGGTCGTACGGCTTGTCGGGAGCCTTCTCACCGCGCAGTTCCTCGAGCAGTGCGGTGATGTGCCGCATGATGACCTCCGTTGCCTCCTGCAGGAGTTCGGGCGTCATCTCGCGGTCGTAGAAGGCCGACAGGTCCACCGGGGGTCCGGCGAGCACACGGCTGGTCTTGCGCGGGAAGAGATCGGGCTTCTTCGCGTACGGCGGGAGCAACTCGTTGGCGCCCCACTGCGCGACGGGAATCACCGGGCACTTGGTCTGCAGCGCGACCCGCGCGGCACCGGTCTTCGCGGTCATCGGCCACTGGTCCGGGTCACGGGTGATCGTGCCCTCCGGATAGAACGCGACGCATTCCCCGCGCTCGACCGCGGCGATGGCCGCGCGAAACGCGCTCAGGGCATCCGTGGACTCGCGGTAGACGGGGATCTGTCCGGTCCCCCGCATCATCATGCCGACAAAACCGGTCTTGAAAAGCCCGTGCTTGGCGAGGAAACGCGGCACACGTCCGGTGTTGTACTGATAGTGCGCGTATGCCAATGGGTCGACATGCGAATTGTGGTTCACCGCGGTGATAAATCCGCCCTCGGCCGGAATGTGTTCCATCCCGCGCCAGTCCCGCTTGAGGAGAACAATCAGCGGCGGTTTGGCGATGACCGCCGCAAGGCGGTACCAGAAGCCGATTCTGCGGCGGGGCACTCGGACACCTTCCTCTACGGACCTATGTGTGGCTGGGTGGGCGGCCGCACAAGTGTCGCCCCAGGTCCCCGGTCTGTCGAGAACACCGTACGCCCCCCTATGTGCTCTCACCCGCCCTGGACAGGCCTTTGCCACCTCGTGACCCCAGGGCCTCCACAGCCCCGCCCCGCGGGCGAGAATGGGCGCGATGCGCACCGACAACGGCCGGCCCACGCCGCTCGCGTGGACCCTGGTCATACCCCTGAAGCCGCTGGCGCGGGCGAAGAGCAGGCTCGTGGAGCCGTTCTCCGCCCTGGGCTCGGCACCGCTGCGCCCTTCGCTGGCCCTGGCGTTCGCCCAGGACACGGTGGCGGCGGTGGCGGCCTGCCCTGCGGTACGGGATGTGGTGGTCGTCACGGACGACGAGTTGGCCGGACGGGAACTCGCGGCGCTCGGCGCCCGGATCGTGCGGGACGAACCCGCCACGGGCCTGAACGCCGCGCTCACGCACGGAGAGCAGGCCGTACGGGCGCTGCGGCCAAAGGCGGCGATTGCGGCACTGAACGCGGATCTGCCGGCCCTGCGCCCGGCCGAATTGACCGCCGTACTCGACAATGCCGCGCAATTCCCGCGCGCATTTCTCGCGGATGCCGCCGGAATCGGCACGACACTGTTGTCGGCGGGCCCCGGAACGGAACTCGCCCCGGCCTTCGGCGGCGCCTCACGCGCCCGCCATACGGCGTCCGGGGCGGTCGAACTCACCCTGGCCGGCGTCGACAGCGTCCGTCAGGACGTGGACACCTGGGAGGACCTGCGGGCCGCGAGCCGTCTCGGCCTCGGGCCGCGCAGTGCCGAGATGTTCAGAAGGTCTGCAGAGTCACCAGCGTGATCCGCCGGCCCTCGCCTTCGCCCGCCACCTCGATGCGTACGCGCTGACCTGGCCTGAGCAGCCTCAGGCCACCGGCGTCGAAGGCCTCGGCGGCGAACTCGACGGGGGTGCCGTCGTCCAGGAGGACACTGCCGCTGCGGGACTCGGGATCGTAGGTGTACGCGGTGGCCTGCATGACCGCAGCGTATCGGGCGCCCCTCGGGCTGTGGAACGCACGCGGGCCGGTCCCCCCGTGAGGGGACCGGCCCGGCGCGTGAGTGAGCCCTGCGAAGCGCGGCGGCCACCAGAAGGGCCGCCGACCGTCACTTCTTCCTGGCGGTGGCCTTCTTGGCGGTGGTCTTGCGCGCCGTCGACTTCTTGGCGGGCGCCTTCTTCGCCGTGGCCTTCTTGGCGGGGGCGGTCTTCTTCGCCGTCGCCTTCTTGGCCGGGGCCGCCTTCTTGGCGGTGGTCTTCTTGGCCGTGGCCTTCTTGGCGGCCGGAGTCGCCTTCTTGGCCGTGGTCTTCTTCGCCGTCGCCTTCTTGGCGGTCGTCTTCTTCGCGACCGTCTTCTTGGCGGTGGTCTTCTTCGCCGCCGCCTTCTTGGCGGTGGTGGCCTTCTTGGCAGCGGCCTTCTTGACCGTCGCGGAAGCGCCGCCGGACAGGCTGCCCTTGGGCGCCTTCTTGACCGCCACGTCGTTCTTCGGGAGCTTCTTGGAGCCGCTCACGAGGTCCTTGAAGCCCTGGCCCGCGCGGAAACGCGGCACCGAGGTCTTCTTGACCCGCACGCGCTCACCCGTCTGCGGGTTGCGGGCGTAACGGGCCGGGCGGTCGACCTTCTCGAACGAGCCGAAGCCCGTGACCGAAACGCGGTCACCGCTGACAACGGCACGGACGATGGCGTCCAGTACGGCGTCGACGGCGTCGGAGGCCTGCTGACGGCCACCGACCTTGTCGGCAATCGTTTCTACGAGCTGCGCCTTGTTCACGTCTTCCCCTTCGGAGACATTGCCGGAACGAATCTGTTCTGGCTTTTTCGCACGTTAGGCAGATATATACCGCAAATCAAACACGAAACGGGCGAATCACCCACGTGCCGCAGCGAACTGGGTCTTCAACCGCAGCAAACTGGGGGCTTCAAGGAGTTCCGTCCGTGGATCCGCCATCGGATAAGGCCCTTGCGTCCAGCTCATCCATGAACTGCCCAAGGCGTCTTGCCGCATCGACGAGATCGTGTTTGGCCGCGGCCGTAATGACCAGCAGCTTCCGGGTCAGCGCCATCCGTACGCTCTCCGGTACTTGCAGTTCACGCACCTTGCGGTGCGCCTCTTTCAGCTGGTCCGCGACCTCGCCGTAGAGCTCGAGTTGGCGTTCGCGTTCCATGCACCGATTGTGCCATCTGGCCTGAGTTGTCGCCTCACGAGGCCTCAGCGTGCCGCGCAGAAGGGGATTTCGGGGCGGCCGAAGACCTGAAGTCGCTCCTCGCGCGGGCCCCGTGGCGCGTCCGGCCGGCGAAGCCAACTCGCCGTCACTCAGGAGGACTTGGGGCCCCCGCGGCCCAAAACGCCGAACCGCGGCCTGCACGCAGACCGCGGTTCACAAAAGTTGCCGGGCTCACGTGCCCGAATGGCGCATCACACCTGGACGGTGCGCGGCTTGTAGGCGGGGCGACCCGACTCGTAGGCCGCGATGTCGGGCTCGTTCTGCAGCGTGATGCTGATGTCGTCGAGGCCGTTCAGGAGCCGCCAGCGGGCGTTCTCGTCCAACTCGAAGTCGGCGGTGATCCCCTCGGCGCGCACCTGGCGTTCCTGCAGGTCCACGGTGATTTCGGCCGTCGGATCGGCATCCGCGAGCTCCCACAGCGCGTCCACGACCTTCTGGTCGAGTACGACGGTCAGGAGGCCGTTCTTCAGCGAGTTGCCGCGGAAGATGTCGGCGAAGCGGGAGGAGATGACCGCCTTGAAGCCGTAGTTCTGCAGGGCCCAGACGGCGTGTTCACGGGAGGAGCCGGTGCCGAAGTCGGGTCCGGCGACCAGAACCGTGGCGCCCTCGCGCTCCTCCTTGTTGAGGATGAACTCCGGGTCCTTGCGCCAGGCCTCGAACAGGCCGTCCTCGAAGCCGTCGCGCGTGACCTTCTTCAGCCAGTGCGCGGGGATGATCTGGTCGGTGTCGACGTTGCTGCGGCGCAGCGGTACGGCCCGGCCGGTGTGCGTGGTGAAAGCTTCCATGGCTGATCAGACTCCAGCGGGCGTACGGGCGTCGGCTTCGGACAGGTCGGCGGGCGAGGCCAGATGGCCAAGGACCGCGGTGGCGGCGGCGACCTGGGGCGAGACCAGGTGGGTGCGGCCGCCCTTGCCCTGCCGGCCCTCGAAGTTGCGGTTGGAGGTGGACGCGGAGCGCTCGCCGGGGGCGAGTTGGTCCGGGTTCATGCCCAGACACATCGAGCAGCCCGCGTGCCGCCATTCGGCGCCGGCCTCCTTGAACACCTTGTCCAGGCCCTCGGATACGGCCTGCAGACCCACACGGGCGGAGCCGGGGACGACCAGCATCCGTACACCGTCGGCGATTTTGCGGCCCTCGACGATCGCGGCGGCGGCGCGCAGGTCCTCGATACGGCCGTTGGTGCAGGAACCGACGAAAACGGTGTCGACCTTGATGTCGCGCAGCGCCTGTCCGGCCTCCAGACCCATGTACTCCAGGGCCTTTTCGGCCGCGTGGCGCTCCGAAGCGTCTTCGTACGAAGCAGGATCGGGGACGTTCGCCGTCAGGGGCGCGCCCTGGCCGGGGTTGGTGCCCCAGGTGACGAACGGCGCGAGTTCTTCCGCCTTGATGACGACCTCGGCGTCGAACACCGCGTCCTCATCGGTCTTCAGGGTCTTCCAGTACGCCACGGCGGCGTCCCAGTCCTCGCCCTCGGGGGCGTGGTCGCGGCCCTTGATGTAGTCGAAGGTGGTCTCGTCGGGGGCGATCATGCCCGCGCGGGCACCGGCCTCGATCGACATGTTGCAGATGGTCATCCGGGCTTCCATCGAGAGCTTCTCGATGGCGGGGCCGCGGTATTCGAGGATGTAGCCCTGGCCGCCGCCGGTGCCGATCTTCGTGATGATGGCGAGGATCAGGTCCTTCGCGGAGACACCGTCGGGCAGTTCGTCGCCCTCGACCGTGATGGCCATGGTCTTGGGGCGGGCGAGCGGCAGCGTCTGCGTGGCGAGCACGTGCTCGACCTGCGAGGTGCCGATGCCGAACGCCAGGGCGCCGAAGGCGCCGTGGGTGGAGGTGTGCGAGTCACCGCAGACGACCGTGGTGCCCGGCTGGGTCAGGCCCAGCTGCGGTCCCACGACGTGGACGACGCCCTGCTCGACGTCGCCGAGCGAGTGCAGGCGTACGCCGAAGTCGGCCGCGTTCTTGCGCAGCGTCTCCAGCTGGACGCGCGAGACGGGGTCCGCGATGGGCTTGTCGATGTCGAGGGTGGGGGTGTTGTGGTCCTCGGTCGCGATGGTGAGGTCGAGGCGCCGCACCTGCCGGCCGCTCTTGCGGAGGCCGTCGAAGGCCTGGGGGCTGGTCACCTCGTGCAGCAGGTGCAGATCGATGTAGAGGAGGTCGGGCTCGCCCTCGGCGCGCCGGACGACGTGGTCGTCCCAGACCTTCTCCGCGAGTGTCCTACCCATCGCTTTCCCTCCGGCCGGCCATCAGCGCCCGGCTCAACTAGAGATGTGTGGCGGCTACGTCCGTTCCCCACGTACCGGACGTCCACCGCCGGGCCCATGCTTTCCGGCCCGTCGTCCGTACAGGGTGGCAAGTTCCTGGAAAATTTGAACTTGCGTTTCACAGAGTGAGACGCGAATATCGACGCATGGACAACTCTAGCGGCGTCGGCGTTCTCGACAAGGCGGCTCTGGTCTTGAGCGCTCTGGAGTCCGGTCCGGCCACCCTCGCAGGGCTGGTCGCGGCCACCGGACTCGCACGACCCACGGCACACCGCCTTGCCGTGGCCCTTGAACACCACCGCATGGTGGCGCGTGACATGCAGGGGCGTTTCATTCTCGGCCCCCGGCTCTCGGAGCTCGCCGCGGCGGCCGGCGAGGACCGCCTGCTCGCGACCGCGGGCCCGGTCCTGACCCACCTGCGCGATGTGACGGGCGAGAGCGCCCAGCTCTACCGCCGCCAGGGCGACATGCGCATCTGCGTCGCCGCGGCCGAGCGTCTGTCCGGCCTTCGGGACACCGTCCCGGTCGGTTCGACGCTGACCATGAAGGCCGGCTCCTCCGCGCAGATCCTGATGGCCTGGGAGGAGCCCGAGCGCCTCCACCGCGGCCTGCAGGGCGCGCGCTTCACGGCCACGGCACTTTCCGGCGTACGGCGCCGGGGCTGGGCCCAGTCGATCGGCGAGCGCGAACCGGGCGTCGCCTCGGTCTCGGCGCCGGTGCGCGGCCCGTCCAACCGCGTGGTCGCGGCCGTCTCGGTCTCCGGACCGATCGAGCGCCTGACCCGCCACCCGGGCCGTATGCACGCCCAGGCCGTCATCGACGCGGCCGCCCGCCTCTCCGAAGCGCTGCGCCGCTCGGGCTGAGCCCACCCCTGTCCGTACGGAAGGTCCGCCTCAACGCCGCGGCGGACCCTCCGAGTTGATGCCCCACCGTCCATGGGGCGCCCCTGATTCCCGTACGACCTCTCCAGACGAAATTCCTCAAGCCGCCTTCAGCCGGTCGGCCGCGCGATCCCCGCGACGGCCGACCGGCTGAGTGCCGTAAGCGGCACCCAGACCGAACTCCGGCATGTTCACGTAGACGTTCTCGTAACGGCCCTCGGGCACCAGATAGGTCTCGTGCCAAATGCCCACCGCTCCCCCGGCGTTGCGCGCGCTGCGGTTGTAAGCGGTCCAGGCCGGCCGGTGCGCCTTTCCGGCATCCATCGCGTACGCGAGGAGCTTCTCCTTCGACTCCCAGTACTGGACGATGTACGGCAGTCGCGGGCCGCCGAACAGCAACCGGTAACCGAGCAGCCCGGACTCCTTGTCCCGGGACAGCTCCCGCAGCATCGGCGGCATGGCCCGGAACACCGGGAGCCAACTGCGCACCGCCCGCCACTTGTTGATCCGCATCCCGATATGGAAGACGACGATGTCACCCTCGGCGGCCGCGGTCCTGCGCTCTGTGATCACTTCGGTGCTCATGAGGTCCCCTCCTCGATGAGTGTTGGATAGCGTCGCTATCCATGCTTGGATAGTGCCACTCCCCAACGAAGGGCGCAAGGGCGATATGAAACTTGCGGAACTGAGCGAGCGCAGCGGCGTCTCCACGGCCACGATCAAGTACTACCTGCGCGAGGGCCTGCTGCAGCCAGGACGCCGGATCACCGCCACCCAGGCCGAGTACGGCGAGGAGCATCTGCGCCGGCTGCGCCTTGTCCGTGCGCTGATCCAGGTGGGCCGCGTCCCGGTGAGCACGACCCGCGAGGTGCTCTCCGCGCTCGGCGACGACTCCCTCGACCAGCACAGCCGGATCGGCGTCGCGGTCCAGGCGCTCCCCCACGCACCCCTGCCCGCCGAGGACGACCCGGCGACCGAGCACGCACGCCACGAGGTGGCGAAGCTCTTCGAGCGCCTCGACTGGGACGACTCCCGTGGCTCAGGGCCCAGTTCACCGTCGTACGGGACCCTGCTGACCGCGGTCGCCGCGCTGACCCGGCTCGGATACCCCTGCGGGGTCGAGGAGTTGCTGCCGTACGCCCGCGCGGTGTCCCAACTGTCGGTGACCGAGCTGGACTTGGTCGCGCGCTTCCCCGACGAGGAGCGGGTGGAGGCGGCGGTCGCCCTGACGGTCCTCTACGAACCGGTACTTCTCAGCCTGCGCCGGCTCGCGGAGACCGATGAATCGGGGCGCCGGTTCATGAATACGTAGCGGAATAGCCGGCTTCTGCGGGAATTGCGCACATTCGGATACGCGAAAGGCCCTCCCCGAAGGGAGGGCCTTTCGTTTGCGTACCCCCGACCGGATTCGAACCGGCGCTACCGCCTTGAGAGGGCGGCGTGCTAGGCCGCTACACAACGGGGGCTTGCTGACTGCCTTGATTCTTGCGGCAGTTACTGCGCTGGGCTACCAGGACTCGAACCTAGAACAAAGGAACCAGAAACCTTCGTGTTGCCAATTACACCATAGCCCACTAGTGGTCTAGACCAGACCACAGTACCCCCGACCGGATTCGAACCGGCGCTACCGCCTTGAGAGGGCGGCGTGCTAGGCCGCTACACAACGGGGGCCCTAGCGATCCTGCATTGAGATCAGGGGGAGCTACCCACACTGTCCTCACGGGAAGGATCTGTACCCCCGACCGGATTCGAACCGGCGCTACCGCCTTGAGAGGGCGGCGTGCTAGGCCGCTACACAACGGGGGCCTTGCGGATCGATGATCCGCGGGTTGCAGATGAGCTCTGCGAGCTGGCCTACCTGGACTCGAACCAAGACTAACGGAACCAGAAACCGTCGTGCTGCCAATTACACCATAGGCCAACAAAACGCAATCCCCGTCAGGGATCTTGTTCTGTGGTGTGCGTCTCCCGCCGGGCTTTCCCCCTGCGAGCGGCGCAGGAAGAACATTACCCGAAGGTGTCCGGCGCTCCAAAACGGGTTTGGCCCGCGAGTACGGCCGGGAGCTGGTCGAGACCGGTGATCCGGACCAGTTCGGGCCGGCCGCCCTGTCCGGAGCGGTCCAGCCAGATGCCCTTGAGGCCCGCCTCGACCGCTCCGCGCGCGTCCGTGTCGGGCTGGTCCCCTACGTACGCGACCTCGTGCGGGGCGAGGTCCAGCGCGTCGCAGGCGGCGTGGAACGCGGCCGCTTCCGGCTTGGCGACCCCCAGTTCGGCCGCGCACAGGACGGCCTCGAAGCGGTCGCGTACGCCGAGGGTGCGCAATTTGCGGTCCTGGTTGAGCAGCGAGGAGTTGGACAGGACGCCGTGCCGGTAGATGTCGGCGAGGGCATCGAGCGCGGGGACCGTGTCGGGGAAGAGCGCCCAGGCGGCCTCGTAGTGACCGAGGTAACGCTCGAACCAGTCGTCCGCCTCGGCGTCGGTGAGCGTACGCCCGGTGAAATCGCGGACGCGGTCGCGGCGCTGCCCCTCCCAGCCGACCAGGCCCGCCTCGAAGCGGGCCCAGTGCTCGCGGGTGATCCGCTTCCAGTCGTCGAGGGTGCGGGTGGTGAGGCCTTCGGCGGTGAGGTGGGCCCGCATGCCGACGGTGTCGGCCGAGGCGTAGTCGAAGATCGTGTCGTCGATGTCCCAGACGATGGCTTTGATCATGCGTTCCCCGTGGCTTCCGTCGTCGGTCGGTTCAGGCCCGAACGTACGCGAAAAGGCCCGGAAACCGTGATGGTTCCGGGCCTTTCGCTCGCTTACGGGACGCGCGTACGAGCCTCGCGTACGAGAAGGCGTTACGCGGCCAGCTTCGCCAGGGCCGCGTCGATGCGGGCCAGGCTCTTGTCCTTGCCCAGGATCTCCAGGGACTCGAAGAGCGGCAGACCGACCGTGCGGCCGGTGACGGCGACGCGGACCGGGGCCTGGGCCTTGCCGAGCTTGAGGCCGTGCTCCTCGCCGGCGGCCAGGACCGCGTTCTTGAGGGACTCCTGGTCCGACCAGTCGGCGGTGTCGAGCCCCGCGCGAGCCGTGGTGAGCAGGGCCACCGGGTCGCCCTTCATCGCCTTCGTCCAGGAGCCCTCGTCCTCGACCGGCTCCTGGCGGAACAGGAAGTCCACGTTGGCCGTGATGTCCGAGAGGACCTGCACACGGGTCTGCGCGTGCGGGGCGATGGCCTCCCACTTGGCCTGGTCGAAGTCCTCGGGCGCCCAGTTGGCGTGCGGGGCCTTCAGCCAGGGCTCGCAGGCGGCCGTGAAGGCCTTCACGTCGAGCATGCGGATGTGGTCGGCGTTGATCGCCTCGGCCTTCTTCAGGTCGAAGCGGGCCGGGTTGGCGTTGACGTCCGCGATGTCGAACTTCTCGATCAGGTCCTGGACCGAGAAGACGTCCTGGTCGGCCGAGAACGACCAGCCGAGCAGGGACAGGTAGTTGAGGAGGCCCTCGGGCAGGAAGCCGCGCTCGCGGTACAGGTTCAGGGAGGCCTGCGGGTCGCGCTTGGAGAGCTTCTTGTTGCCCTCGCCCATCACGTACGGGAGGTGCCCGAAGGCCGGGATCGTCTTGGCGAAGCCCAGCTCGATCAGCGCCTTATAGAGCGCGATCTGACGGGGGGTCGAGGAGAGCAGGTCCTCGCCGCGCAGGACGTGGGTGATCTCCATCGCCGCGTCGTCGACCGGGTTGACCAGGGTGTACAGCGGGGCGCCGTTGGCGCGCACGATGCCGTAGTCCGTGACGTTCTCGGCCTGGACGGTGATCTCGCCGCGCACCAGGTCGGTGAAGGTGGTCGCCTCGTCGGGCATGCGGAAGCGGACGATGTGGACCCGGCCCTCGGCCTCGTACGCCTGCTTCTGCTCGGCGCTCAGGTCACGGCAGTGGCCGTCGTAGCCGGAGGGCTTGCCGGCGGCACGGGCGGCCTCGCGGCGGGCGTCCAGCTCCTCGGTGGTGCAGTAGCAGGGGTACGCGTACCCGCCCTCGATGAGCTTGGCCGCGACCTCCTTGTACAGGTCCATGCGCTGCGACTGGCGGTACGGGGCGTGCGGGCCGCCCACCTCCGGGCCCTCGTCCCAGGTCAGGCCGAGCCAGCGCATCGAGTCGAGGAGCTGCTCGTAGGACTCCTCGGAGTCACGGGCCGCGTCGGTGTCCTCGATGCGGAAGACCATGGTGCCGCCGTTGTGCCGGGCGAAGGCCCAGTTGAACAGGGCGGTGCGGACCAGGCCCACGTGCGGGTTGCCGGTCGGCGAGGGACAGAAACGGACGCGGACGTTCGCGTCTGCGCCGTTTGCGGAGTTAGCCACGCTTGATCACCTTGTTGGTGAGAGTGCCGATGCCTTGGATGGTGACGGCGACCTCGTCGCCGACGTTGAGGGGACCGACGCCCGCGGGGGTGCCGGTCAGGATGACGTCGCCCGGGAGTAGGGTCATCGCCTCGGTGATGTTGACGATCAGATCCTCGATGGAGTGGATCATCTGGCTCGTCGAGCCGAGCTGACGCTGTTCGCCGTTGACCGTGCACTGGATCGCGAGGTCGCTCGGGTCGAGTTCGGTCTCGACCCAGGGGCCGATGGGGCACGAGCTGTCGAAGCCCTTGGCCCTGGCCCACTGCTTCTCGCGCTTCTGTACGTCGCGGGCGGTGACGTCGTTGGCGCAGGTGTAGCCGAAGATGACGTCCTTGACGCGTTCGCGCGGGACCTCGCGGCACATGCGGCCGATGACGACGGCGAGCTCGGCCTCGTGGTGCAGCTCGTTCGAGAACGACGGGTACTCGATGGGGTCGCCGTCGCCGACCATCGACGTGGTCGGCTTGAAGAACGCCCACGGGACGTCGGCGGGCTCGTTGCCGAGCTCCTTGGCGTGGTCCGCGTAGTTGCGGCCGAACGCGACGATCTTGTTGCCGATCACCGGCGGCAGCAGGCGGACCTTGCCGAGCGGTACTTTGACGCCGCTGAGCTCGAAGTCCGCGTAAGGGATGCCCTTGATGATGTCGAGCACGGGGCCCTCGGGGCCCTCCTCGACCGCGCCGAAGGCGACATTGCCGTCGATGGAGAATCTGGCGATGCGCACGGAAGCCTCTTGATTCCTGCTGGCGGGGTGTGGGGGCGCCGCCCCCACGGGTACGCCGCGCACACAGCACTGACAATGCGCCGAGCCGCCACGATCCAGGCGGGGCGTGGGGCGGCAGCCCCACAAGGCTACTTCTACTTGGCGGCGACCGCGTCCGCCACGGTGATCACGACCGGCTCCGGGGTGGCCGGGGCGTTCTGCAGGACCGTACGGCGGGGGTTGGCCGTGTTGGTGGGCAGCTCGGTGGTGTGCTCGGCGGGCTGCAGACCGTCGAGGTCCGTCGCGTCCGTGAGGTGCGCCAGGGTCGTGCGGCGCGGATTGGCTATACGGAACATCGGCGTCGTCTTCACGTTCTTCACGGCTGAACTGACCTCGGGTCTCTACTGGGTCTCTACTGGATGCGGCTGCCTGTGCGGCCGCTTGACGAACAGGCCATCCCTGTAAAGCGTCAGGCTAAACATGTGAATTCCCCCCGCCGCCGGGTTCCCCCCTTGATCAGCGTGTGAGTTTGCTCACCAGGGAGCGGATGAATCGGGCATAACGGAGTGTCAACTGTCCGGTGAAGATCGGACATTGCGTAGCTGAACCCATCATTCCGATTCTGATCATGGCGACTGGGACACCCCCTCCCCGTAAGCAGTTCCTAAGGAAATGTCCGCTATCCCATGGATCCCGCTCTACACCTGGTGACACCATCCTCACATGGCGTCACGCAGGTCACGGCCCGATACCCGGCCCTTGTTGGAGATCCTGCACTGTGCTGGAATTCCCGGGACCGCCGCAGATATGAGCCGGCGCGCATGGCGCAACGCAGCGTCGAGCAGCGGCGGGAGAAGGGGGAGACGCGCCGGTCACTGACGACCACCGGGGCCTTCTCGCCCCAAAACGCCGACACCGTCCCGCCGTTCGCGCGGAGGGACGCCTGGTCCAGAGGTTGCGACGCTAGTGCAGGGACGTTTCAAGAGGGATGGCTCGGGCTCTGCCCAGGGCCGCCAGACCGGAGGGGTGGCCGAGCCGGAGCTGCGCGCCGGGACCGGCCCCACCACAGGCAACTCCGCACCCCCGCACGCCTCGGGCTCCTCACCGGCCGGTGACGCCGAGCGCTCCGCGGGAGGTGCCGCGGCAGGCGGTGCGACCACACCTGCCCTGGCCGCCGCGCGCAAGGGCCCCGGCCCGCGCGTAGCCCTGCGCAACTGGCGTATCTCCACGCGTCTGGTGTCGCTGCTCGCGCTGCCCGTGGTCGCGGCCACGTCGCTCGGCGCGCTGCGTATCAACACGTCCATGGACGAGATCGAGCAGCTCGACAGCATGAAGCTGCTGACCGAGATGACGAAGGAGGCGACCGAGCTCGCGAACGCGCTCCAGGAGGAGCGCGACGAGTCGGCCGGTCCGCTGTCCACCGGGTCGCCGAGGACCTCGCCCGAGATCGAGGGCCTCTACGACAAGACGGAGACCGCTCAGAAGCAGTTCCTGTCGGCGACGCAGGGGTTCGACGAGAACCGTGACGACCGGGCGCTGGATACGGTCCGCAGCAGCCTCACGCGTATCGCGGGCCAGCTCAACGACATCAAGAACATCCGGAACGACGCGTACCAGGACGAGACCTCCAGCTCGCAGACGGTCAGCGCGTACAACCGGCTCATCGAGCAGCTGCTCGACCTGTCGCGCGACATGGCGCTCGCCACGAGCAACCCGGCGATCATCGAGCGGACCCGGATCCTGTCGTCGTTCTCCGCCGCCAAGGAGTACGCGTCGATCCAGCGGGCGATCATCTCGGCCGCCCTGCCCGACAGCAACAAGGAGCGCGGCGAGCTCTCCCCGACCGACCGCGAATACGGCAAGGCGGCGCTCGAGGACGAGGCCCTCGCGCTCGGCAACGTGAAGCGGGAGTACGCCGCCACCGGCGAGGACTCGGTCGAACTCCTCGCTCCGATCGACAACAAGCCCATCGTCAAGGAGACCAACCAGTACGCGGGGCGCGTCCTGGGGCAGCCGACCGGTCTCAAGAGCGAGGAGTTCCGCTCCTACAAGGACTGGAGCGACGACGCCAGCACCAAGATCGTGGCCATGGGCCTGATCGAGCGGCAGCTGCTCGACGACATGGAGCAGACCGCCCGTGAGCTGCGTCAGGACTCCGAGCAGGAAGCCATCCTCAACGGTGCGCTGATCCTCCTCGTCCTCGGCATATCCCTCGTGGGCGCCTTCGTCGTGGCCCGGTCCATGATCCGGTCGCTGCGCCGCCTGCAGGACACCGCGACCAAGGTCGCCCAGGACCGGCTGCCCGAGCTGGTCAAGCAGCTCTCCGAGTCCGACCCGCAGGACATCGACACCTCCGTCGAGTCCGTCGGTGTGCACTCCCGGGACGAGATCGGCCAGGTGGCCGCGGCCTTCGACGACGTGCACCGCGAGGCCGTCCGTCTGGCCGCCGAGCAGGCGCTGCTGCGAGGCAACGTCAACGCGATGTTCACCAACCTCTCGCGCCGTTCGCAGGGCCTCATCCAGCGTCAGCTCTCGCTCATCTCCGAGCTGGAGTCCCGCGAGGCCGACCCGGACCAGCTGTCCTCGCTGTTCAAGCTCGACCACCTCGCGACCCGCATGCGCCGTAACGGTGAGAACCTGCTCGTTCTCGCCGGTGAAGAGCCCGGCCGCCGCTGGACCCGCCCGGTCCCGCTGGTCGACGTGCTCCGCGCCGCCGCCTCCGAGGTGGAGCAGTACGAGCGCATCGAGCTGTCCTCCGTGCCGGCGACCGAGGTCGCGGGCCGCGTGGTCAACGACCTCGTGCACCTGCTCGCCGAGCTGCTCGAGAACGCCACCTCGTTCTCCTCGCCGCAGACCAAGGTCAAGGTGACCGGTCACGCGCTGCCCGACGGCCGCGTGCTGATCGAGATCCACGACACCGGTATCGGCCTCTCGCCCGAGGACCTCGCGGCGATCAACGAGCGGCTCGCGTCGCCGCCCACCGTGGACGTCTCGGTCTCGCGCCGCATGGGTCTGTTCGTGGTCGGCCGTCTTTCGCAGCGTCACGGCATCCGTATCCAGCTGCGTCCTTCGGACTCCGGCGGTACGACCGCGCTCGTCATGCTGCCCGTCGATGTCGCCCAGGGCGGCAAGAAGGCCCCGTCCTCTCCCGGTGCGGGTGCGGGCGGCGGTATCGCCCAGGCGGCGGCCGGTGCCGCGGCCGCGCGTCAGCAGACCGCGGGTAACCAGTCCGCCGGACGGCTCGCCGCTCCCCCGCAGCGCAGCCAGGTCGCGGGCTCCGGCCCGCGGGCGGCGCTGCCCGGCCGTGACGGCGGACCTTCCGCACCGCGGCCCAACGCCCCGCAGGGCAACCCGCAGCAGGGCAACAACTTCGGCGGGCCCCGCGGCGGTGCGCCGGCCGGCCGCGGCGGCAACGCTCCGCAGCAGCCCGCCGCTCCTCAGCAGCAGCCCCAGCGCGCTCGTGGCGAGGGCCGCCCCCAGGACGGCCGTCAGCTGCCGCCCATGGGCGGACCGCGTGCCGAGCTGCCCGGTGGCAACCCCCAGGCGCGTACGCCCAGTTGGGGCAAGGACATCCCGCAGGAGCAGCCGCGCGGGCACGAGGAGCCGGAATCCACCGGGCTCTTCGGGCGCCCCGGAGCGGGCCGCGACGACCGGCAGAACACGCAAGGACCGGGCTCCACGGCCCAGTTCGACCGTCCGGACTTCAACGGTCCGCGCCCGGCCGGGATACCCAACCCGCCCAACCCCGCGCCCCAGCAGCGGCCGCAGGGGCCGGACGGCACCGGTCAGTTCCAGCGCCCCCAGGGCCAGGACAGCACCGGTCAGTTCCAGCGCCCCGGCTCCACCGGCCCGTTCGCGCAGCCCGGGCATCCCGGTCAGCCTTCAGTTCCCGAGCGGCCGCAGGCGCCGCACGGTGGCGCAGGTCAGCGGGACACCGCCGACTTCGCCGTACCGCGTCCGCCCGCGCCGCGTCCGCCGGCCCCGCGTCCGGTGCAGCCGCAGCAGCCCGTACAGCCTCCGGCGCCTCCCCGGCAGCAGGCCGACAGCGACGCATGGGCGCTGCCGCCGGCCGGTCCGGGCGACGGGCGCACTCCGCTGTACGACACCCTGGAAACGAACTGGTTCCGCGAGAACCAGCAGGGCCAGCAGGGCCAGCAGCAGAGTCAGGCTCCGCAGCAGGCACAGGGCCAGCAGGGCCAGGCGCAGGCCCCGGTGCCCCCGCGCCCCCAGCAGGCACCGGCTCAGAGCGCCGCATGGCGCAACTCCCCCAATGACGAGCTCGGCCGCCAGGCCGAGCGGGTGCGTCAGCCCTCCGCGGGCGGCGTCACCACCTCCGGTCTGCCGCGCCGTGTGCCCCGCGCCAACCTCGTGGCGGGCACGGCCGAACAGCAGCAGCACCAGGGCGGCCCGCAGGTCTCCCGCCGTCCCGACGACGTTCGCGGGCGGCTCCAGAATCTGCGGCGCGGCATTCAGCAGGGCCGGCAGGCGGGCTCCGGTGACACCGGCAGCTTCCCCAGCCCCTCTCACCAGCAGGAGCGATAGTTGAGTCCGATGAGCCAGGCAGCACAGAACCTGAACTGGTTGATCACCAACTTCGTGGACAACACCCCAGGGGTGTCACACACGGTGGTGGTCTCCGCCGACGGACTGCTGCTCGCCCTGTCCGAGGGTTTCCCGCGTGACCGCGCGGACCAGCTGGCGGCGGTCGCCTCCGGTCTGACCTCGCTGACCGCGGGTGCGTCGAGGATCTTCGAGGGCGGCAGCGTCGCCCAGACCGTGGTGGAGATGGAGCGCGGCTTCCTCTTCCTCATGTCGATCTCCGACGGTTCCTCGCTCGCCGTACTCGCCCACCCGGACGCCGACATCGGCCTGGTCGGCTACGAGATGGCGCTGCTCGTCGACCGCGCGGGCACGGTCCTCACCCCGGACCTGCGCGCGGAACTGCAAGGCAGCCTGCTGCACTAACGGCCGCGTACATACAAACCGATTCCGTCCGGCCGCCCCCGCGATCCCCCCACCGGCCACATTTCAGACGGCACCGACAACTTGCTGTCCCGCCCGGAGGATTCATGACCCCGCCCACCGCCTCTCACGATCCGTACGGTGCTCAGACCGACTACGGCATGGAGGCCGAGCAGCCGCTGGTACGCCCGTACGCGATGACGGGCGGCCGGACCAGGCCGCGCTACCAGCTGGCCATCGAGGCCCTGGTCAGCACCACGGCCGATCCGATGCAGCTGCAGGGTCTGCTCCCCGAGCACCAGCGCATCTGCCATCTGTGCCGTGAGGTCAAGTCGGTCGCCGAGGTCTCGGCGCTTCTTTCCATGCCGCTCGGCGTGGCCCGGATCCTGGTCGCCGACCTGGCCGAGGCCGGGTTCGTGGCCATCCACCAGGCCGGCGGCGACGAGAACGCCGGCGGCCAGCCTGACGTAACACTGCTCGAGAGGGTGCTCAGTGGACTTCGCAAGCTCTAGCGGCGAGGCCGTACGTTCCACCACCAGCGCGAAGATCGTGGTGGCGGGCGGCTTCGGCGTGGGCAAGACCACGTTCGTCGGCTCCGTCTCGGAGATCAACCCGCTGCGGACCGAGGCCGTGATGACCTCGGCCTCGGCCGGGATCGACGACCTCACGCACACCGGGAACAAGACGACCACCACGGTCGCCATGGACTTCGGCCGTATCACGCTGGACCAGGACCTGATCCTGTACCTCTTCGGTACGCCCGGTCAGGACCGCTTCTGGTTCATGTGGGACGACCTGGTGAAGGGCGCGATCGGCGCCGTGGTCCTCGTGGACACGCGCCGCCTCGCGGACTGCTTCCCGGCCGTGGACTACTTCGAGAACTCCGGTCTGCCGTTCGTCGTCGCCCTGAACGGCTTCGAGGGCCACCAGCCGTATCAGCCGGACGAAGTGCGCGAAGCGCTGCAGATCGGACCGGACACACCGATCATCACGACCGACGCGCGCCACCGTGCGGATGCGAAGTCCGCGCTCATCACGCTCGTGGAGCACGCACTGATGGCGCGTCTGAAGTAGTCACGTACGGGCATCAAGTCGTCCTGGACATACGGAAGTTGCCGTAAGTTGTCTAGGGCCTTGTGTGTGCACCCTGTGTCCTTTGACACGATCCGCCCGTGTGTTCATAACGTTTCGACAGAGAATTCCGGGCCCACCGACACCGCTTGCTGTCACTCGGTATCGCTGCGCTCACAAGAGCCCCGCCTTTTGGCGGGGCTCGCTCTTTATGACCGTTTTATCTGAGGCGCAGGTCACCCGGAATCATTTCTTCCGAACGTTTGGAATCGCCTGCGCTGACGTGCTGGAATGCGCTGAACTGCCCAGTAGTACCGGGCCGGACGCACTGCCCCGAACCCGGGCTGGAAGACGACAGCGGCACAACGTACGTGCCGACGCCGAGAGGTTGTTGGTCGAGTGAGGCGAAGCAAGAGCAGTCCCGAGCCGTCGGCACGGGGCAACTTCACCCCGCCCCAGCGGGAAGTCATGGCTCCCGCGCCCATGCCGGGCCCCGATCCCGCGCCGGCCGGCGGCGGGGGACGGCTGTCCCCGCGCAACTGGCGTGTGCCCGTACGCCTGAACGCGATCCTCCTCATACCCGCCCTGGTCGCCCTCGTCATGGGTGGCTTCCAGGTGAAAGGCTCCATTGACACGTGGAGCGAAGCGCAGGACGCGGAGAAGACGGCGCTCATCGTGCGCGCGGCCGCCGAGTACAGCCATGCGCTGCTCGACGAGCGCGACCTCAGCGCCGCTCCCCTGCTGCTCGGCGAGGGCGACTCCCCTCAGGTCAAGGCGCTCCGGGGCAAGACCGCCACGGCCAAGAAGAAGTTCGACGCCGCCGTCGCGGACATGCCGCAGAACCAGGGCCTCGAGCGCCGGCTGAAGCTCTTCAAGGCGAACGAGACCAAGCTCGAGGACGTACGCAAGAAGGCCTACACGCGGTCGCAGGACCCGCTGAGGACCGAAGAGGCGTACACCGACATCCAGCACTTCCTGATGGAGTTCGCCAACGAGCTGAGCCTGGGCACCGGCAACGTGACGAGCTACGGCCGTACCGTCTACGCCGTCTCGCTCGCCAAGGCCTCCGCCTCACTGCAGCGCTCCATCGGTACGCACATCCTCGTCCGCCCGAGCCAGAAGCCGGCCGACCTGCGCAGCCAGCTGCAGTCGCTCAGCACGTACCGCTACCTGGAGGGCATCGCCATCGGCGAGTACAACTCCAGCGGTACGGAGGCCGACGCCGCGGCCCTCAAAGAGCAGATGACGAAGCAGCAGAAGTCCACCGGCATCGAGCTGCCGCCCGGTGCCGAGGCCGGAGCGCAGCAGTCGCGGCAGTACAGCGCCATGCCGGTGATGGACTTCCAGCTCACTGCGATGGCTACAGCCCTTCAGAACCCGGAGACGGCCGCCAGTACGCTCAAGAAGGCGGGCGTCAGCGCCGACTCCTGGCAGAGGCTCGGCACCGCGAAGATGAACGGCTACGGCGCCATCGAGGACGACCTGATCGACCGGGCCGTCGACGACGCCTCGCAGATCTCCTCCGACGCCGAGCGCGACGCCTACATCAACGGTGCGGTCGTCGTCGTGGCCCTGCTCGCCGCGTTCATCATCGCCGGGCTCATGGCCCGCCAGATGTCGCGCGCGATGCGCCGCCTGCGCACCGCCGCCTTCGACGTGGCCGAGCAGCGCCTTCCGATGCTGGTCGACCAGCTCTCGCGCACCGAGCCGGGCCGGGTGGACACCCGCGTCCAGCCCATCCCGATCACCACGACCGACGAGATCGGCGAGGTGGCCCGCGCCTTCGACCAGGTGCACCGCGAGGCCGTCCGGCTCGCCGCCGAGCAGGCGCTGCTCCGGGGCAACATCAACGCGATCTTCACCAACCTGTCGCGCCGCAACCAGTCCCTGATCGAGGGCCAGCTGACCCTGATCACCGACCTGGAGAACAACGAGGCCGACCCGGACCAGCTGGAGAACCTCTTCCGCCTGGACCACCTGGCGACCCGTATGCGCCGCAACGGCGAGAACCTCCTGGTCCTCGCCGGCGAGGAGCCCGGCCGCCGCTGGGACCAGCCGGTCCCGCTCGTCGACGTGCTGCGCGCCGCCTCCTCCGAGGTGGAGCAGTACGAGCGCATCGAGCTCACCGGCGTCCCGGAGGCCGAGATCCACGGCCGCGCCGTGACCGACCTCGTGCACCTGCTCGCCGAGCTCCTGGAGAACGCCACCACGTTCTCCTCGCCGCAGACCAAGGTCCGCGTCACCGCGACCCGTCTGCCCGACGGCCGCGTGATGATCGAGATCCACGACAAGGGCATCGGCCTCACCGCCGAGGACTTCGCGGACATCAACCACAAGCTGGCCAACCCGCCGACCGTGGACGCCGCGATCTCGCAGCGCATGGGCCTGTTCGTGGTCGGCCGCCTGGCGGACCGACACGGGGTCCGCGTCCAGCTGCGCCCCTCGGGCGAGCAGGCCGGCACGACCTCGCTCGTCATGCTGCCGGACATCATCACGCACGGTGGCGGTGGCTCCCAGCTGCCCGAGAGCGAGTTCACCGTCTCGCAGATGATCCCGCAGCAGCCGTCCTACGAGGCCGCTCCGCTGCGCACCGCCGCGGAGCTCGGCTTCGACGACACCCGCTACGAGCCGGGGGCCCTCACCGAGGAAGCCGTCCGCGAACTCGACCCGGTGGGCCGCTCGCTGATGCGTGAGGAGCGCCGCGCGGCGCTCGAGGCGTCGGCCACCGACGGTGGCCGTCCGCTCTTCCGCGACGAGGTCGACGGCGAGTACGACCAGCAGGGCGCGTACGACCAAAGCGGTGCCTACGACCCGGCGTACGACCAGAACCAGAACTACGCCCAGGACCCGAACGGCTACACCCGGCAGGACGTCTACGAGCCGGTCCCGCAGGGCGCTTACCCGAACCAGGACGGTTACCAGGACTCCGGCTATGCGGAACCTGGTTACGCCGACCCGGCGGGCGCGCAGCAGGACGGCTACGGCGACTACAACGGCCAGGGCGACTGGCAGAACCAGGGCGGCTACCAGGAGCCGTACGAGGGTGGCTACCAGGCCGAACCGGAATCTGTTCCGGGCGCTCCCGCGGGCGACCGCGACCGCGTAGGCTTCGACCGGCAGAGCTCCCAGGGCCCGTCCCCGAGCGCCGTCCACGAGACCACCGACGCCGGCCTTCCGCGCCGCGGCACCCCCGGCGGCGGCAACGGTCAGCAGTGGCCGGGCAGTTCGGGCCAGGGCCAGGGCGGGCTGCCGCAGCGTCCGCTCGCCGGCAACGCGCCGACCGACGGTCCGTCGGCCAACGGCAACAGCGCCGGGGGCAACGGCTCCGACGACTGGCAGTCCGCCAACGACGCGCGCTGGCAGCGGGCCGAGCAGCTCAAGCAGCCGAGGGCGGGCGGGGTCACCCAGTCCGGCCTCCCGCGCCGGGTGCCCCGGGCCAATCTGGTCGAGGGCACCGCGGAGCAGACCCCGCAGGGCGGCCCCCAGGTCTCCCGCGACCCCGAGGAAGTACGGGGCAGGCTGAGCAACCTGCGCCGCGGCGTCCAGCGCGGTCGTGACGCTGGGGGCACCCCCGATCAGAACGGCCAGGCCACAGGGAATCAACACCGTGGCTCAGGCAGCAGCAACTACAACCAGGAGCGTTAGTGTGAGCCCGATGAGCCAGGCGGCGCAGAACCTGAACTGGTTGATCACCAACTTCGTGGACAACACCCCCGGGGTGTCGCACACGGTGGTGGTCTCCGCCGACGGACTCCTTCTGGCGATGTCCGAAGGCTTTCCCCGTGACCGAGCCGACCAGCTGGCGGCCGTCGCCTCCGGTCTGACCTCGCTGACCGCGGGGGCCTCCCGGATCTTCGAGGGCGGCCTCGTGAACCAGACCGTTGTGGAGATGGAGCGAGGATTCCTCTTCCTCATGTCCATCTCGGACGGTTCGTCGCTCGCCGTTCTCGCACACCCCGAGGCGGACATCGGCCTCATTGGGTACGAGATGGCCCTTTTGGTCGACCGCGCGGGCACGGTTCTCACCCCGGACCTGCGTGCGGAGCTCCAGGGGAGCCTTCTCAACTAACAGACAGGCAGTGCGAATTCGCGTCCCCTGGCCTTAAAGTTTCGGGACGCGGCTCCACATGATGGTTCCGGGTAATTCGGAGGAGGAAGCACGTGGCAGGTCCCACACCGCGAGACGGTTCGTCTTCAGGTAACTGGTCGTACGGCCAGGACCAGGGCGAGAACTCGCCCAACCGCTACAACTTCCCCTCCACGCCCAGCCACCAGGAGCGGTACGCACCGCCGCAGCGGCCGCGTGACCCTTATGAGCAGCAGCAGGCGCCCCGGATCCAGCCGGTGCAGCCCACGCCCCGCTCGCCCGAGGCGTCGCCCGGCCGCGCCGCGCACAACCCTCTGGTCCGCCCGTACGCCATGACGGGCGGCCGGACGCGGCCGAGGTACCAGCTGGCCATCGAGGCCCTGGTACACACGACCGCGCAGCCGCACCAGCTCCAGGGCCAGTTGCCCGAGCATCAGCGGATCTGCAACCTGTGCCACGAGATCAAGTCGGTCGCCGAGGTCTCGGCACTTCTCTCCATCCCCCTCGGCGTGGCCCGGATCCTCGTCGCCGACCTGGCGGAAGCCGGTCTTGTGGCCATCCACCAGCCCGGCGGCGACGAGAACGCCGGCGGCCAGCCTGATGTGACACTGCTCGAAAGGGTGCTCAGTGGACTTCGAAAGCTCTAGCGGCGGTGCGGCCCGCTCCACCACCAGCGCGAAGATCGTGGTGGCGGGCGGGTTCGGCGTGGGCAAGACCACGTTCGTGGGCGCCGTCTCGGAGATCAACCCGCTGCGTACCGAGGCCGTGATGACGTCCGCGTCCGCGGGAATCGACGACTTGACGCACACCGGCGACAAGACGACGACGACCGTGGCGATGGACTTCGGCCGTATCACCCTGGACCAGGACCTGATCCTGTACCTCTTCGGTACGCCCGGTCAGGACCGCTTCTGGTTCATGTGGGACGACCTCGTGCGCGGTGCGATCGGTGCGATCGTGCTCGTCGACACGCGTCGGCTCGCGGACTGCTTCCCGGCGGTGGACTACTTCGAGAACTCGGGTCTGCCGTTCGTCATCGCGCTGAACGGCTTCGACGGCCAGCAGCCGTATCAGCCGGACGAGGTCCGTGAGGCCCTCCAGATCGGCCCGGACACTCCGATCATCACGACGGATGCGCGGCACCGCGCGGACGCCAAGTCGGCGCTCATCACGCTGGTCGAGCATGCGCTGATGGCTCGTCTGCGGTAGGTCTTCTCGGGCTGCGGCCCGGTGGCCCCGTTCCCCTGGTGGGGGTGCGGGGCCTTTTTGTTTCGCCTCAAACGCCGGCGGGCCTGACATACGGGGCACGAAGACGCCCCGCACCCCCAGCAAGGGGGCACGGGGCGTACAAGCGCAGTGGCAGGCGGGTGCTCAGCCCTGCCAGGAGTGCGGGGCGCGGAAGCCCGGGGTGCGCTCCAGGCGGCGCCAGCCGGCCTTGTCGCGGCCGCGGGACGGGGCCGGAGCCTCGGGGGCCGCGGCGGCGCGTGCGAGCAGGATCGCCGTGATGGCCGCGAGCTCTTCGGGCTCGGCGTGACCCTTCTCGACGCGAAGGAGGTTCTCGGCAGGAGAAGTCATGGGGTTCGGATCTCCGTAAGGGGTGAGGCAGGAAGTCGGAGGCACCGCGTCACTGCGGCGGGTTGCCGTGCTTGCGCGACGGCAGATCGGCGTGCTTGTTGCGCAGCATCGCCAGGGAGGAGATGAGCACCTGTCGGGTCTCGGACGGGTCGATGACGTCGTCCACGAGACCGCGCTCGGCCGCGTAGTACGGGTGCATCAGCTCGGCCTTGTACTCCTTGACCATGCGCGCCCGCATCGCCTCCGGCTCCTCGGCCGCCGCGATCTGCCGGCGGAAGATGACGTTGGCGGCACCTTCGGCGCCCATCACCGCGATCTCGTTGGTGGGCCAGGCGTAGGTGAGGTCCGCACCGATGGACTGGGAGTCCATGACGATGTAGGCACCTCCGTACGCCTTGCGCAGGATCAGGGAGATCCGGGGCACGGTCGCGTTGCAGTAGGCGTAGAGCAGCTTGGCGCCGTGGCGGATGATTCCACCGTGCTCCTGGTCGACGCCGGGCAGGAAGCCGGGTACGTCCAAAAGGGTGACGATCGGGATGTTGAAGGCGTCACACATCTGGACGAAGCGTGCGGCCTTCTCCGAGGCCTCGATGTCGAGCACGCCCGCGAGGGTCTGCGGCTGGTTGGCGACGATGCCGACCACCTGACCATCCAAACGCGCGAGGGCACAGACGATATTCCGCGCCCAGCGCTCGTGGACCTCGAGGTAGTCGCCGTCGTCGACGAGCTCCTCGATGACCTTGTGCATGTCGTACGGGCGGTTGCCGTCGGCCGGGACCAGGTCGAGGAGCACGTCCGAGCGGCGCTCGGCGGGGTCCTCGGAGGCGACGACCGGCGGGTTCTCGCGGTTGTTCGAGGGCATCATCGAGATCAGGTAGCGGACCTCGGCGATGCAGGTCTCCTCGTCGTCGTACGCGAAGTGCGCGACGCCCGAGGTCTCGGCGTGCACATCCGCGCCGCCGAGTCCGTTCTGCGTGATCTCCTCGCCGGTGACCGCCTTGACGACGTCGGGACCGGTGATGAACATCTGCGAGGTCTCGCGGACCATGAAGACGAAGTCGGTGAGGGCGGGGCTGTAGGCCGCGCCGCCCGCGCACGGGCCGAGCATGACGCTGATCTGCGGGATCACGCCGCTCGCGCGGGTGTTGCGCTGGAAGATGCCGCCGTAGCCGGCGAGCGCGGAGACGCCCTCCTGGATACGGGCGCCGGCGCCGTCGTTGAGGGAGACCAGCGGCGCACCGGCCGCGATGGCCATGTCCATGATCTTGTGGATCTTGGTGGCGTGGGCCTCGCCGAGGGCGCCGCCGAAGATCCGGAAGTCATGCGCGTAGACGAAGACCGTGCGGCCCTCGACCGTGCCCCAGCCGGTGATGACGCCGTCGGTGTAGGGCTTCTTGTTCTCCAGGCCGAATCCGGTCGCCCGGTGCCGGCGCAGCTGCTCGACCTCCTGGAAGGAGCCCGCGTCCAGGAGCAGCTCGATGCGCTCGCGCGCGGTCAGCTTGCCCTTGGCGTGCTGGGCCTCGGTGGCCTTCTCGCTCGGTCCGGCGACGGCCTTGGCACGGATCGCGTGCAGCTCGGCCACGCGGCCACGGGCGTCGGTGGGCTCGCCGCCGGCAAAAGCAGCCTCATCCAAAACGGTCATGTAGTGACCTTACGAAGCACCCATGGGGAAACGGTCCGTCGACTTCGCACAGTCTCCGGCCCGTTTTCCTGGTACCCCCGGACAGAAGCCCACTTCAGTGCAGGGCAACCGACTGCTCAAGGGGTGGCCACGTTGTAGAGGTCACACAATGGCCAAAGGGAGGGGCGGCCCGCGGGCACGTTACGCCACGCGGGTCGCGACACGGGCCCGGACCGGATAGCTGTTGAAAGTTGAACTAAATGGGTCTACTGTCGAAGACATCAAGGGAACCGACCTTCCTCAAGGAGCACGCCATGGGCATCTTCGGCCGCAAGAACGACAGCACCGACACCACGTCCGCCCCCGCCCCGGTCAACCCGGAGCTGGCCGGTCTGACCGGTGACTACACAATCGACCCGGCGCACACGTCGCTCGGGTTCACGGCCCGCCACGCAATGGTCACGAACGTCAAGGGCGCCTTCCTCGACTTCGAGGGCACGCTGCACCTCGACGGCAACGACCCGTCGCAGTCCACCGCCTCGATCGACGTCAAGATGGAGAGCATCGAGACCGGACAGGGCGACCGTGACGGCCACCTCAAGAGCGCGGACTTCTTCGACGTGGAGAAGTACCCGGCGATGACCTTCCGGTCGACCTCGGCCGAGGCGCTGGGCGGCGAGGACTACCGGATCACCGGCGACCTCACCATCAAGGACGTCACCAAGCCGATCTCCATCGACCTGGAGTTCAACGGCGCGGCCAAGGACCCCTTCGGCAACGAGCGCGTCGGCTTCGAGGGCAAGGCCGACCTGCTGCGCTCCGAGTGGGGCCTGACCTGGAACGCGGCCCTGGAGACGGGCGGCGTCCTGGTCTCCGACAAGATCAAGCTGACCTTCGACATCTCGGCGATCCGCCAGGCCTGACCGGCGGCGCGGCGGATTCAGGCCAAGCTGCACAAGCGGATCGCAGCGATCCTGTAGTCGGCGGGCCGAAACGGTGACAAGTGTGGACGGCATGACGTCCACCGGCGAGATCCGCCCCTTCCGCATCGACATACCGCAGGCCGCGTTAGACGACCTGAACGACCGGCTCCGCAGGGCCCGTTGGACCGACGACGGGCCCGGCGAGCCGGGTGAGTACGGGACGAGCACCGACGTGGTGCGGCGCCTGGCCACGTACTGGCGCGACGGCTACGACTGGCGCGCGTGGGAAGCCCGGATCAATGCGCATCCGCAGTTCCTGACGGAGATCGACGGACAGGACATCCACTTCCTGCACGTCCGCTCCCCCGAGCCCGACGCGTTCCCGCTGGTCCTCACGCACGGCTGGCCCGGCTCCTTCGTGGAGTTCCTGGACCTGATCGGGCCGCTCACCGACCCGGCGGCGCACGGCGGCGACCGCGCCGACGCGTTCCACCTGGTCATCCCCTCCCTTCCCGGCTTCGGCTTCTCCGGGCCCACCAAGGACAAGGGCTGGGGCATCACCCGTACGACCAAGGCCTGGGCCGAGCTGATGAGGCGGCTCGGTTACGAGCGGTACGGGGCGGTCGGCAACGACGGCGGGTCGTTCATCTCGCCGCACCTCGGGCGGCTCGCCCCCGAGCACGTCGCCGGCGTCCATGTCACCCAGGTGTTCTCGTATCCCTCGGGCGATCCCGCGGAGTTCGAGCGGCTGTCGGACGACGAGCGGCAGGCGATGGGGATCCTGCAGTGGTTCATGGAGAACAAGCTCTCCTTCAACACCCTGCAGTCACAGCAGCCGCAGACGCTCGCGCACGCGCTGGCCGATTCGCCGGTGGGGCTGCTCGGCTGGAATGTGCAGCTCTTCGCGGCCGGTACGCCCGGTGAGATCGTCCCCGACGACGACTTCATCCTCACGAACGTGGCGCTGTACTGGCTGACGGGGACGGCCGGTTCGGCCATGCGCTTCTACTACGAGATGGCGCACGAGGAAGTGCCCACCACGGGTGGGGCGGCCTCCGAGCCGACGACCGTGCCGCTCGGGGTGGCCTCGTTCGAGGGCGACATGCGGCCGTTCCGTACGTTCGCCGAGCGCGACCACAGCGATATCCGGCAGTGGAACCTGTACAAGGAGCCGGGCGGGCACTATGCGGCCCATATGGAGCCCACGGTGATGTCGCGGGACATCCGGGGGTTCTTCCGCGGGTTGCGGTAGCCGGCGGTGAGGGGCGCACCGACGGGTGCGCCCCTCGGGTCAGAACCCTCCGCCG
>NZ_JAAKZW010000491.1 GCF_011044995.1 Streptomyces mesophilus | reverse complement strand
GGGCTTGGGGGCGGCAGCCCCCAAAAGAACAGCCCCGCCGAAAGCCTGCCCACAGACGGGTGATCGTCCTTGACGCGAGGGCGGGTGGGTAGGACTGTTGAGCGCTATGAGGGGCGAACCCAGTTGCCCGAAGTGTGGTGGCCGGGTGCGGGCTCCCGGTCTTTTCGCCGATGCCTGGCAGTGTGACGCGCACGGCACCGTGCATCCGCTGCAACCCGTGGTGCCACCGAGTGTCGAGGCGCTCTCCGTCGTCGTGCACCGCTCCCATGTCCCGGTCTGGATGCCCTGGCCGCTTCCGGTCGGCTGGCTGTTCTCGGGCGTGGCCTGCGCGGGGGACGACCGCAGCGGTGGGCGTGCCACGGCGGTGGCGTGCTCGGGGCCCGGTCCGCTCGGCGGCAGCGGCGAGCTGATCCTGGTCGCCGAGGAGCTCGGCGTCGGTCTGGGTGCTCGTTATGCCGGGCTTCCGGGTCCCGATCCCGGGCCGCACATGGACGTTGCGCGTCCGCCGCAGGCGAAGGTGCACGCGGCGGGCCGTCCCACTCCGCTCTGGCATGTGAAGGACACTCCGGCGGACCGTGCGGTCTTTGCCGGTGAGGCGCGTGGGTTGTGGCTGTGGGCGGTGGTCTGGCCGGAGCAGTCGGGGTTGCTGATGTACGACGAGCTGGTTCTGACGGATCTGCGGGACGCGGGTGCGGAGGTCGAGCTCTTGCCGTGCGGCGCACTGTCGCCACGGATCCTGACGCCGTAGCGGGCCCCTCGAGGCCCCCAGGGGGCTCCGCC
>NZ_JAAKZW010000053.1 GCF_011044995.1 Streptomyces mesophilus | reverse complement strand
GGGCCGGGGGAACCGCCGGGGGTGTGAGCCCGTCGCGCAGGAACCACCGGAGGTGTGAACCCGTCGCGCGGGAACCGCCGGGGGTGAGCCCCGGCGGTCCGGGCGGTCACCCCGCCATGGCGCTCTCCTCGTCCGCCACCGGCACCGTCGGCAGCTGCACCACGGAAGCCGGGCGCGGGACCGCCCTGTGGGCCGGGTCGCGGACCTCGCCGACCAACAGCTCCAGGACGTCCTCCATGGCGACGAGGCCGAGGACCCGGCCCGTGGAGTCGGCGACCTTGGCGAGGTGGGCGGCGGCCCGCTGCATCACCGTCAGGGCGTCGTCCAGGGGCAGTTCCGCGCGCAGGGTCGTCATGGGGCGCCAGACCGACTGGGGCACGGCGCGTTCCGTGTCCTCCATGTCGAGCACGTCCTTGACGTGCAGGTACCCCATGAAGGCGCCGCCGTCCGCGCAGACCGGGAAGCGTGAATACCCCGTACGGACGGTCAGTTCCTCGATCTGGCGTGGGGTGACGCCGGTCGCGACCGTGACCAGATGCGCCGGGTCGAGCAGCACGTCCATGACCGGACGGCTGCCCAACTCCAGGGCGTCGCCGAGGATTTCCTGCTCCTCGGGGTCGAGAAGGCCCGCCTGACCGGCGTCCTCGACCAGGCGCCCCAGCTGCACGCTGGTGAAGACCGCCTCGACCTCGTCCTTCGGCTCGACCCCGAAGAGCCGGAGCACGGCCCGGGCGCAGGCGCCGAACGCGGCCGTGACCGGGCGGCACAGCCGGGCGAAGGCGACCAGGGCGGGGCTGAGCCACAGCGCGGTCTTCTCGGGCGCGGCCATCGCGAGGTTCTTCGGCAGCATCTCGCCGACGACCAGATGCAGGAAGACGACCACGGCGAGCGCGATGACATAGCCGAGCGGGTGGATCAGGCCGTCCGGGACGTGCAGTGCGTGGAAGACGGGCTCCAGAAGGTGCGCCACCGTCGGCTCGGCGACCGCGCCGAGCGTCAGCGAGCAGATGGTGATGCCGAACTGGGCGGCGGCCATCATCTGCGGCAGATGCTCCAAGCCGTACAGCACCCGGCGGGCGCGCGCCGAATCCTGGGCGTACGGCTCGATCTGGCTGCGCCGTACGGAGACGAGGGCGAACTCGGCGCCGACGAAGAAGCCGTTGCCGAGCACGAGGAGCAGGGCGAACAGGAGTTGCAGCGCGCTCATCGGGCTGCCTCCAAAGGACGTGCGGCAGTCCGTACGAGGCGTACGCGTTCGGCGCGGTTGTGCCCGACCTGGCGCACCGAAAGGCGCCAGCCCGGCAGTTCGGCCCGGTCACCGGGGGCGGGGATCCGGCCGAGCAGGTCGGCGACGAGGCCGGCGACCGTCTCGTACGGGCCCTCGGGGACTTGGAGCCCTATCCGCTGCAGGGTGTCGACGCGGCAGCTGCCCTCGGCGTCCCAGGCGGGCCTGCCGTCCTCGGCGGGGGCGGCGGCGAGCTCGGGCGACACGGCCTTGTCGTGCTCGTCGCGCACCTCGCCGACGAGTTCCTCGACGATGTCCTCCAGAGTGACCACCCCCGCCGTGCCGCCGTACTCGTCGACGACCACGGCGATCGGCTGCTCGCGGCGCAGCTGCCGGAGCAGCTGCTGTACGGGCAGGGTCTCGGGGACGAGGAGGGGCTGGCGGGCGATCCGGCCGACCGGGGTGCGACCGCGTTCCTGGACCCGTACGGCGAGGGCGTCCTTGAGATGCGCCATACCGATGATCTCGTCGATCTTGTCCCGGTAGACGGGGAAGCGCGAAAGTCCGGTCGCCCGCGTCAGGTTGACGACGTCGGCGGCGGTCGCGGAGGACTGCAGCGCGTTGACCTTCACGCGCGGGGTCATCACATGCTGGGCGGTCAGCTCGCCGAGCGACAGGGTGCGCACGAACAGATCGGCGGTGTCGGCCTCGAGCGCCCCGGCCTGTGCGGAGTGCTGGGCGAGGGACATCAGCTCGTCGGGGGTACGGGCGGAGGCCAGCTCGTCGGCGGGCTCGACGCCGAAGGCGCGCACCAGACGGTTGGCGACGGCGTTCAGGCCGGCGATCACCGGGCGGAACAGCCGGGCGAACGCGCCCTGGGGTCCGGCGACGAAGCGGGCCACCTGCAACGGGCGGGAGACGGCCCAGTTCTTGGGCACGAGTTCACCGATCACCATCTGCACGGCGGAGGCGAGCAGCATGCCGACGGCCACGGAGATCCCGGGGACGGCGCCGTGCGGTATCCCGATCGCGGTGAACGGACCGGCGAGCAGATGCCCGAGCGCGGGCTCGGCCAGCATGCCGACCACCAGGGAGGTGATGGTGATGCCCAGTTGGGTGCCCGAGAGCTGGAAGGACAGCTCCCGCAGGGCGGCGACGACCCGGCGGGCCTTGCGGTCGCCCGCTGCGGCGGCGCGCTCGGCGTCCGGGCGTTCCACCGTGACCAGACCGAACTCGGCGGCCACGAAGAATCCGTTGGCGAGGATGAGGAGGAAGGCTGCGACGAGCAGAAGCAGAGGGATGATCATGCCGCCCCGCAAGGTCGGGTGGGGGCGGCGCAGGTACTACCGGACGATCCGTCCATCGGCGGAGGGGGTCACTCCTTGGTTCGCAGGGGTCCCGGGGGCTTCGACCTCGGTGGGACGGGCGCGTACAACGCCTCTGCCAACAGATTAATCACGACGACGGGTCGTGCGGCAGTGCTCCCCCGCCGGTTGTCGCCCGGCAGGGGGCCCGTTCGAGCGTTCAGGCGGACGCGGGTCCGCTGCCGTGCGCCTCGGCGAGCGCACGCAGCGCTCCCGCGTCACGGATGGCCTGCTGCTTGCCGATGCCGGGCTGGATGCCGAGGGCCGGCAGGCTGGTGCCGTCGCTGAGGTTGAGGAAGACCCAGGGGTCGCCCGCCCGCAGGTTCACCTGGAGGATCTCCGCCCAGGCGAGGCGGCGCCGCCGCGTCAGGTTGACGACGGTGACGCCCGTTTCGTCGGCGACGACCTTGGGCCGGGAAAGCAGCACCAGTACGGCGAAGAGCAGCGCGCCCGTGAGGACGAAGGACGCGCGCTCACCGGCGTTGAGCGTCTCGAGCATGAACGCGATCGCCGTGATCACGGCGAACATCGCGATACCGGTCGTGAGCAGCACCGCACGGGTGCGGGTCGGCCGGAACGTGACCGGCAGGGAAGGCAGTTGGTCGCTCATCACAGTCACCCGTCGGTCAGAGGCGGCAGGCGTGGATGGCGGTGGTGAGGATGGCGCGGGCGCCGAGCGCGTACAGGTCGTCCATGATCCGCTGGGCCTCCTTGGCCAGGACCATCGCGCGGACCGCGACCCAGCCCTCGCTGTGCAGCGGCGAGATGGTCGGGCCTTCGAGGCCGGGCGTCAGGGCGACGGCGGCGTCGAGGTGCTCGGCGCGGCAGTCGTAATCCATCATCACGTACGTACGGGCCACGAGGACGCCCTGCAGGCGGCGCAGGAACTGCTGCACCTTGGCGTCCTCCGTGTCCGCGCCGGTGCGGCGGATGACGACGGCCTCGGACTTCATGATCGGGTCGCCGAAGACCTCGAGGCCCGCGTTGCGCAGCGAGGTGCCGGTCTCGACGACATCGGCGATGGCGTCGGCGACCCCCAGCTCGATGGCGGTCTCGACGGCGCCGTCCAGGTGGACGACCGAGGCGTCGACGCCCTGCTCCGCCAGGTACTTGGCGACGATTCCCTCGTACGAGGTGGCGATCGTCCGGCCCGCGAGGTCCGCGAGGCTCTGCACGGCCCCCGGCTTCGCGGCGAAGCGGAAGGTGGAGCGGGCGAAGCCGAGCGGCAGGATCGTCTCGGCGCTCACGCCGGAGTCGATCAGCAGGTCCTGGCCCGTGATGCCGATGTCGAGCTTGCCCGAGGACACGTAGATCGCGATGTCCTTGGGGCGGAGGTAGAAGAACTCCACCTCGTTGTCGGGATCGACGAGGACGAGTTCCTTGGACTCCTTGCGCTGCTGGTAGCCGGCCTCATGGAGCATCGCCGACGCAGGTCCGGACAGTGAACCCTTGTTGGGGACGGCGATGCGCAGCATGAGGTCGGCTTCCTTGCGTAGAAGTGATCGGGAGGTGATACGGGAGGGTGGCGGCGTGGCTCAGAGGTGGGCGTACACGTCGTCGAGAGTGACGCCGGTCGCGACCATCATCACCTGGACGTGGTAGAGCAGCTGCGAGATCTCCTCGGCGGCGGCTTCCTTGCCCTCGTACTCGGCGGCCATCCAGACTTCGGCGGCCTCTTCGACGACCTTCTTGCCGATGGCATGCACGCCCTTGTCCACCAGTTCGGCGGTACGGGAGGTGGCGGGGTCGCCGTTGGCGGCCTTGTGCTGGAGCTCGGCGAAGAGCTCCTCAAAAGTCTTCTTGGACATGATGGTCTTACTCTACGCCGCTCTCCGTGCCGTACTAACGCCAGGGTTCCGAGACGGTACGCAGCGTGGTCGCCGTGGCCACGGCCGCGGTGACGGCCTCGTGGCCCTTGTCCTCGGTGGAGCCCTCGATGCCGGCGCGGTCGAGCGCCTGCTCCTCGGTGTCGCAGGTCAGCACGCCGAAGCCGATCGGGACGCCGGTGTCCACGGAGACCTGGGTGAGGCCCTGCGTCACGCCCTGGCAGACGTACTCGAAGTGCGGGGTGCCGCCGCGGATGACCACACCGAGCGCGACGATCGCGTCGTAGCCGCGGCCGGCGAGGACCTTGGCGACGACGGGCAGCTCGAAGCTGCCCGGGACGCGAAGCAGGGTCGGCTCGTCGATGCCCAGCTCGTGCAGGGCGCGCAGAGCGCCGTCGACGAGGCCGTCCATGACCTTCTCGTGCCACTGCGCGGCGATGACCGCGACCCGCAGGTCGCCGCAGTTCTTCACGCTGAGTTCGGGTGCGCCCTTGCCGCTCACGTGCTCTTCTCCTCGGTAGTCCGGTACTTGGAACAGGGGGTGCTGCCAGGGGTGTCTACTGCGCGTCGAGCCAGGGCAGGTCGTGCCCCATGCGGTCCCGCTTGGTACGCAGATAGCGCAGGTTGTGCTCGCCGGCCGGCAGCGCCACGACCTCACGGCCGCTGATCTTCATGCCGTGGCGGGTGAGCGCCTCGGACTTCTCCGGGTTGTTGGTCATCAGACGCACGCTGCGTACGCCGAGATCGGTGAGGATCTGCGCGCCGGCGCCGTAGTCGCGGGCGTCGGCGGGCAGGCCGAGCTCGAGGTTGGCGTCGAGGGTGTCGCGGCCGCGCTCCTGCAGCTCGTACGCACGCAGCTTGGACAGCAGGCCGATGCCCCTCCCTTCGTGCCCGCGCAGATAGACGACCACGCCGCGTCCTGCGGCCTGGATACGGTCCATCGCGGCCTCCAGCTGGGGGCCGCAGTCGCAGCGCAGCGAGTGGAAGACATCCCCCGTGAGGCACTCGGAGTGCATCCGGACCAGGACGTCCTCGCCGTCGCCGAGCTCGCCGTGCACGAGGGCGACATGCTCGACGCCGTCGACGGTCGAGCGGTAGCCGTACGCGGTGAACTCGCCGTGCTGCGTGGGCAGCCGGACCTCGGCCTCGCGGCGGACAGTCGGCTCGGAGCTCTTGCGGTACGCGATGAGGTCCTCGATCGAGATGATCGTCAGGCCGTGCTTGCGGGCGAACGGCACCAGCTCGGGCAGGCGCAGCATCGAGCCGTCCTCGCCGGCGATCTCGACGATCGCACCGGCCGGGCGTAGGCCCGCGAGCCGGGCCAGGTCGACGGCCGCTTCGGTGTGGCCGTTGCGCACGAGGACGCCGCCCTCGCGGGCGCGCAGCGGGAAGATGTGGCCGGGCCGTACGAAGTCTTCAGGCTCGGTGGTGCCGCTCGCCAGGAGGCGGAGCGTGGTGGCGCGGTCCCAGGCGGAGATGCCGGTGGTGACGCCGTGGGCACCGGAGGCGTCGACGGAGACGGTGAAGGCGGTCTTCATCGACTCGGTGTTGTCGGCGACCATCTGGGGCAGTTGCAGCCGCTCCAGCTCGTCGCTCTCCATGGGCGCGCAGATCAGGCCGCGGCACTCGCTCATCATGAACGCGATGATCTCGGGTGTCGCCTTCTCGGCGGCGATGACGAGATCGCCCTCGTTCTCGCGGTCCTCGTCGTCCACGACCACGACCGGGCGGCCCGCGGCGATGTCCGCGATGGCCTGCTCGACCGGGTCGAGGGTCAGGTCCTCGTCCACCGACCACGCTGCAGCGGTGCTCATGCCGGGGCTCCTTCCAGGGCCGGGGCGGTGGCGCGCGAGCGCAGCCACCAGTCGCGCATGCCCCACAGGACGAGCGCGCCGTAGATGACGTAGACGAATCCGGAGAAGGCGTAACCGTTGGCGAAGTTCAGCGGGACGCCCACGAGGTCGACGAGCAGCCAGGCGAACCAGAACTCGACCATGCCGCGGGCCTGGGCGTACATCGCGACGATGGTGCCGACGAAGATGTACGCGTCCGGCCAGGGGTCCCAGGACAGCGACGGGTAGGCCTTGAAGAGCAGGGCGACGGCGACGGTGCCGGCGGCCGCGGCCGCGAGCATCAGGCCGCGCTCCTTCCAGGTGGCGAAGCGCACGGCTATGGAGCCGTCCTGGGCTTCCTTGCGGCCGCGGGTCCAGGCGATCCAGCCCAGGACGGCCACGATCATCACGACGACCTGCTTGCCCGCGCTGCCCGTGAGGTGTCCGGCGAAGGCACCGAAGAGGATCAGGCCGGCGGCGAACTGGACGGGCCAGGTCCACACCGAGCGCTTCCAGCCGAGCGCGAGGGCCGCGAGGCCGAAGGTGTTGCCGATCATGTCGGACCAGAGGATGTGCTGGCCGAAGGCGGTGAAGGCCTCGGTGTTCAGCGAATCGAGCACGCTCACTTGGAGTCCCCCGTGGTGGTCGTGGTGCTGTTGTCGGCCGTGGTGGCGCGGTCGCCGAGCAGCCGCTCGACGTACTTGGCGATGATGTCGACCTCGAGGTTCACCGGGTCGCCGGCCTGCTTCATGCCGAGCGTGGTGAGCGCGAGGGTCGTCGGGATGAGGCTGATGGTGAAGTGGTCGGCGGCGGCCTCGACCACCGTGAGGCTGACGCCGTCGACGGTGATGGAGCCCTTCTCGACGACGTAGCGCGAGAGTGCGGCCGGCAGGGCGATCTTGACGATCTCCCAGTTCTCCGACGGGGTGCGGTCCAGGATCGTGCCGGTGCCGTCGACATGGCCCTGCACGATGTGGCCGCCGAGCCGGGCGCCGACGGCGGTCGGACGCTCCAGGTTCACGCGGGAGCCCTCGGCGAGCGCGCCGAGGCTGGAGCGCTTGAGGGTCTCCTCCATGACGTCGGCGGTGAACCAGTCGTCGCCGTACTCGACGACGGTCAGGCAGACGCCGTTGACCGCGATGGAGTCGCCGTGACCGGCGCCCTCGGTGACGACCTTGCCGCGCACGCGGAACCGGCAGGAGTCGCCGAGCTGTTCCACGGCGGTGATCTCACCCAGTTCTTCGACGATTCCGGTGAACATCCTCAGGACTCCTTCGGGGACAGAGCGGCGGTGATACGGAGGTCGGGTCCGATCCGTACGGTCTCGGTCACGTCGAGCCGCAACGCGTCGGTGATCGTGCTGATTCCGGCGTCGGCGAGCGCCGCCTGTCCTGCGCCGAGCAGGACGGGGGCGAGGTAGCCGATGACGCGGTCGACCGCGCCGGCCGCCACGAAGGCGCCCGCGAGCGTCGGGCCGCCTTCGAGCAGGACGGAGCGGACACCGCGGGCGTACAGGGCGTCGAGCAGGGCCTGGATGTCCAACCCCCGTGCGGCGCGCGGGAGGCGTAGGACATCGGCATGGCGCAGGTCGGTGGTGGCGTCCTCGGCGACGGCGATCAGGGTCGGTGCCGCGTCGTCGAGGATCCGGGCGCCGGGCCGCACCGCGGCGGCCTCGGTGTCGATGACGACCCGCAGCGGCTGTACGGCGCCGTCGATGCCGCGCACGGCGAGGTGCGGGTCGTCGGCGCGCATCGTGCCGGAGCCGACCACCACCGCGTCGGACTCGGCGCGCAGGCGGTGGACGTCGGCGCGGGATTCGGCCGACGAGATCCAGCGGCTGGTGCCGTCGGCGGCGGCGATCCGGCCGTCGAGGGTGGCGGCGTACTTCCAAGTCACGTACGGGCGGCCGGTCTTGACGGCGGTGAGCCAGGCGATGTTGCCGGCGCGCGCCTCGTCCTCGAGCAGTCCCGCTTCGACGTCGATTCCGGCGTTACGGAGGGTCTGTGCGCCGCCGGTGGCTGTGGGGTTGGGGTCGCTCACCGCGTACACCACTCGCGCGATTCCGGCCTTGATCAGCGCCCGGGCGCAGGGGCCGGTGCGTCCGGTGTGGTTGCAGGGTTCGAGGGTGACGAGTGCGGTGCCGCCGCGGGCCTTGTCACCGGCCGCGTTCAGCGCGTGCACCTCGGCGTGCGGGCCGCCTGCCCGCTCGTGGAAGCCCTCGCCGACGACCGTGCCGTGGGCGTCGAGGATGACGCAGCCGACGACCGGGTTGGGGCTGGTGGAGCCGAGTCCGCGCGCGGCGAGCGCGACAGCGTGACGCATCGCGTCACGCAGTTGATCAGGCGCTGCGGCTGCGGTGGGGGCCACCGGGTCCTCCTGCCTCATAAGGCACGGACTCCGGGGCCTGTCGATGACGACAGAGATCACGGGCAGGAGCACTCGGGAACGCCGGACTGCGACGATCTTCGGCTGGCAAAGATCGAACGGTCGGCGGCGTACACGAAAAACGTGCCTGCCCGCCGCGCACTGCCTCCCATCCGGACTTTCACCGTCGGTCCAGGAATTTCACCTGGTCAACCGGTCACTGGAGGTGACCGGGTCGCGGACTGTAACCGCCGGTTCGGAATTACACCGACCCCGGAGTGCGCTGCTGCTGGTACACAGCCAGTGTGCCACGCCTGATCGTCGGCCATACGGGCGAGCGGCTGTGGGCTGGCTCACAGGAGGTTTGCGTTTGTCTTGTAGGTGCCCGGGCCAAGATGCCGCCCCTCTGCCAGGCTGAAAAGTCCTGCGAAGAGCTCCATCTCTGCGAGATCTCTGTGAGACCTCTCGAAGGAGGGCGCGATGAGCACGATCCTGGTGACCGGAGCGACCGGCACCCTCGGCAAACCCCTGACGCGACTGCTGCGCGACGCCGGACATGACGTACGGGCCATGAGCAGGCGTTCCGACTGGTGGGCGGCCGATCTGCTGACCGGCGCGGGCCTGGGGCAGGCCACCGCCGGAGCGGATGTGGTGGTGCACTGCGCCACGACGCCCAAGAAGGGTGCCGACGTCGAGGCGGCACAGAACCTGATCGCCGCCGCCAAGAAGGCGGAGGTCCGCCATCTGGTCTACGTGTCGATCGTCGGCGTCGACGCCGTACCGCTCGGCTACTACCGCGGCAAGCACCAGGTGGAGCGGCTGATCGAGGACTCGGGGATCGGCTGGACGACACTGCGGGCCACCCAGTTCCACGATCTGGTGGTGCAGGTGCTGGAGGCGCTGGCGAAGCCGCCGGTGATGCTGATCCCGAAGGACGGCCGCACCCAGCCGATCGCCGTGGACGAAGTGGCCGCACGGATCGCGGAGTTGGCCCAAGGGGACCCGCTCGGGCGGGTGGACGACATGGGCGGGCCCGAGGTGTTCACCTTGCGGCAGCTGGCCGAGAAGTACCTCGCGGCGGTCGGGAAGAGCCGGCGGATCGTCGAGGTGCCGCTGGCCGGGAAGACGTATCAGGGCTTTGTGCACGGTGGGCATCTCGCGCCTGAACGGGCCGTGGGGAAGGGCACGTTCGACGAGTACCTGGCGGAGTACGTACGGAAGGACTCGCGCCCGCCTCTGGATGCCTACCGGAAGGACTCGCCTTCGCCTCAGGACGCCTACCGGAAGGACTCGCCCCCGCCTCAGGACTCCGAGGGGAACAGCGCGTCCTGAGCGGCTTCCTGTGCGGCGAGCAAAGCACCGCGCAGTACCGCGCCGCCGCCGAGCTCTCCCGCGCGTACCTCCGTGTGCAGCGGGGAGAGCGCGGCGACGCGTTCTTCGACGCGGTGGGCGAGTTCGGGGCCGCCCGCGCAGCCGATCTCGCCGCCGAGGACCACACAGCCGGGGTCGAGGACCGCGGCGGTGGCGGCGACGGCGAGGGCGACGCGGTCGGCGAGGGTGTCGAGGAAGGCAGCGGCGTGTGCGGCGGCGGGCGGCTCGGTGCCCGTCGCCGTGAGTTCGAGGTCCGGTGCGCTGAGGGCCCCCACCGCGGTGCGGACCACCCCCTCACCGGCCGGCCCCGACCCCACCGGGCCGGGCCCGAACACCCCGTATTCCGCGCCGAGTTCGACGATCGCCTGCGAAGAGGCCAGCGTATGGAAGCCTCCCCCGCAGTCGACGGCCGTGGGCAGTCCCGCGGTCCCGGGCACGGGCAGGAACCCCAGCTCGCCCGCGCCGCCCGAGGCCCCTCGGCGCAGCCGCCCGTCGAGCAGCACCGCGGCGCCGACGCCGTGGCCGAGCCATAGCAGGACGAAGGTGTCCCGGTCGCGGGCCGCGCCCGCGTGCCGCTCGGCGACGGCGGCGAGGTTCGTCTCGTTCTCGACGAGCACGGTCGCGGGAAGTTCCTTCCGCAGCGCGGCCACCAGGCGTCGGTGCCAGGCGGGCAGACCGCCGGAGTCGCGCAGTTCGCCGGTCGTCGGGTCGATCAGGCCGGGCGCCCCGATGCCGACGCTGTGCAGCTCGCGGGCGCCCGCGCTGCGCGCCGTCTCCTCGAGCAGCGCCACCGCGCGTTCGACGGCGATCTCCGTGCCGCCGGTCTCGTCGATCGGCAGCGCCGCCTCGGCGAGTACGGTCCCGAGCAGATCGGACACGACCACGGAGACGCCCATGGTGCGCACGTCGAGCGCCGCGAGATGGGCGATGTCCGCCACGATCCCGTACACCTTCGCGTTGGGCCCCCGCCGTTCGGCGCCCGCCTCGCCGACCACACCGATCAGTCCGGCGCTGCGCAGCCGCTCGACGAGATCCGCGACCGTGGGCCGGGACAGGCCCGTCATCTCCTTGAGCTGCCCGGCCGTGAGCGGACCCTGGTCGTGCAGCAGACGCAGCGCGGACCGGTCGTTGATGGCTCGGGCGGTGCGGGGGGAGGCGGGCATGCCGGGGATCCTTCCAGATCAATGCGTGACCGGCGGAGCAACAGAGCCGCTATTTATCAGGCAGGGTTCCTGATAGTTTACGTCGGCAGCGCGGATTCTGTATGCCGGGAGGGGAATGATGAGTGAAGCGACCTTGATACCAAGGGAGTTGATACGGGCGCGGTACGCCGTGGCCGCCGTGTTCTGTGTGCACGGTGCGGTCACCGGCTCGTTCGCGACCCGGATCCCCTGGATCCAGGACCATGCCGGGCTCAGCGCGGGACAGCTCGGCTTCGCCCTCGCGTTCCCCGCGCTCGGCGCGTCCGTCGCCATGCCGCTGGCCGCCGCGATCAGCCACCGTTTCGGCGCCCGTGCCGCGCTGCGGGTGCTCCTCGCGCTGTGGACCCTGTCGCTCACCCTGCCGTCGCTCGCTCCCGGCCTGCTCACCTTGTGCATGGCGCTCTTCGTGTACGGCGCCACCTCCGGCATGTCCGACGTGGTGATGAACGCGATCGGTCTCGAGACCGAGAACCGGATGGGCCGTTCGATCATGTCCGGTCTGCACGGCATGTGGAGCGTGGGCGCCCTGCTCGGCTCGGCCGGCGGCACGTTCGCCGCGCATCTGGGCGCCGACGCCCGCATCCACCACCTGCTCGCCGCAGCCGTCCTCACGGTGCTCGGTCTGCTCGTGTGCCGCTATGTGCTCGATCCGCCGAGCTCGCCCGAAGAGGACGCGCCGCCGCGGTTCGCCCTGCCGCCCAAGTCCGCGCTGCTGATCGGTGCGGTGGGCTTCTGTGCGGTGTTCGCCGAGGGCGCGAGCCTGGACTGGTCCGCGGTCTACCTCAAGGACGAACTGGAGACGTCGGCCGGCCTCGCCGCCGCCTGCACCACGGCATTCGCTCTCACCATGGCCGTCGCGCGGATCGCCGGGGACAAGATCGTCGACCGTTTCGGACCGGTGCCCACGGTGCGCGCCGGCGGTGTACTGGCCACCGGGGGCGGCCTGTTGGTCGTCTTCGCCAGCCATCCGGCCGTCGCGATGACCGGTTTCGGGATGATGGGCCTGGGGATCGCGGTCGTCGTACCGCTCGCGTTCGCCGCCGCGGGGCGCAGCGGCCCCAACCCGAGCCAGGCCATCGCGGGCGTCGCGACCATCACGTACACCTCGGGGCTCATCGCCCCCTCGGCCATCGGCGCCGTCGCCGACGCCACCTCGCTGATGGTGTCGTTCGCCCTGGTCACCACGCTGGCCGTGGGCCTGATCCTGTTCGCCGGTGTGCTCCGCTCGGCCGGCCGCGACAAAGACGCGCCGAGCGCCGCACCGCTGCCGGAGGCGAGCCCTCGGGCCTGACGGGTCGTTGGGCTCGACCTCGGTGCGTGACGCTGTCCCTCAGCAAGGGCGGCGCCACGCACCGAGGTCGAGCCGTTTGGCCATCGAGCTGAAGCCGAGGGCCCGGGCCCGGGGGCAGAACTCGGCGGGCGGCACGGCGTACTCGACGTGCAGGACGGCCTTGCCCGCGTCGGCGAAGGGCTTGAGCGCCGCGCACTCGTCGTACTGGAAGCACTCCTCGTTCACCGCGAAGTCGAAGTCGCCCACCAGCTGCGGGATCTGCGGCAGATCGTTCTTGAGACCGACGGACATGCCGCGCTCATGGCCGAGTTCGGCGAGCATCCGGTTGTACGTGAGCTGGTGCCGGGCGGTGAGCGGGAACCCGGTGTCGTTGAGGTAGCCGTCCATCAGATCGGGTTCCACCGCGTCGAAGCCCTTGGCGCGGCACAGGTCGAACCGCTTGGCCATGAGCGGACGCAGGACGTCGACGCGCCGGATGTCCAGCCAGCGTTCGCCGGGCCAGCCGTTGGGACGTCCGAGGACGGCGGCGGGGAAGTCCCGGTGGTCGGGGCGGAAGGACTCCCAGGCACCGGCGTTGAGATAGCAGATGACCTTGCGCCCGGCGTCATGCAGTCTCCGCACGGTCGCGGCGTCGTTCTCGAATCCGTCGATGTCGTACACCGGGACGTCCACGCCGAAGTCCAGGCGGCCGTCGAGCTGCCACTGCCAGGTCGTGCCCTGCGCGGGCCGCCAGCGCTCACCGGGGCGGGGGTCCGGATGCGGGGCGGGCGCCGAGCACGCGGTCAGCACGGCGAGTACGAACAGGAGCGCCGGGAGACGGGTCATGATCCAGTGTCGGTGGCGGGCCCCGCGGCGGCGAGCGGTGGCGGCTGCGCCCACGGGTTGGCGCCGTGTCCGGGCACGGCGCAGGACACCGCGGCGCCCCGCAGCCGAGCCGTACGGACGGCCACCCCGCACAGCCCCTGGGGCACTCCGTGCACCAGGTGGCAGAACCGCTCGGGCGGATAGGAGGCGGTCCACCGGGGCGGCGCCGGGGCGCTGCGATACGCGTCCCAGTCGCCCTCGAACGTCACCAGGACGTCGCCCGCCCGGGTGTACCCGGGCGCCGGGTGCACCCCGGGGTTGAGGACGACGGTCTCCAGGCCGCGGGCGCGGGCCGTGCGCGCCAGGCGCCGGTAGTGGCGCAGACAGGAGGCCTCGGCCGCGGCCTGGTCGAGGAAGCAGCCGTCGGTTCCGTACCAGTCGCGGTGGCGCTCCAGGTCGGCGATGACCTCGGGCCGGGGACGGCGGCCGTAGTCGGTGTCGGCGTAGCCGAACAGCCGTACCCCCGCCGCCCGCAGATCGCGGGCGGCGGCGGCGAAGGACGGTTCGCGGGCGTCGCCCGGTCCGTCGGCGACGTTGACGATCACGCCGTAGAGCAGGTCGGCGCGGAGCGCCAACCGCTCCCAGGCGCCGGGATCGACGGCCGGATGCACGTACATCGGCACAAGGAGTCCCCCTGTGGTCAACGGACCGCCCCGGCTCTGACGGATGCCAGCTCGCGCCAGTGATCCGTGACGGACTCGGCCAGCATGCGGCGCGGCTGCCAGCCGAGTGCGGCCCGCGCCGCGCCGATGTCCGCGCAGCTCCAGGAGACGGCGCCCGAACGGGCCGAGCCGTCGCCGGACTCCTCCAGCGGGCCCGCGTGCCCGGACACCTCGACGAACCGGTGGGCCAACTCGCGTACGGGGGTCGCGCGTCCGCTGCCGATGTTGAGGACCGCCGGCAGCGGTCCCGGCGCGCATACGGCGAGCGCGACGGCCTCGGCCACGTCCCTGGCGTCCACGAAGTCCCGGTACGCGGAGAGATCACCTACGCGTACGGCTCCTTCGGGCCCGGCGCGAAGCAGCTCGGCGGCGAGCCGGCCGGGCAGTCCCGCGGTCGGTGCCCCCGGCCCGACCGGGTTGAACACCCGCAGCACCACGGCGTCCAGGCCCGCGGCCGCCACGGCGACCGTGCCCGCCAACTTCGTTGCCCCGTAAGGCGTCTGAGGCCTGGTCGGTGTGTCCTCCGCGACCGGTACGCGCATCGCGGTGGGCCCGTACTCCCCCGCGGACCCGAAGTGCACGAGCCGTGCCGAGGGCGCCGCCTCCTGCAGCGCCTCGCACAGGGCGGCCGGTCCCCGCGCGTTGAGGTCGGTGAGACGGACGGCGCTGCCGGCCACGAGACCCGCGCAGTTGACCACCGCGTCGGGCGCCGCGGCGTACACGGCATCGGTGAGGAGCGCGGGATCGGCGGTCAGGTCGAGCGTCACGTCGGCGCTCGGTGAGCGGCCGCCGACGAGCAGCCGGACACCCGGCAGGGCGCGCAGCCGCTCGGCGGTGTGGCGGCCGAGGAACCCTCCGGCGCCCAGGATGAGCACACGCATGGCGGCGATCACGCCCCCTTGAGGAGCACACCGCGGTGCGTGGTGAACTCCGCGTTGGCCCGGTCGTAGTCGTCGGGGCGGCCGATGTCCAGCCAGTAGCCGCTGAACTCGTAGGCGTGCGGCGGGGTTTGAGCCCCGAGCAGGTCGAGCACGAGCTCGTCGAAGCCGAGCGGCAGGCCCGGCGTGTACCCGGCGAGGGTCGCCCGGGACAGGCCGTACACGCCCATGGAGACCCGGTAGTCGAGGTTCGGCTTCTCGGCGAAGGAGACGATCCGGCCGGACTCCGTGGTCAGGACGCCGAAGTCGATGGCGACCTTGCGGGCGTACGTGGCGACGGTGAGCGGTGCGCCGGAGGCGGCGTGCCGGTGGAGCACGTCCCCGTAGTCGAGGTCGGTGAGGATGTCGCCGTTCATCACGAGGAAGTGCTCGGGCAGTCGGCCGAGCATCGGCAGCAGCGGCCCCATGGTGCCGAGCGGGTTGTCCTCGGCCGCGTAGTCGATGCGCAGCCCCCACTGGCTGCCGTCGCCCACGTAGGCGCGGATGATGTGCCCCAGGTGGCCGATGGCCACGGTGCAGCTGGTGAACCCGGCGGCGGCGAGCTGGCGAAGGACGATCTCGAGGATCGCGTGCTGGTCGCCGATCGGGACGAGCGGTTTGGGCAGCGCGGTGGTGTACGGGCGCAGCCGGACGCCCTTGCCCCCGGCGAGGATCACTGCGTGCATGGGTCTCCCCCTGTTCGGTCGTGCTGGTGGTGGTTGGTGGTCACTCTCGGGTCCGGCGCGGTCGGACGCGGGCCCGTGGCGGTCGGATTCGGATGCGGATCCGGCGCGGTCAGATGTTGTAGATGCCGGTCTTGTAGCGCGCGAGGTGCGCGGGGTCGCGGAAGAAGTCGATGGTGTGCGCGAGCCCGGACTGCAGGGTGTGGCCCGGTTCCCAGCCGGTGGCGGCGCGCAGCCGGGAGGCGTCGGCGACGAGGCGCATGACCTCGGAGTTCGCGGGCCGGATGCGCTCCGCGTCCTCGCGTACGTCGAGTTCGGTGTCCATCAGCTTGCCGATCAGCCGGGTGAGGTCACCGACCGAGATCTCCTCGCCCGTCCCGGCGTTGAAGGTGCGGCCGACCACCTGCTCGGCGGGCGCGGTGCCCACCGCGAGGAACGCCTGCGCCGTGTCCTTCACGTACAGGAAGTCCCTGGTGGGCCGCAGGTCTCCCAGGGTGACGGTCTGCGCCCCGGCGGCGACCTGGCCGATGACCGTGGGGATCACGGCGCGCATCGACTGACGCGGCCCGAAGGTGTTGAACGGCCGCAGCGTGACGACCGGAGTGGCGAAACTCGCGTGGTAGCTGTCGGCGAGCCGGTCGCCGCCCGCCTTCGAAGCGGCGTACGGGGACTGGGTGTTGACGGGATGGTCCTCGGTGATCGGCACGGTCTGCGCGGTGCCGTAGGTCTCGCTGGTCGAGGTGTGCACGAGACGCGGGATCTCCTGGCGCCGTACCGCTTCCAGGACATTGAGCGTGCCGGTGACATTCGTGTCCACGTAGCTGTGCGGCGCCTGATAGGAGTACGGGATCGCGATCAGCGCCGCCAAGTGGTAGACGGCCTCGGCGCCTTCGGTGAGGGCCTGCACCGAGCCGGGATCGCGGACGTCACCGAGGACGATGTCCACCTGGTCGAGCACATCGGGGGCGAGGGTCTCCAGCCATCCGTACGAGGAGAAGGAGTTGTACTGGGCCATCGCGCGGACCCGGTGCCCGGCGGCGACGAGCGCTTCGGTGAGGTGCGAGCCGATGAAGCCTTCTGCTCCGGTGACGGCGACAAGTGCGGGTGAGGTCACGGTCGTTGCTCCTGGGGTGAGTGGGTGGCGCGGGCTTCCGGAGAGGGTGGCGGGCTGCCGCACGAGGGGGCCGCGGGCCCGGCGGTGGATTCAGCGGTGAGCGGTGGGACGGGCCAGCAGGCGATACGTACCGGCCGTGAGCACCACCGCGGCGAGTCCGGTGCATATCAACTGCGCTGGTACGTCCGGGAGTTCGGCGGCGCGCGCCACGGCCAGTGCGGCGGCCGCGGCGAGCGAGACGAGGGCGGGGAACCAGGCCACGCCGAACGCCTGCAGCAGCAGTGCCGTCCAGAACACGGTTCCCAGGAGGAGCAAGGCGAGCGGCGCTGTCCCCGCGACCAGCGCTCCCCCGGCCAGCAGGGCCAGGTAGGCGCCGAGGCACAGGGCCAGTGCGCGGCCGGAACGGTCGGTGAACCCGGGCAGGCCGGTGCTGGAGCGCAGCCCGGACACTCCGAGAGAGCGATAGCGGTAGAGCAGCCACTCGGCGAAGCCCATGCTGAGCGTCAGGACCACCACCGTGCTGGCGTCGAGCGACCCGGCGAGCGCGGCCAGCACCCCGGCCGCCAGGCCGAACAGGCCGTACGGAAGGGAGGACAGCACGGACGCCGTGCGCGTTCCGCCGTCGGCGGACCGGCCGGCGGGCAGCGCCTCGCGCAGCGCGTGCCACGCGACCGAGGCGGTCAGCACCACGGAGCCGAGCAGCACCACGAGCACGAGGGCCGCCGGGAGGGTCCACAGCAGCGTCGCCCCCGCGCCCGCGACGACCGGCAACAGGCCGATGAGCAGCGCCCGTTCGCGCCCCAGGACGAGCAGCGCCCCCGCCGCTCCCAGGTACGCGGACTGCCCCACGGCGAAGGCGCCCGCCGTGGCCGGGCCGGCCAGGGCGAGTCCGAGCCCACCGCTCACGAGCGCACCGGCCAGTGCTCCCACGCGCAGGGTGCGGGCGGCGCCGGCCGGCCCCTCGGCCGAGAGCCGCAGGTACGCACGGTGGCTGAGGCCTTGGTTCCAGGCCCAGGCGAGCAGCGCGGAAGCCACGAGCCCGGTCAGGTCGGGGCGGCCGTGCAGGAGTCGGGCGCCGAGCACATAGGCGAGTCCGGGCAGGGCGAAGGCCAGTCCGCGCAGTGCGCAGCGCATCGGGTCGGCGCGCCAGGGGTCGGGCCCGGGCGGCGGCGCCGCGTAGTGCCGTGGGACGCGGTCGAAGAGGTCCTCGGCGAGTGCGAACAGATCGGACCTGCCGTAGTGCTGCTCGATCCGCTCGGCGGTCAGGCCGTCCGATTCGAGCAGTGCGGCCACCTCGTCGGGGTGTACGGCGACCGCGATCCGGTCGGCGAGGCGCTCGGCGAGTTCGTCGACCGGGTCGGCCACCCAGCTCGGCCGGGTCCGGCCGGTGCGCTCGCGATGCAGGTCCGGCAGTCCGTTGCCGTCGACGCCGGGCAGGTCCGGCAGTGCGTTGCCGTCGACGCCGGGCAGGTCCGGCAGTCCGTGGCCGTCGACGCCGGACACGCTCGGCACTCCCTTGCCGTCACCGCCGAGCGCATTCGGCACTCCGTTGCCGTCCCCGGGCAGCAGACGCAGCGGGCCGCTCATGCGAGGGCCCCCTCGGCCGCGGCGGCGCCCCACCCGCCGGCAACGTCGGCAGCCGGGACTGGCGTGCCGAGTTCCTGGTAGATGGAACGGAAGGTCTCGATGGTGCGGCGCAGTGTGAACTGCTCGATGACCCGCAGCCGGGCGCTCTCCCCCATCGCGGCCCGCCGCCCGGGATCGCGCAGCAACGCGAGCGCCGCGCGGGCCATCGCGGCGGGGTCGCGCGGCGGTACGACGAGTCCGCTGTCGCCGACGGCCTCGCGTACGCCGCCCACATCGGTGGAGACTGTGGCGCGGCCGCAGGACATGGCCTCGATCAGCGTGAACGGGAAGCCTTCGCTGATGCTGGACAGCATCACCACGTTGCCGGCCGCGTACGCCTCCAGGATGTCGTCCACGCGCCCTTCGAAGGTGACGGCATCCCCCGGCCCCAACTCGTCCGCGAGTGCCGCGCATTGGTCCCGGTATGCCTCGCCTCCGCGCGGCGCGCCGCCGAACAACCGCAGCCGCGCGTCGGGGAGTTCGGCGCGCACCAGGGCGAACGCCCTGATCAGCGTCTCCAGATCCTTGATCGGGTCGATCCGGCCGGCCCAGCTGAGCGTCGGCGTCGCGGGCTCGGGGCCCGCGGGCGGGAAGGCGGCGGGATCCACGCCGTTGTAGACGGTGCGGATGGATTCGGGTGCGGCGCCGCCCCGTTCCTCCCACAGCCGGTTGTAGCGGTTGCCGGGCGTGATGAGGGCGGCGACCTGGTAGGTCTCCTCGGCGAGCAGCCGGAAGAAGCCGAGCAGCAGGTACTTCACGGGCCAGGTGAACCCGCCCGTGCGATAGCCGAGGTACCGCTCGCGCAGGTAGACGCCGTGCTCCGTCAGGAGCAGCGGCACCCCGTGGAGTTGATGCCCGACGAGCCCCGGCAGCACGGCGAGCCCGCCGCTGACAGCGTGCGCCACACCGTCGGACGGCGGCTCGGCGGCGAGCGGGCGCAGGACGTGCTCCAGGAGGTCCGTGGCGGTGAGGGCGTCGTGCAGCGTGGGCCGCGCGGCGGACACCTCCAGGTCCGTTCGGTTCCAGATGTCCACCAGGATCCGCAGAGCCTGCCGGGTGCGCAGCGCGGGACCGAGCCGCCCGTCACGGGCCATCGTGGCCAGCCCGTACAGGGCGACCCCGAAGTACCGCTCTACGTCCGGGTCGAGCATCGCGGTCAGAAACAGTTCGTATGTGGAGAGCACCTGGTCGAGCCGCCGCCCCCGCGGCGCCCGCCGAGCGGGCGCCGGACCCCAGAGCGGGACGGTGACCGGTTCGGCGACATGGGAGGGCAGCTCCCACACCAGTGGTTCGTGTCCTGTGCCGGTGACGGCGGTGACGCGGAACTCGAAGTCCGGCATGCCGCGGACGAGTTGGTCGCACCACACGCTCACGCCGCCGTGGCTGTGCGGATAGGTGCCTTCGGTCAGCAAGGTGACCCGTGCCGTATCGGAGTGCGGCAGGTGTGACGGTGGCATGGTTCTGCTCCCCCGGGGTCTGTCGCCCACGGGCCTTGCGGCCTCGTTGCGGCAGGCGTGCGATACGGCCGGTGCCGGGAGTGGCAGGTCTCCCGGCACCAGGACCGCTGGTGCGTCGGAACGGTCGAGCGACGCGTACAGGTCGTACGGGCCGTCCGTAGAGGCGGTGCCGCCCTCACGGGCGGCCTCTTCAGCGCGTCACGCCGTACGGAACGTGCCGGCGGACGCCCTTGGGTGCCGGCAGTTCACCGGCGGGTTCGGCCACGGGCGCGGCCGCTTCCGTGGTCAGGGCGGTGGTCGCCGTCCCCGGCACGGTCAGGGTGATCTGGGTCTGCAGCAGGGCCGGTGAGACGCGTCCGGAGAGCGAGCCCGCGTAGGCCGTGCCGAACGGCGCGGTGCCCAGGAGCAGGTTCTGCCGGGTGCCGGCCGGCATGGTCGCCGTGGCCTTCACCCCGGCCGGTGCCTGCACCGTGACGGTGTTGCCGATCCGGTAGGCGGTGACCCGGCCCGCCTGCACGGCGGCGTCCCAGGCCGCGCGCTCGGTCAGTTCCGCGCCGATGTCCTTCTGGCGCAGGTTCACCAGCGGTGCGGTGTCCGCGTAGAGGCCTTCGTACGCGGCGATGATCGCGTTCAGGACCGGATAGGCGATGCGGTCCTCGGCCAGGTTCGACTGGTGGATGAAGTGCGGGCGCGGGTCGTTGGCGAGTGCGTGGGACAGCGCGATCCGTGTCTCCAGCGGCACGATGTAGTCCGTGTACCCGGTGACGGGGTCCAACGGCGCTTCGAGGCAGGTGGTGTTGGCGGCGGTCTCGCAGATGCCGCTGCCGCCGTCCGCCTTGCGGGTGTAGATCCAGTTGTACTCGTCGATCTGCTCGGCGGCGCGGGCCGCGTTGTAGAAGACGTTCATCGGATAGCGCGGCACGGTCGTGGCCGGTCCGAGGGTGCGCTGCTGCCGTTCGCGCGAGTTGTCCGACGCCAGGCTGCGGATGCCGGTGTCCGAGAGGGCGCCCGCGAGGTTCGGATTGTCCGCGGGCTGCTGCGGAAGCGTCTTGAGACCGGAGTGCTCGCCGGTCACCAACTCGTCGCTCTGGAGCGACAGTCCGGCGTTCACCGCCCAGTTCCGGTTGTCGCGGATCTGCGCGGCGATCACCGAGCGGGTCACGTACTTGACGCTGCCGTCGGCGTTCTTGGCGCACACCCAGGGCACCACGGAGACGTCCTGTACGCAGCCGAGGTAGGGGTGGTCGTAGGTGTGGTTGACCCAGCGGTAGCGGGCCTTGTCGGCGAGCAGTTGCTGGGCGAGGGGGTCGCTGCCGCCGTTCTCCGCCTTGTGCCGGACGCTGCCGCCGCCGTTGTAGACCATGTCGAGCGTGAACTTCCGCTCCGTGGACCACTGGGCCGCGTACCGCGCGTCGTCGGCCGTCATCCGGATCGGCCGGGGTACGCCCTGCCCCGGCTGGCAGTCGACGTCACCGGGGGTGCAGTTGAGCGCGCTGTCCCAGCGGTCGTCGGCGCCGAAGACGTCGTCGACGTGCACGGCGAAGTAGTTGCGGTTCATGCCCAGGTGGACGCCCTGGGTCATCCACCCCACGATGCCGCGGGCGAGGAGCCGGTACTGCTGCTGGTGCTGGTTGTAGACGAAGGACACGACCAGTTCACGCCGGCCGTCGTGCCGGTATTCGCCGACGATGGTGCCGCGCTCCTGGCTCTGCGGCAGCGGCACCTCGACGTACGAGGTGAAGTCGGCGCCCGCGAGGGGCTTGGCCGCGAAGGCGTAACTCTCGCCCACGGTCGGCGAGTTGTCCTCGAACGGCACGGAGCCGTCGAGGTAGCCGAAAGGCCCGGCCTTCCCGGCGGCGGTGACCTGCGCCTTCGCGCCGTCAAGCGATCCGCTGTAGCCCCCGTTCACCGGGTAGTCGAGTCCCACTTCGGGACGGGCGTAGGTGTAGGCGTCGACCTGCGGGATCGCGAACTTCTTCTCGTACGTGGCGAGCGCGGCCATCTCGGCCGAGCCCTCACCGAACGGGTTGTCGTTCGGCAGCACGACCGCCTGGAACTTGGCGCGGGGCCGCCCGGAGACGGTGTCCGAAAGGAAGGCGGCATTGATGGCGGGACGGTCGGCGCGGCCCAGGTCCACGAGCGTGTAGGGCGTGCCGGCGCCGTCGAGTTCGGCGGCGATCGCGGCCGTCGCGGGGCCGCCGTCGCTCACGACCAGAATCTTGAGATCGATGCGCGGTACGGGGTCGGCGGCGGCTTCGAGGGGTGTGACGGTTGCCAGGGCCAGCGACGCCGTGGACAAGGCGAGTGCGGCTCTGCGCAGCTTGCGGTTCATTGCGGAATGGATCCCTCCCCGGAAGGGGCATGCCGACTCCCGTACGACATGTCCCTTTCCCACTGTCTGTCGGGTCACATAGTGGTGCGTCCGGGGTGGGAAATGTGGGGGCCCTGTGAAAGGTGGCGAGATCCATTCCCGCACAGAAGTCCGACAAGAGGGCCCTGACGAGCCGCCTCTGCGGTCCATACCTCTAAAAGTATTTTGGCCACTCACCGGATTCGGCCAATTACGCAACGTTTCCCGTATTCGGTCGTTGCGAGCGGCCGCACACCACGCCACCTGCGTCGATCCCGACAAATCGTCGAGAAGAGCACACACGTACGGCGCCTTAACATTGCGGGGATCATCACGGCTCCGCGCGAGGAAAGAGACCACTCACCATGAATCTCGGCGTCCGCTGGACCCTGCACGGCGACGGGCGCACCCCGGCGCCCGGCGCGGTGGTCCGCCCCGACGAACGGCTCTCCTGGCCGCGCACCTTCGGTCTCGGTGCGCAGCATGTGGTGGCGATGTTCGGGGCGTCGTTCGTCGCGCCCGTCCTGATGGGACTCGATCCCAACCTCGCGATCATGATGTCGGGTGTCGCGACGGTCATCTTCCTGCTGGCGACCCGGGGCAAGGTGCCCAGCTACCTGGGCTGTTCGCTGTCGTTCGTGGGTGTCGCGGCCGTCATCCGGGCGCAGGGCGGCAGCAGCGCCACGGTCACCGGAGCGGTGCTCGTCGTGGGCGCCGCGCTGTTCCTGGTCGGTCTCGCCGTGCGGAAGTTCGGGGCGCGGATCATCCACGCCGCGATGCCGCCGGTGGTGACCGGCGCGGTGGTCATGCTGATCGGTTTCAACCTGGCGCCGGTGACCGCGTCGACGTACTGGCCGCAGGACCAGTGGGTGGCCCTCCTGACGATGCTGTTCACCGGTTTGGCCGTGGTGTGCCTGCGCGGTTTCTGGGCCCGTATCGCGATCTTCCTCGGCCTGATCTTCGGATACGCGGTCTCCTGGGTCTTCGACCGCGTCTTCGGGAAGATCAACTCGGTGGTCGGCGGCGGCGCGGCCACCGATCACTGGCGGCTCGACCTGTCGGCGGTCGGCAAGGCGGACTGGATCGGCCTGCCGAACTTCCACGGCCCGTCCTTCGAGTGGTCCGCGATCCTCGTGGCGCTGCCCGTGGTGATCGCCCTCATCGCCGAGAACGCCGGACATGTCAAGGCCGTCGGCGAGATGACCGGCGACAACCTCGACGACAAGCTGGGCACCGCGATCTCCGCGGACGGCGCCGCCTCGATGCTCTCCACCGCGGTGGGCGGCCCGCCGAACACCACGTACGCCGAGAACATCGGCGTCATGGCCGCGACCCGCGTCTACTCGACGGCCGCCTACTGGGCCGCAGCGTTCTTCGCCCTGCTCTTCGGACTCTGCCCCAAGGTCGGCGCCATCGTCGCTGCCATCCCGGGCGGGGTGCTCGGCGGCATCACCGTGATCCTGTACGGAATGATCGGTCTGCTCGGTGCGCAGATCTGGATCAACTCCCGGGTGGATCTGCGCAATCCGCTGAATCTGGTGCCGGCCGCGGCGGGCATCATCATCGGCACCGGCGGGGTCAGCCTGAAGTTCACGGACACCTTCGAGCTCAGCGGGATCGCCCTGGGCACCCTGGTCGTCATCACCGGCTATCACGTGCTGCGCGCTTTCGCCCCCGCGTACATGAAGCAGAGCCGCGAACCACTGCTCGACGAGGGCACTTCGCGGTACGAGGGCACGTCGGCCGACGAAGGGACGAAGAGCTGATCAGCCGCCGGTCACCAGGTCGTACGCGTAACTGGGCGTGAACATCCCCGGCTTGCCCTTGCAGCCGTCGGACTCCCCCGGCAGCTTGATCCAGAGATACGCGTCGATCCGGGACCGGCCGGTGGAGAGCGTCGGCGGGCGGCCGAGCTTGCGGCCCGCCGGATCGCACCACTCGCCGGCGGGCGGCGGTCCGTTGCCGTTGCGGCTGGTGTCGATCACGGCGCCGAGACCGGACGGGCCGCCGAGCGCGTTCAGGACGGACTGCGCGTAGCCGACTTCGTCGTCCGTGCGGTGGAAGTTCGAGACGTTCGTGAAGACGCCGTCCGACGAGGCCGCCGAGGCGGCGCCCGCCTGCCGTAGCGCGGAGGCCTGTTTCGCCGCGGAGTTCCAGCCGGAGTGGCCCGCGTCGTAGTAGACCCGCGCCCGGGGGTTGGCGGCCTTCAGGGTGCGGCCCGCGCGTGCCAACGAGGCGAAGCGCGCGCTGCGTTGCCCCGCGTCGAGACACTCGAACTGGGCCAGCGAGTCGGGTTCGAGTATCACGATGACCTCGGAGGAGCCGAGCCCCGCCGCGAACTTCTCGATCCACCCGTCGTACGCCCCGAGATCGGGCGCCCCGCCCTGCGAGTGCCCGCCGCAGTCCCGGTCCGGGATGCCGTACGCCACCACCGTGGGCACCTGGCCGCGCGCCGAGGCGCCCGAGGTCACGGCCCGTACCCGGGAGGTGATCGTGTCGGGGCTGTAGTCGGCGAACCAGACGGCGGCCGGGCGGTCGGCTATCTGCGCCTCTATCAGGGGCCGGCGGGGGTCGTCGCGGTTGGCCCGCACCCAGTCGAGCACCTGGGACTGGCCGTGCAGATAGAGCCCGTTGGACACGGAGGACTGCGCCTTCTCCTTGGGTGCCTTCGTACGCGGCTTCTTCGACGGCGACGTGGACGGCTTCGGGGACTTCGACGGGCTCGCGGACGCGGAAGGTGTCGGCACCGCGGGCAGCGGCTCCAGCCTCGGCGCCCGGGTCTCCTTGGGCGCGGCCTCGTCCGCCGTCCCCCCGCCGTCGGCCAGCACGCCGGTGACCGTACCGATCACCACGACCAGCGAGGCCGCGGCGGCCATGCCATGGCGCAGATGTGTCCGTCTGCGCTCGGCGCGTTCGGCCCGGCGCTGCGCGCGTACGCCTTGCACGTCGCTCTTCCCCCCACCCTTGCTGTTCCCGTACCCGGCCCGCGGGCGCCCCGTTCCCCCGATCCGGCGAAGCTCCCGGCCCGGCGGACCTCCTCGCAGCCTACGGCTGGGACGCTGCGTGCATGGCGCAGACCGGTCAGTTCACAGCAGACACCCCCCATGTCACGGCCGTAGCGGCGCGGATGCGCGCCCTGGACGCCCGGTGGCCGCAGACGGATGGCGTGGCCGTCTTCAACCGGGTGTATCTGGCGGTCACCGAGGAGATCGACACACGTCTGCGCGGGGGCGAGTTCCCCGACGTCGTAGCCGCACAGACGCTCGATATCCGGTTCGCCGGGCGGTACTTGGACGTCATCGACGCCGCGGCGGAAGGCGGCCGTCCACCCGCGTGCTGGCGGCCGCTGTTCCAGTACCGGGGCCATCGCGGCGTACGACCGCTGCAGTTCGCGCTCGCGGGCATCAATGCGCACATCGGTCACGATCTTGCGCTGGCCGTCGTGGACACCTGTCGTAGCCTCGACTGCGAACCCCGCATGATCGAGGACGAGTTCGACCGGGTCGGCGAGGTCCTCGTCGCTCTGGAGGAGCGCATCCGCGAGGAGCTGATGCCCGGTCCCGATCTGCTCCAGGTGGCCGATCCGCTCACGCATCTGCTCGGCTCCTGGAGCCTGGAGCGTGCACGGGACGCGGCGTGGTCGGCGGCGCGGGTGCTATGGGGGCTGCGTGAACTGCCGGAGCTGGCCGAGGAGTTCACCCAGCGGATGGATGCGGGTGTCGGTCTGGTGGGGCGGTGCCTGCTGACCCCGTGGCGCTGACCCGTGCCGGTGACCTCGGACGACGGCGTCCGGTGAAATAGGCGGGACGGCAGACGCGTTGTGCGCGGCACATCCACCAGGAGGTCAGGTATGGCGATCCGGCTCGGTCTTTCGCTCCCGCAGATGAAGCAGTTCGACATCGGCCGCGACATCCCCGCGGTGGCACGGGCCGCGGAGGACATCGGTTACGAGAGTGTCTGGGTGTTCGAGCGGGTGCTGTTCCCGACACCCATGCGGCAGGGCCTGGCCGGAATCGAAGGGCTGCCCTGGCCCGACGCGTACCGTTCGGTCGCCGAACCACTGGTCTCGCTCACCCTCGCGGCCGCCGTGACCGAACGCGTACAGCTGGGCACCAGCGTCCTGGTCGCCCCGCTGCACGTCCCGTTCGAACTCGCCCGCGCGCTCGCCACGCTGGACCGTGCGAGCGGCGGCCGGGTGGTGGCGGGCCTGGGCACCGGCTGGGCACACGACGAGTACGCGGCCCAGGGCGTCGCGCCGTTCTCCCGGCGCGGCCAGGTCCTCGACGAGCTGCTCGACGTGTGCGCCGCCGTCTGGGGTCCCGACCCGGTCGCGTACGAGGGTGAGCTGACGCAGATCGTGCCGTCCGAGGTCGGCCCCAAACCGGTCCGCCCCATCCCCGTCCACCTCCCGGCGTTCAGCCCGCGCGCGACGCGGCGCCTGGTACGGCGCGCGGACGGCTGGATGCCGATCGCGATGGGCGCACCCCAACTGGCCGCAGCCTGGCAGGGCGTGCGGGATATGGCCGCCGAGCACGGCCGCGAGCGGCCGGTCGACGTGACCGTCCGCATCAACGCCCGCCTCCTCGACAAGCCGTACGAGGGCGACGACCGGGAGCCCTTCCAGGGCAGCCTCGACCAGCTCGTCGAAGACCTCGCCGCGCACGCGCAGGTCGTCCCGGGCACCTACTTCTTCGATCTGCAGAACGGCGCCCGGGACGGCGAGGAACTGAAGGACCGGGCGGCCGCGGTGTACGAAGCCGTGGCCGCGTCCGGGCTCTGACCCTTCGCCGGGACCCGGTCAGTCCTCGGGCAGCTCCACCGGCGCGATCTCGTCGAAGAGATCACCGGGCCCGGGGTTGGCCGGGTCGGTGGCGCCGCCGAACTGGTGCATGACGCCCCACACCGCGTTGAGCGCGGTCTGTACGGCGCCTTCGGCCCAGCCGGCCGTCCACGAGATGTCGTCGCCGGCCAGGAAGAGCCCGCGCTTGTCGTCCGGCAGGCGGTCCTGCATGAAGTGCGTGAACAGGCGCCGCTGATAGCGGTAGTGGCCCGGCAGGTTGGCCTTGAACGCGCCCATGAAGTAGGGCTCGTTCTCCCACGAGACGGTGACGGGGTTGCCGATGATGTGGCCGCGGATGTCGACGTTCGGGTAGATCTCGCCGAGCGACTTCAGCATGACCTCCATCCGCTCGTTCGCGGACAGCGGCAGCCACTTGAGGCTGTCGTCGCACCAGGTGTACGAGAGGCAGATGACGGCGGGCTTGTCGGGGCCGTTGTCGAGCAGGTAAGTCCCGCGCGTCATACGGTCGGTGAGGGTCATCGACATGACGTCCCGGCCAGTCACCTCGTCCTTGTCCAGCCAGAACGGCCGGTCGACGGGCACGAACAGCTTGCTGGACTCCATGTAGTGGGTCCGCTCGATCGCCGTCCAGTGGTCGATCGGGAAGAGCGAGTCGTCGCAGGCGATCTTCGAGAGCAGCATCCAGGACTGCGCGGTGAAGACGGCCGCACGGTAGGTACGGATGTCGCCGCTCGCGTCCGTCACGGTCACGCGGTTGCCGGCGGTGCGGTGCAGGCGGGTCACGGCGGGGCGCGGTTCGCCGCCCTCGTGCAGGGTGCTCAGCGAGGTCCCGTACCCCCAGTGGAGGATCTTCTCGGGGGTGCGCTCCCAGAGCCTGAGCGGCAGCTGCTGGCTGCCGCCGACGATGCCGCGGTGGTGGTCGTCGGCCTCGGTGTAGACGACGCGCAGGATCTCCAGGATGGAGTTGGGGAAGTCGGTGTCCCAGCCGCCGGTGCCGAAGCCGACCTGGCCGAAGATCTCGCGGTGCCGGAAGGACTTGAAGGACTCCGAGTCGCAGAGGAAACCGTAGAAGGTCTGGTTGTCGAGCTTCTCGACCAGCTGCGCCCAGATCCTGCGGATGGTGGGGATGTCGCGCTCGCGCAGGGCGCGGTTCATGGCGGAGAAGTCGGCGCCCTCCTCCAGACAGGCGTTCCAGGCGTTCATCACGTCGCGGTAGACCTGCGGCAGATCGTCCACCGACGTGGCGTAGTGCGACTCGCCCTTGAGGTCGACGACCGTCGAAGGGGTGGACTCCGCAAGGGGGTTGGGGAACGGCTTGGTCTCCAGGCCCACCAGGTCGATGTAGTGCTGGAGCGCGGTCGAGGAGGGCGGGAAGCGCATCGCGCCCATCTCGGCGGTGAGTTCGGGGTCGCAGCCCTCGAAGCCGACCGTGCGCAGCCGCCCGCCGATCTGGTCCGCCTCGTAGACGACGGGCTTGAGACCCATCTTCATCAGCTCGTACGCGGCGATGATGCCGGACAGACCGCCGCCTATGACGGCGACCTCCTGGCCGTGCTCGGTCGCGGGTATCTGACCGAGGCCCGCCGGGTGCGCGAGGAAGTCGTCGTACGCGTACGGGAAGTCCGGACCGAACATCGTGATCGGCGGCTGCGTCGCCGAGGTGTGCTGGACGGCCGTGGGCACCGTGGACGTCATGGGGTACGGACTCCTTGCAGAAAAGGTGCTTGAGAGCTTGAGGGACGGCAGGGTCAGATCAGGGAGCCGTAGAGGCCCGGGCGCCGGTCGCGCAGATACGGGTTCTCGGCGCGCGAGGCGGCGAGGAACTCCGGGTCCACGTCGGCGAAGAGGAGCTCCGGGCCGCGCCCGCCCCGGGTGCGGGCGATGCCGTCGGGACCGACGAGCGTGGACAGGCCCACGAACTCGAACTCGCCTTCCGCACCGGCCCGGTTCACATACGCCACGTACATCTGGTTCTCGAAGGCCCGTACCGGTACGAGCGATTCGGCGACGAACTGGAAGGGGTGCATCTGCGCGGTCGGCACCAGGAGGAGGTCCGTGCCGGCGAGGGCGTGCGCCCGTACGTTCTCCGGGAACTCCACGTCGTAACAGATCATGATCCCGACGCGGAGGCCGCCGAGTTCGGCCTGCACGACGGTCTGGTCGCCCGCGGTGAAGTGCTGCTGCTCGAAGCCGCCGAAGAGGTGGGTCTTGCGGTAGTCGGCGAGCGCGGAGCCGTCCGGGCCGACGAGGCGCGCGGCGTTGTAGACGTGCTCGCCGTCGCGCTCGGGGTAGCCGTAGACGATCGCGAGACCGTGGCGGGCGGCGGTCGCGGCGATCGCCTGTGCGGAGGGGCCGTCGGCGGGCTCCGCGAGCCGTGAGACGTCGTCGCCGATCGCGTACCCGGTCAGGAACATCTCCGGGCAGATCAGCAGACCCGCGCCGACGGCGGCGGCGCGCTCCGCGGTCTCGGCGAGGAGCGCCAGATTGGCCTGCACATCGCCGGGAGTTCCGGAGTTCTGGAGCAGGGCGGTGCGCAACGGCGGCATGGGCGGACCTCGGTGGTGCGGAAGGTGCTGCGGGGACGCCTTGAAGGTACGTTCACGCGCCGGACCGCGACAAGACGCGTCCATTGCGCATTGCTGTGCTGTTTGTTGCGCGAAAGACGGTCCGAGCGGTGATTCGTTGCGTCCGAGCCGGGCTCCTACCGCGGCGCCCCCGAGGAGTACCGACGCAGCAGCGGCGACAGCACGAGCACCGACTTGGTCCGCTCCACGAACGACTCCCCCGCGATCTTCTCGAGGACCTGCTCGAAGTGCCGCATATCCGCCGCGAAGATCTGCACCACCGCATCCGCCTCCCCTGTGACCGTCGACGCGGAGGCGATCTCCGGATAGCGCTCGAGCCCCGCGCGGATCGCGTCGGGAGACGTCTGGCTGCGGCAGTAGATCTCGACGAAGCCCTCCGTCTGCCAGCCGAGCGCCGAGGGGTCGACCCGCACCGTGAACCCGGTGATCGCACCGCTCGCCCGCAGCCGGTCGACCCGCCGCTTCACCGCGGGCGCGGACAGGCCGACCAGCTGGCCGATGTCGGCGAAGGAGCGCCGGGCGTCCTCGGCCAGGGCGTGGACGATGCGTTCATCGAGCTCGTTCAGCACGGCGGGCGGGTCACTTCTCCTCGGTCGCAGGGGCGCCGACCGCCTCCACGGCCAGACGCGAGCGGCTGCGGCCGTACGCGAAGTAGATCGCGAGGCCGACCGCCATCCACAGGCCGAACACCGTCCAGGTGATGGCCCGCAGCGACACCATCATCCACACGCACAGACCGAAGCCGATCAGCGGGAACAGCGGAGCGAACGGCACCCGGAAGGTGCGCTTCAGATTCGGCCGGGTCCGGCGCAGTACCAGGACGGAGACATTGACCAGGGCGAAGGCGAAGAGCGTGCCGATGCTGGTGGCGTCGGCGAGTTCGCCGAGCGGGATGGCGGCGGCGAGCACACCGCAGAACAGCGAGACCCAGATCGTGTTGATCCGCGGCACGCCCGTACGCGCGTGGACCTTGGCGAAGGACTTGGGGACCAGGCCGTCGCGGGACATCGCGAAGAGGATGCGGGTCTGGCCGTAGAGCACCGCGAGCACGACGGAGGCGATGGCGATCACCGCTCCGCCCGCGAGGACCGTGCCCCAGAAGGTCTGCCCGGTGACCTCGTTCATGATCGCGGCGAGGGTGGCCTCGGTGTCGGTGAAGCCCTCCCAGGGCCGCGCGCCGATGGCCACGAAGGCGACCAGGACGTACAGGGCGGTGACGATGCCGAGCGAGAGCAGGATCGCGCGCGGCAGATCGCGCTGCGGGTTCTTCGCCTCCTCGCCGGCCGTGGAGGCGGCGTCGAAGCCGATGTACGAGAAGAACAGGGTCGCGGCCGCGCCGCTGACACCGGCCATGCCCAGCGGCATGAAGTCCTCGTAGTTGCCGGACTGGAAGCCGGTCAGGCCGACCGCGCAGAAGAGCAGCAGCGCCGCGATCTTCACACCGACCATGATGGCGTTGACCCGGGCGGACTCCTTCGAGCCGCCGAGCAGCACGACGCCCGCGAGCAGGACGAGGATCAGCGACGGCAGGTTGATCACACCGCCGTCGCCGGGCGGCGCGGCGAGCGCGTCCGGGATCGTGACGCCGATCGTTCCGTTCAGGAACTCGTTGAGGTACTCGCCCCAGCCGACGGCCACCGCCGCGATCGAGACGCCGTACTCGAGGATCAGACACCAGCCGCAGATCCAGGCGATGACTTCGCCCAGCGTTGCGTACGCATAGGAGTAGGAGGAGCCTGCGACGGGGATGGTGCCGGCCAGCTCGGCGTACGAGAGGGCCGAGAACAGCGCCGTCAGACCGGCGATCACGAAGGACAGCGTGACGGCGGGACCGGCCTTGGGCACGGCCTCGCCGAGCACCACGAAGATGCCGGTGCCGAGCGTGGCGCCGATGCTGATCATCGTCAGCTGCCACATGCCCATGGTGCGGCGCAGTCCACCGCCCTCGCCATGACCTCCTTCGGCGACCAGACGCTCGACCGGCTTACGGCGCATCAGACTGCCGAACAGGGACGGGCCGGTGACAGGGGGCGGCGCGACGGACACCTGGGAACTCCTCGGTGGGCTGTGGGGGGACCGCAAGACCATACGGCGTGCCGCATTCACTTGCGTAACGCAGCGAATCGACGACCGGAGGGAAAGATTCCGGCGTTTCCGTCCGGAATACGGCAGTTCGTTGCGCGCCGCCACTCGACAGCCCGTACCGCTGTGAGCATTGACACATCCGCCGGGCTCGCTCATCCTCCTCGCCGCCCGAGCGCGGCATCTTTCGGCATTTCGAAAACCGGCATCTCGAAACGAGATCCCGCATCTCGAAAAGATGGAGGAGTGGCCCGGATGGATCTGGATGTCCTGTACGAGATCGATGTGCCCAAGCCCTGGAACGGGCCGCACCCCTACGGCCAGCGCGAGGCCGAGCAGCGCGCCTACCGCGAGGCCGTCGAGCAGATACGCCTCGCGGACCGGGTGGGCTTCCGTACGGTCTGGGCGGTCGAGCACCACTTCCGCGAGGGCCGCTCGCACTGTCCGGCGCCGGAGGTGCTGCTCGGCCACCTGGGGGCGCTGACCGAGCGGATACGCCTCGGCTTCGGCGTGACCCTGACGCCTTTCGGGTTCACGCCCCCGCAGCGCATCGCCGAGAAGGTCGCGGCGGTCGATATCCTGTCCGGCGGCCGGGTCGAGTGGGGCACCGGGCGCTCGACGCCGATGGAGCAGACGGCGTTCGGCGTGGACCGTGAGCTGTCGCGGGCGGACTGGCGCGAGGCGATCGAGATCGTCACGGGGATGTGGCGCGAGGAGTACTTCTCCTACGAGTCCCCGCGCTTCTCGTTCCCGCGCCGCATGGTCACGCCCAAGCCCGTACAGGATCCGCATCCGCCCGCCTGGATGGCGGCGACCTCGGCGGGCTCCGCGGAGGTCGCGGGCCAGGCCGGGATGGGGCTGCTCTCGTTCTCGATCATGCAGCCGCTCGAGAAGATGGCCCAGCAGGTCGAGGCGTACCGCCGGGCCGCCCTTGATCCGTCCCCGCTCACCGATGTCACGACGAACCGCGTCAGCGCGTACACGCTCGTGCATGTCGCGGACAAGCCCTCGAAGCGCGTCTGGGACTCGGTGGCCTGGTGGTACAGCAATCTGGCCCAGTTCACCCTCGACTGGGAGCTGCCCCACCTCTCGCCCGAGGAGCGCGAGCGGACCTTCCCGTTCCTCAACCCGATCCTCGAAGGGACCGTCCCCGTCCAGGAGTTCAACGACGGCGACATGATCCTGATCGGCGACGCGGAGACGGTCATCCGCAAGGCCAAGCACTACGCGGACCTCGGTATCGACCAGCTGATCTGCTACGTCCAGTGGGGCTATCTGGAGCACCAGGAGATCCTGCGGACCATCGAGATCCTGGGCAAGGAAGTCATCCCGGAGCTCGCGGCCTACCAGCCGCGGCGGCCGGTATGAGCGGCGCCGATGTGGCGCCGGGGGCGGGCGCGGGGCCCGGGACTCCCCTCGACGACTCCCCCGTTCCCGACTATCCGGGGCTTTCGCGCCTGGACGGCCGTGGCTTCGTGCTGCTCGGCGCGGGCAACGGCATCGGACGGCAGACCGCGCACGCGCTCACCGCATCGGGCGCGCGCGTGGTCTGCGTGGACATCGACAAGCAGCGGGCCGAGGCGGTCGCGGCCGAGACGGGCTCGCTCGCCTATGCGGCGGATGTGACCAGGCGGGACGCCGTCCGTGGGCTCTTCGCCGATTCCGTACGGGAGTTGGGCGCTGTGCACGGCGTCGTGGACATCGTGGGCATGGCCCGCTACAAGGCGCTCGCGGAGCTGGACGACGAGGAGTGGGACTGGCACTTCGACATCGTGCTGCGCCATGCCCGGCTCGCCATCGAGTACGGGGCCGAGGCGGTGGCCGCGTCGGGCGGCGGGTCGCTGGCGTTCGTGGCCTCGGTCTCGGGTCTGACCGCGGCGCCGCTGCACGCGGCGTACGGCGCGGCGAAGGCGGGTCTGGTCTCCCTGGTCCGCTCGGCGGCGGTGGAGTACGGCGCGCGCGGTGTCCGCGTCAACGCCGTGGCGCCGGGCGTCGTCTGGACCCCGCGCGTGGCCGGCCTGCTGGGTGAGGACGGCCGCGCCCGCAACGCGGCCAACGCCCCGCTCGGCCGGGTCGCCGAGACCTCCGACATCGCCGCCGCGCTGCTCTTCCTCGCCTCCCCGCTGTCCTCGTACGTCACGGGCCAGACGCTGGTGGTGGACGGCGGCGTGGGCGTGAAGTTCCCGTATCCGACGATCGGCGGTGCGAAGTGAACGAGTGGCTGCGCGGGGTGAGTTGGCTGTCCGGCGAGGGTGCTCCCGTACGTGCGGATCCCGCCGACCGGGACCGCCTGCCCCTGGACACCTGGGAGCGGGCGACGGTGCCGGCGGGGGTGCGGTACGAGTTCGTGGCGGCGGGCGCGTCGGGTGTCGAGGTGACGTACTCCGGTACGGAGCCGCTGGTCGCCGACTCGTACCGGCGCACCGAGCCGGTCTTCACGCTGCTCCGGGGCGAGGAAGTGGTGGCGGAGGCGGCCGGCGCGGCGGGGCAGGATCGACTCGTACGTCTTGAGGCGGCCCTGGAAGGGGAGTTCACGCTGCATCTGCCGGAGGTACTGCGTCCGGTGGTCCACTGCGTGCATCCGGTGGGAGGCACCCTCGATCCCGCGCCCGCCCGCCCGCGCTGGCTGGTGTACGGCGACTCGATCAGTGAGGGCTGGACGACCTCACGCCCGCACCTCGCCTGGCCGGCGCGCGTCGGGCGGGCGCTCGGCCTGGACACCGTCAACCTCGGCTACGCGGGGGCGGCACGCGGCGAGCTCGCCTCTGCACAGCAGCTCGCCTCCCTGCCGGCCGCTGTGATCACCGTGGCCTTCGGCACCAACTGCTGGAGCCGTACGCCGAGTTCGGCCGAGCTCCTGTACGAGACGACGCGCGCGTTCCTGGCCATCGTGCGAGCTGCCCACCCGGACGTCCCGGTCCTGGTCGTCTCGCCGGTCGTACGCCCGGACGCCGAGCACTCCCCCAACGCCCTCGGCGCGACCCTTGGCGGCCTGCGGGCCGCCCAGGAGCGCGCGGTGGCGGACACGGCCGACAAGCACCTGCGGGTGCTTCCGGGTGCGCGGCTGATCGGCGCGGAGCATCTCGTCGACGGTGTCCATCCCGGCGACGAGGGGCACCGGCTGATCGCGGAGGGGGTCGCGGAGGCTCTGAGGGGGTGGGCGCCCGTTACCGGCAGGTGAGCCCTGAGGCGCTGAGGGGTGACGGGGAGGGGTCCCGGTATCAGCATGTGAATCCCATTGGACCGGCTCCGTACGGCAGTTGCATGATCCGTCCATGACCGCAGCACTGACCGTCACCTATCTCGGCGGCCCCACGGCCCTGCTCGAACTGGCCGGGGTCCGCCTCCTCACCGACCCCACGTTCGACCCGCCGGGCGAGTATCCGATCGGCGCGCGCAAGCTGGTCAAGACGGGCAGTCCCGGGCTCGACGCGGAGGAGGTGGGCCTGGTCGACGCGGTGCTGCTCTCGCATGACCAGCACCCCGACAACCTGGACCACGGGGGCCGCGCATGGCTCGCCCGTCAGCCCCTCGCCCTGTCGACGGCGGCCGCCCGCGAGCGGCTCGGCGGTCCGGTGCGGGCGCTCGCCCCATGGGAAACGACCGAGGTCGCCCGCCCGGACGGAGGGACCCTCACCGTCACCGCGGTGCCCGCGCAGCACGGCCCGGACGGTTCGGAGCCGCTCACCGGTCCGGTGCTCGGCTTCGTCCTGTCCGGCGAGGGACTCCCGACGGTGTACGTCAGCGGCGACAACGCCTCGCTCGACGTGGTCCGTTCGATCGCCGGCCGCTTCCCCTCCGTGGACGTGGCCGTGCTCTTCGCGGGCGCCGCGCAGACCCCCGTGGTGCCCGGAGCCCATCTGACGCTCTCGAGCGAGGACGCGGCGGCCGCGGCCGAGCTGCTCGGCGCGGGCACGGTCGTACCGGTGCACTTCGAGCAGTGGGCCCACTTCACCGAGGGCCGGGACACGTTGGCCCCCGCCTTCGACAAGCGCGGCCTGGGCGACCGTCTGCGTCTGCTGCCGCCGGGCGGCCGTACCGTCATCGAGCCGTAGAAGTCCCTGCCGGCCCCCCGGATCGAGAACCTTTCAGGCCCGGAGTTCCTTGACCAGGAACGTGCAGGAATCCGCGCACTCCACTCGCAGCCCACCCCGGTCCACATAGGCCCAGCGGTCCACGTACCGCACGGCCGGCCGGTACCCGAGCCGTGCGTACAGCGCCGCCGCCCGCGCATTGGTCTCGTCGACACCGAGACCGATCGCGGGCAGGCCGCGCTCGCGGGCCAGGTCCTCGGCCGCGCGGACGAGGGCGCTGCCGATGCCCTGCGACCTCAAGTGCCCGGCCACCGCAAGCCCGTTGATCTCCGGACAGGCGCCGACGGCCTTCCGTACTTCCGGCGCCGCGCACCCGTTCCAGCGCACCTCGGCATGTCCGGCCGGGACCTCGTCCCGCCAGGCGAGCAGATACGTCGACTCTCCCTCCTGCTGCCGCGCGAAGCGGGCGCAGTGATGGGAGTCGGCACTGGCGGACGGCAGGTGCTCATCGAGGAGTACGACGTCCTCGGCGCGGCAGGCGATGATCTTCACCCGGCCGACAGTACCGGTGGCCTCCCGCCGATCTCCTCACCCAACACGCCCGCCACCACGGTGAGTTGTCCGGCCAGTTCACGGACCCGTGCGCCGTCGAGTTCCGGCAGGCCGGTCGCCGTGAGCGCGAGCGCCACCGCACCGTGCTGATCGAAGACGGGCGCCGACAGGGTCGTCAGCCGGTACCGCTCCCCCGGCTCCACCGTGAGCAGCTCGTAGTCGTCACCGAGCGACACCACCGACTCGGCCACGCGGGAGCGCAGTTCTTCACTTCTCGGCGCGTCCGCCAGCCGGGCCAGGGTCTCGCCCAGGGCACGCCGAGCGGGGGTGTCACGGTTCGCGGACCAGCCCCGCTCCCGTACCACCGCCATCGCCGTGTCCAGATGGCCGGTCAGCGGAGCGCCCACGGACGTACGGTCGAGCCAGCGCCGTATCTCCCCCGAACCCGCCCCCGACCAGGCGAGGAACACCTGGCCGACCGGAGGCAGCAACGGCAGCCGCATCCCCGCCCACACGTCGGCTG
>NZ_JAAKZW010000490.1 GCF_011044995.1 Streptomyces mesophilus | reverse complement strand
GCTCAGAACAACCAGTCCTGCACCCCGCCCAGCTCCACCGTCGGCACCGTCACCGCGCCGCCGCCTGCCACGCCCTCGCCGCTCTCGCCGCCCAAGACGCCCCCGCCGCCCGCGACCGCCTCGAGCCGCCAGCCGCCGAGCAGGCGCCCGTCCAGGACGAGGCCGCGACCCGTATCGAGGTGCAGGTCGGGGCCCGCGGCCGCGACGAGGCGGCCCGCCACGACGCCCCCGTCGACGAGCTCCCGTACCACCGAAGCAGCCTGCGCGAGCCCCGCCAGGCCGAACTCCGCACGGTGATCGACCACTTCACACGCCGCCATGGTCATCGACTCGGGCCGGCCCGCGAGCCCCACCGCCCGCGCGTGGGCCCGCACCAGCTCCGCCGTCCACTCGTCCGCGGGCGGCAGCGAGGCCCGTACCGCCCTCTTCTTCGCGTACGGAATCCGGTCCGGCACCCCCAGCGCCACCCCCACCAGCTCCTCCACCCGCCGCGCCGCCATCAGCGGACCGCGGCCGAGCCAGGTGAACGCGACCGCGCCCTGTTCCAGGAGCCGCGCCGAGCCGCGCTCGTCCGCGGTGATCCCCACTTTGAGGAGCCCCGGACCGAAGGCGGCGAGATACACGGCGTAGGGCCGCGGATCATCGGCCATGGTGTCGGCGGCGACGGAGTAGGACCGGTCGATACGCGCGCACTCCTCGCACTGCGCACGGGTCGCCCGGGCGGACACCCCGGCCCCGGTCGGACACGGCGTACGCCGCCGCCCCCGCCGCCCCTGTCTCTTACACCCATGTGACGCCGTCG
>NZ_JAAKZW010000489.1 GCF_011044995.1 Streptomyces mesophilus | reverse complement strand
GTACCGAATCCTGGGCGCCACAGAGGCGCGAGACGACGCAGACGCAGCCGTGCCCCTCGGAGGCGCACGGCTGCGCGCCCTGCTCGCCGCCCTGGCCCTGCGCGCAGGCCACACCACGAGCGTCGAGGCACTGATCGACGACGTCTGGCACGAGCACCCGCCCCACGACGCCCCCGCCGCACTCCAGGCCCTCATCGGCCGCCTCCGCCGCGCCCTCGGCAAGGACGCGATCGAGTCCGCCCCCGGCGGCTACCGCCTCACCGCCGACCCGGACGACATCGACCTGCACCGCTTCGAGGCGCTCGTACGGGACGGGCAGTCCGCCCTCGACCGCGGCGACGCGGACACCGCGGCCCGCACCCTGCGCGAGGCCCTGGCCCTCTGGCGCGGTCCCGCCCTCGCCGACCTGCCCGACCGCACCGCCGCCGCCCGTCCCGAGGCCCAGCGCCTGGAGGCCACCCGCCTGCGGATCGAGGCGGATCTGCGGCTCGGGCGCGGGCGTGAACTCGTACCGGAAGTGCGGGAGCTCATCGGCACGCACCCGTATGACGAGCCGCTGCACGCACAGTTGATCCGCGCCCTGCGCGACACGGGCCGGGGCGCGGACGCGCTGGCGGCGTACGAGGCGATGCGCCGGACCCTGGCGGACGGCCTCGGCACCGATCCCGGCCCCGAACTACAGGCACTGCACGCCGAGTTGCTGAACGCGGGGATGCAGAACCCGGGGGCGCAGAACGCGGGGGTGCTGAACACAGGGACGCATAACCCGGAGTTGCCGCACCCCGGATCGCCCACCCCGAACC
>NZ_JAAKZW010000052.1 GCF_011044995.1 Streptomyces mesophilus | reverse complement strand
CCGCCCCCGGCCACCCCGGCCTCGACCGCACAGCACCGGCCCACGCTGGACCACAGTGCGCCGCCGGGTGCGTGCGATCTGGTGACCGTGCCGACGCGGCAGGGTCTCGAAGCCGTGGACATCCTGCGCCGCGGCGCCCCCGCGGTCGGCCCCGTCCTGCACGACGACAGCCACGACACCCTCGGCTTCGTGGTGCCGGCCGGTACGGCCGACGGCTGGGACCTTCCGGGCTCCGCCTGTACGCAGACCGCCGGCCGCGGACTGCCCCTCGCGTCACCGTCCGCACCGGACACGGGAGCGGGCTGGCTGCTGCCGCCGACCGACGGGGATCAGGTGACGGATCCGGCGGCTCTGCGCGAGGCGCTCGGCGAGGCGGCGCGGATGATCGCCGCCGCGGACGGATGCCGCGAATAGCCGGACGGGTGGTGCGAACGGCGGACGGCCCCCTTGCAAAAACGGTCCGGCACCACCCCGCCGAAGCCCACCCGCACCCGGCATCGCACCCCTGGTGTCAGTGGGAAATGCGAGACTCTCGCAGGTGAGCGAAATCCCGACCCCCACCGTGCCGCTGCGCGCCCGGCTGGCCACCCTGCGCGGGCCCGACACCCTGCCCAAGGCCCTGGACGCCCGGGCGCTTGCCGCCCTCGCGGCCAACCCCGGCTGCCGCAGGCGCGCGTTGCTCGACGGCGCCGGGGTGGACAAGTCCGCGCTGGCCGAGGCGCTCGGTTCGCCGTCCGGGTTCGGTCAGTCGCAGTTCGCGTTCATCCGCGGCAATGCCTTCGAAGCCAGGGTCAAGGCGGACGGCGGCGCCGAGCTGCTGCGCCTGGCCCACCAGCGCCTCGGCGGCCCCGAGCCCACCGCGGGCACCTCCCATGTGCCCGACCTGACCGCCGTCGGCCCCGAGGGCCGCGCCGCCCGCACGGCGCTCGCGCTGCGGGACGCCGAAGCGGGTGCCTGGACGCTGCTCGACCACCCGATGGTCGCGCTCGACGTCGCCGGTTCGCCCGCGTTCCTGGAGCCGGACGCCGTCGTGGTGCACCCCGACGGCCGCTGGACGGTCGTCGAGATCAAGTCCTTCCCGATGATCGACGGTTCGGCCGACGCGGCGAAGGTCGGCGCCGCCGCCCGCCAGGCCGCGGTCTATGTGCTCGCCCTCGAGCAGATCGCCGCCCGCCTCGACCCGTCCCCCGAGGTCGGCCACGGCATCCTGCTCGTCTGCCCCAAGGACTTCTCCAACCTGCCCACGGCCTCGGTCGTCGACGTACGCAAGCAACGGGCCGTGACCGGCCGCCAATTGGCCCGTCTGACCCGTATCGAGGACATCGCCGGCACCCTCGCGCCGGGCACGACCTTCGCCCTCGAACAGCCCGCCGAGCAGCTGACCACCGCCGTCGAGTCGGTGCCCGCCACGTACGCACCGGAGTGCCTGGCCGCCTGCGAGCTCGCCTTCCACTGCCGCGACCGGGCCCGCGAACGCGGTGCGGTGACCGCGCTCGGCCGCTCGCTCCGCGGCGATCTCGGCGAACTGACCACGGTGGACGCGGTGTTGTCCGCCGCCCGCGGCGAGAGCGGCGACCCGGCCGACCCCGCGGTCGCCGCGCTCCGCCGGGCCGCCGCCCTGCGCGCGGAGGCCCTCGCGGTGTCGGCGCCCGCTCCCCGTACAGAAGAGGCAGCAGTCGTACGGGAGGAAGGCGCCGCATGTCGTTGATCTCCACCTTGGCGCGGCTCGAAGCGGTGCAGAGCGGGCGGGCGCAGCCGACCGCCACCGTGCGGCACCGGCGGCTGTCCGAACGGCCCCTTGTCTTCGTGCCGTTGACCACCGCGGGCGAGGCCGGCGCTCCGCTCGGCGCGCTGGTCGGCACCGACCGCGAGCGGCCGCGGCTGCTCGTCGTACCGCAGCCGCGCGACCGCGAGCTGCGGTTCGCGTTCCTGGCCGAACTGGCCGAGGAACTGCTGCCGTACGTGGAGTCCTTCGCCGGCGAGACCCAGGCGGAGACACGCAACGAGACCGACCCGGAGACCGGCAAGAAGGTCAAAGTCGAGGTCGAACTGTGCGTGGACGCACCGCAGTTGATCGTGCCGAGCAGGGCCGGTGTGGAGTTCGTACGGCTGCTCGGGCGCTCCATGCGTTTCCGGCGGACCGCCGAGCAGGACCCGGACACGCCCTATCCCGCGCCGCCGCGGGTGCCGTTGCTGGGGCGGTGGCTGACGCACTTCGGCGAGCGGGCCCATGTGCCGGGTTCCGCGCAGCTCCTGGCGATGACCGAGCTGCTCGGCCGGCACTGGGCGACGGGGCAGTCCAGCCTGGAGGACCAGCATCTGGGGGCGCTGCTCGCGTGGATCGACCCGCCGGACGGGTCGAGCGGCGCACAGGCGGCGTTCGAGGCCGAGCTGGGCCGGGACAAGGAGGGCCAGCTGCTGTGCCCGCCCGCCGGGCCCGCCACCGATCCGGCTTTCGACAACCGGCTGCTCGCGCCCGCCATCGAGCGCTTCGACCGGGCCCGCACCGCGTTGCAGGCGGCCGAGGACGGCCTGGACGCGGACGACCGGCTCGGTGAACTGTCCGCCGCGCAAAGGGAGATCGCCTCGCTGATCGAGAGCCGCACCCGGCCCACCTGGGACGCGGTCTGGCGCGGCATCGACCTGCTGCGCACGCTGCCCGAGGCTCCGCGCAGCGCCGAGCGCTGGACCCGCGACCTGTGGTCGTACACCGGCCACCGCGACCGCGTCCTGGCCGGTGAGCCCCCGCAGCCGCGCCGCGACGACGCGGTCACCGCGGCCCGCAAGCTGCAGCGGCGCGAGGAGGCCCAGGCCCGGCTCGAGGCGCAGGAGGCGCTGGACGATCCGCTGGTCATGGCCGGGCGGCGGCTCACCGGGGAGGCCTTCACCGGCGAGGTCACCGACGCGGTGATGGCGTACAGCGAGGACAAGCGTCCACGGCCGCGCCCGCTGATCACCGTATGCACGCAGGACCAGCCGCATCTCGGTGCGGGCGCCAAGGTCTACCGGTCACTCCAAGGCAAGCCGCAGTCCGCCGAGTTCGTCGGGTACGACGACGAGGGCGGCGTCGTGCTGCGGATCCTGGACAAGATGGGGCGCGGCAAGGAGCCCGACGAAGGCTCCGTACCCGCGAAGGGCGACCGGCTGTGCTGGACGCTCTTCGAACACGACGCGCGCGGCGGCGCGAAGCTGCCCGACGCCGAGCAGACCCCGTGGACGCACGGCGGCCCGCCGGGTGAGCCGACGGCCGAACAACCCGACCCGCTGACCTCGGAGGACGTGCTGTGACCGGCTCTCCTTCTGCTTTCGATCCTTCTGCTTTCGATCCGTCCGCGGCCGCCGCGGAGGCGACCACCGCGATCCTGCGGGACACCCTGCACGGCACGGACCGCGGTGTGGTCGTCGACTCCCCGCCCGGCGCCGGCAAGTCGACCCTCGTGGTGAACACGGCGCTCGAACTGGCCGCCGCGGGACGCCCTTTGATGGTGGTCGCCCAGACCAACGCCCAGGTCGACGACCTGGTCCTGCGCCTGGCCGAGAAGAACCCCGACCTGCCCGTCGGCCGGCTGCACAGCAGCGACGCCGACGCCTACGACAAGGCCCTCGACGAGCTCCCCCAGGTCCGTACGTCCTCGAAGGCCGGTGACCTGGCCGGCCTGGACGTGGTCCTGTCGACCGCCGCGAAGTGGGCGCACGTCAAGGACGTGGAGCCGTGGCAGCACGCCATCGTCGACGAGGCGTACCAGATGCGCTCGGACGCGCTGCTGGCCGTCGCGGGGCTCTTCGAACGTGCGCTGTTCGTGGGCGACCCGGGCCAGTTGGACCCCTTCTCCATCGTCGGCTCCGAGCAGTGGGCGGGTCTGTCGTACGACCCTTCGGCCAGCGCGGTCAGCACCCTGCTCGCCCACAACCCGCACCTCCCCCAGCACCGCCTGCCGGTCTCCTGGCGCCTGCCCGCGTCCGCGGCGCCGCTGATCTCCGAGGCCTTCTACCCGTTCACGAAGTTCCGCAGCGGCACTTCGCACGGCGACCGCGCCCTGAGCTTCGGCGTCACGGGCGACGGCAGCGCGCACGACCGCGTGCTCGACGAGGCCGCGGTCTCCGGCTGGGGCCTGCTCGAACTGCCGGCGCGGCATACTCCGCGTACCGACCCGGAGGCCGTACGGGCGCTGGCCCAGGTGGTCCGCCGGCTCCTCGACCGCGGCGGCGTCACCGTCAGCGAGCGCTCACCGGATCCGGCGCCGCTCACCGCGGACCGTATCGCCGTCGGCACCGCCCATCGCGACCAGGCCGCCGCGGTCCGAACGGCCTTGGCCGAGCTTGGAGTTCAGGGCGTCACCGTCGACACGGCCAACCGGTTGCAGGGCCGCGAGTACGACGTGACGGTCGTGCTCCATCCGCTCTCCGGCCGCCCCGATGCCACGGCCTTCCATCTGGAGACGGGCCGCTTGTGCGTGCTCGCATCGCGGCACCGGCACGCGTGCATCGTGGTGTGCCGGGCCGGGGTCGCCGAGCTGCTCGACGAGCATCCGTCGACCGAGCCGGTGCAGCTGGGCGTCACGGTGAAATTCCCGGACGGCTGGGACGCGAACCACACGGTGCTTTCCCATCTGGGCGAGCACCGAGTCTCCTGCCACCCATAGTTCGCAGTACGAATTACGGTGTTACGCTGCCCGCGTGGGCGAAAAAGACGAAAAGGGCAACAGCCGGCTCGGCGTGGTGGCCGCACTGGTGCAGTCGTCGTTCCTGGTGAACGCCGTGTACGCGGAGTCGGCCCGGGAGTACGGACTCACCCCGCAGCAGGGGCAGTTGCTGTGCGTACTGATGGCGCGGTCGTACGGGATGAGCGAGTTGGGCTCGGTGCTGCGGCTGGCCAAGTCCAGCCTGACCGGACTTGTCGACCGGACGGCCCGCAACGGCCTCGTGCAGCGCGAACCGGACCCCGAGGACAGCCGCGCGGTGCGCGTGGCTCTGACCCCGCAAGGGGCCGGCCTCGCAAGGGACTTCTACGACGAGACGTGCCGCCGCATCGACCGGCTGCCCGACGGCCTGACGGCCGAGGAGCGCGAACTTCTCGCCGGACTGCTCGGCCGGGTCGTGCGCGACAACGAGGTCCCCGAGGTGTTTCTGCGTACGGACGGCGGCGCGGGATAACGGGAAACAGTTGAAGTTCGTAGTGCGAACTAATAAAGTTCGCACTACGAACTCAAAACTTCCCGTGGAGGCGTCGCACCATGTCCGCACCCGTACCCGCCCTCCCCTTGTTCGGCTTCGGAGCACACAGCACCCTCGACGAAGGGCCCGAGCTGCTCCGCATGGTGCAGCAGGCCGACCGTGACGGGCTCGATCACTTCTCGCTCTCCGACCACCCGTATCTCGGCGATCGTCTGGACGCGTACGCCACGATCGCGTTCCTGCTCGGCCGTACGCGGCACATCGCCGGCTTCGCCAACGTCACCAATCCGACCCGGCCGCCCGCGATGCTGGCGCGCACGCTCACCTCGCTGTCCGCGCTGAGCGAGGGCCGCGTGATCCTGGGGATGGGCGCGGGCGGGATCTGGGACCGGATCGCCGACATGGGCGTCGAGAAGCTCACGCCGGCTCAGGCCGTCGAGGCCTTCGAGGAGGCCATCGTCCTGGTCAGGAAGCTCTCGGGCGGGGGCGCCCCGGTCACCTTCGAGGGCAGGCACTTCCAGGTGCACGAGATCGCGCCGTCCGCGGTGGCCGCTCCCCCGGTGTGGACGGGCTCGGTGGGCCGCAAGTCCCTCGCCGTCACGGGCCGCGTGGCCGACGGCTGGATCCCGGGCCATGCGGCGGACTGGCTCAGCGAGCGCTACCGCAGCTCGCGCCCGGTGATCGACGAGGCCGCCCGCGCGGCCGGCCGCGCACCCGCCGACATCGCCACGGTCTTCAACCTCCCCGGCCGCATCACGGACGCCCCGCTCCCCGCCACCAGGGATGCCGAGGGGCGGTGGCTCGGCGGCAGCGTCGCGCAGTGGACCGAGGAGCTGACCTCGGCGGCCCTCGACCACGGCGCCGCGGGGTTCACGCTCTTCTCGCCCAAGGGCGGCACGCCGGACGCGGTCTCGGTGACGCGCTGGTCCACGGAGATCGCGCCGGCGGTACGGGAGGCCGTGGCGAAGGAACGGCAGGTCAGTCCCTGAGCTCGCCCCGCAGCAGCCCGCGCCCGAACTCGACCATCTTCTTCGCATAGTCCTCGGTCCACTCCGCACGCTCCGCGATCGCCGCCGGCGTCAGCCGGTCAAAGCGATGCGGGTCGGCCAGCTGGGCCGCGGCGATGGCCTGGAACTCGATGGCGCGGTCGGTCGCGGCGCGGAACGCGAGGGTCAGCTCCGTGGCGCGCGCGAGCAGCTCCCGGGGGTCCTCGACCGACTCCAGGTCGAAGAAGTGCTCCGGGTCGGCGGCGGCTGTGGTGGGCTCGAAAAGCAGGGGCGCCGGGCGCAGTCGCCGCTGTGTCCGCTCGGGTTCCGCCATGCCGGTCCTTCCGTCGCCAGTGTCTCCCGACCCTCACCATTCCCCGAGGGCCGCCTTCCATTGTCCCGGGTCCCGCAAGAGGGCCTCACCGGTGCGGCGGTGTGCGGCGGTGTGCGGCGGTGGCATATGCCGGGCGGACGGTACTGCACCGACGGGGCGGGCGTCCCGGAAATCCGTAACCCCGTGAGTCCGGACGCTCACCGGCGGTACATGTAGATGCCATGAGCACTCGTCTGACCAGTAAGCAGTCCGTCGAAGCGCACGCCGGATTCGTGACGCCCGAGGGCGCCGCGTGGCTGGCATCCGCGACCTCGTATCCGCGCTCCACGCTCGCCCTGTGGGAGGCGCGGCCGACCGCCCCCGTGGTCCTCCCGTGCGGGACCGCCTTCGATGTCGTGAGCGTCCCGGCGGTCTTCGGCCGCAGGATGCTGGACCGACTGTGGGAGGAGGGCCCGGGCTCCGGGCCCGTCGCCACGTACCGCGGCCGGACGCTGATCTTCGCCGCCCCGGGCACCGCGCACCGGCTGCCGTCGCTGCTCGCGTGGGAGGAGTGGGGCGAGGCGGTGCCGACGCCGCTGTGCCACGGGATCGGGGACGCGGTGACGGTCCCGGCGCCGGCCGGGACCCCGCCGAGCCGCACCGACTCGCGCTGGCTGGTGGCCCCGGACACCCGTCACCCGTGGCTGCCCGGGCCCGAGGTCCTGCTCTGGGCGGGCGTGAAGGCGGCCAGGTCCGCGGTCCGCATATCGATTTTTCCTCCCCCGGAATCGGATGCTAAGGTCTACGACGTCAGCAGGCGCCGCTAGCTCAGTTGGTTAGAGCAGCTGACTCTTAATCAGCGGGTCCGGGGTTCGAGTCCCTGGCGGCGCACGCGAGCGATGGCGAGGAATGTCCGCAGAAAGCGCGGACCTTCCTCGCCATCGTTGTTTTCTGCGCGGCTGCGCCGCGCGTTGTGGGGGCTTCGCCACCCACACCCCCGTCTCAAGCGATAGGGGGACCAATCGTCTAGGCGAAACGCCCAAATCGGACCGTCAGCGAGACAGATGGTCCCCCGACCAACTCACGCCGACGGAGACCCAGCCCTCAGATCGCCAGCGACAAAAGCACCGGCGCCGCCCCCCGGTTCAGCGTGTCCGCCGCGGCGCGTAGGCGGTGCGCATGCTCGACCGGCATCGAGAGGGCGAGGCAGCCGACTGCCGCGCCTGCCGTGATCGGGACCGCCGCGCAGACCGTGCCGACCGCGTACTCCTGGAGGTCGAGGACGGGCACCGTGGGCGGCTGGGCGTCGAGGCGGCTGAAGAGCAGGCGCTCGTTGGTGATGGTGCGCGAGGTCAGGCGGGCCGGCTTGTGGCGGGACAGGTGGTCCCGGCGGCCGTTCATGTCGAGCTGCGTCAGGAGCGATTTGCCGACCGCGCTCGCGTGGGCCGCCGAGCGGAAGTCCACCCACTCGTTGACGGCCGGAGTGCCGGGCCCGGCCGCGTACTGCGTGATACGGACCTCGCCGTCGATGTAACGGCTGATGTAGACGGCCGCGCCGACCGAGTCGCGCAGCCGGTCGAGCGTCACCTGGAGCTGGTCCGTGATGGCCTGCTGGCGGTCGGGGGACGCGGAGCCGAGCCGGGAGAGCGCGTCGCCGGTGAGGTAAGCGCCGTCGGTGTCCTGCTGGACATAGCCCTCACGGCGCAGCATGAGAAGCAAGGCGGACAACTGCTTTGCGGGCAGGCGGGTTTCGCGGGCGATCTGGACATCCGTCACGCCCGCAGCGTGCCGCGCCACGGTTTCGAGCACGCGCAAGGCGTGCTGCACCGAGTGGAACGGCGCGGTCGAGTCAGGCTTCAGCGCCACGGTTTCCCCCTGCATGGACCGGTTCCGGACAGCTGGGCTCGGTACCACGATAGCTGCCAAACAGGTTGCATGGAGGGGCTGTTGACGAGATTGATGGCGCGCTCCCGGCGGCGGACAGGCCGCCTGTCCAGGAGCGCGCCACTCTGGCATATGCCACAGTCACAGGCTCGCGCCACTGGCTCGATGATTGTGCCGCTCACCGAGCTGCTGACGATCACTCACTCAGTGAAGTCACAGGACTGCGCTGAGGAATTCACGGGTGCGCTCGTGATCAGGATCACCGAACATCTTCTCCGGGGAGCCCGATTCGATGACCTTGCCGCCGTCGAACATCAGCACTTGGTCCGAGATGTCCCGGGCGAAGTTCATCTCGTGGGTCACGCAGAGCATCGTGATGTCGGTGGTACGCGCGACATCCCTGAGGACGTCGAGGACACCCGCGACCAGCTCCGGGTCGAGCGCGGAGGTCACCTCGTCGAGCAGCAGCACCTGCGGCCGCATCGCCAACGCACGGGCGATCGCGACGCGTTGCTGCTGGCCGCCGGAGAGCCGCGACGGGTACTCGTTGCACCGGTCGGCGAGCCCGACCATGTCGAGCAGCTCGCGGGCCCGGGTCTCCGCCTCGTCCTTGGACAGGCCGAGCACCTGGACCGGGGCCTCCATGACGTTCTGCAGGACGCGCATGTTGGGGAAGAGGTTGAACTGCTGGAAGACCATCCCGATGTTCTTGCGGACCTCGCGGATGTGCTTCTCGCCGGCCGGCACCAGCTTGCCGCCGCGCTCCTCGTGCGTGAGGTAGTCGCCGTTCACCTTGATGGTGCCCTCGTCGGGCTTCACCAGGGTCATGAGCAACCGCAGGATCGTGGTCTTGCCGGAGCCGGACGGGCCGATCAGCGTGACGTGCTTGCCGGAGTCCACCGAGAAGCACAGGTTGTCGAGGACCGTGTTGCCGGCGAAGCGCTTGGTGACCTTGTCGAAGCGGATCAGTTCGCTGCCGTCGACGGCCGGGTTGACATCGGTAGGTGCGGTTTCAGCGGACAAGACGACGCTCCAGGACTCGGAGAAGAACAGATGCCGGGTAGGCGATGACGATGAAGGCGATGCCGACCACGCTGATCGCCTCGAAGGTGAAGGTCTCGTTGCTGAACCCACGCGCCTCGCCGAGCATTTCGAGGGCGCCGATGGCGGCCAGCTGAGGGGATTCCTTCAGCATCACGATCACGTAGTTGCCGAGCGCGGGGACCACCCGGCGCACGGCCTGCGGCAGGATCACCGCGGTCCACGTACGGGTCTTGGGCAGGCTGAGCGCGGTGGCCGCCTCCCACTGGCCGACGGGCACGCCCTCGATACCGGCCCGGTAGACCTCGCTCGTATACGTGGAGTAGTGCAGGCCGAGGCCGACGATGCCCGTGACGAGCGGGGACATCGACGGGCCCCATGAGGGCACCACGTAGAAGAGGAAGAACAGCTGGACCAGAAGCGGGGTGTTGCGGATGAACTCCGTGAACACCGCCACGGGCCAGCGGATCCAGGCCTGCGGGGCGCGCAGCGCGACCGCCCACACGAGGCCGAGGACGAAGGCGATGAGCGCACCGCCGGCCAGGGCCTGCAGGGTGACGAGGACGCCGTCCCAGAACCGCGGCATGAACGCGTCGACGTTGGACCAGTCCCAGCTCACTTGGCACCCCCAGTACCCGCCGTGCCCGCAGTGCCGGTCACGGCGTCGATGGCCCCGCGCTCGCGCAGGCCGCCGAGGAGGCCGCCCTTCGGCGGCGCCTGGCCGAGCTTGGCCTTGGCGCGCCGTTCGAGCAGGCGCATCCCGCGGGTGAGCAGGAAGGCGAGGACGAAGTAGACGACGAGCAGCAGGGTGTAGACGGGCGCGCTGTCACCCGTCACCAGGCGCTGCAGGTTCCCCGCGAAGGTCATGTCGGCGACGATGATCAGCGAGACGAGCGAGGTGCCCTTGAGCAGCTCGATCAGAAGGTTGTTGAACGGCGGCAGCATCTCGGGCCAGGCCTGCGGGATCTCGATCCGGCGCAGTCGCTGCACGCGCGTGAAGTTCAGGGCGATACCGGCCTCGCGCTGGGCGGGCGGCACGGCTTGGAGCGCGCCGCGCACGATCTCGGATCCGTACGCCCCGTAGGTCATGCCGAGGGCGATGACGCCGGCGGCCATGCCGATGAACTTGATCTGGAACAGCATCGGGACCGTGAACGCGATCCAGAACATGAAGACCAGCGAGGACGTGGAACGAAAGACCTCGAAGTAGATGCCGGCCAGGATGCGCACGATCTTGCTCGGTGCGGTGCGGGCCAGGCCGATCACGAAGGAGATCACAAAGGCGAGAGCGGCGCTGAGGAAGGTGACCTGGACCGTGATCCAGACACCCGGCAGGAACCAGCTCTTGAAGAACTCCGCGGTCATCATCAGGCGCCTCCCCCTGCGGCGGGCGGGCAGAGTTTCTCGACGGTGAGGTCGGTCATCTCGTCCTGGGTGAAGCCGAACGGCTTGACCACGCGCAGGAGTTCGCCGCTCTCCTTCATCTTCAGGAGCTCTTCGTTGAAGGCGTCGCGCAGGTTCTTCTCGGAGAGACGGAACGCGAACCCGCCCGCGCCGTAAGCCGGTTCACCGTCGACGATCGGCTGGAAGGGCTCCGTCGCCTCGACGCCGCTCTTGCCCTTCACCACTTCCTTGACGGTGACGTTCGTCCCGGCGAAGGCATCGACGCGCCCCTGGCGTACGGCATCGAGGCCGGCCACCTGGTCGGGCAGCACCATGACCTCCTTGACGCCGTTGGCCTTGGCGTAGTCGATCTCGGCGTAGGCCGTGCCGCTGGCCAGCTTCAGGCCCTTCTTGGCTATGTCCTCATAGGTCTTGATGCCATGCGGGTTGCCCGCCTTCACGATGAAGGAGTCGAGCATGAGGTAGTCGGGGTCGGAGAACAGCACCTGCTCGCAGCGGTCCGGGTTGATGTACATGCCGGCGGACACCACGTCGAACTGCTGGGCCTGGGTGAGCCCCGGGATCAGCGCGCCGAACTCGGTCGGCACCGCCTTGACCTTGGGGATGCCGAGCCGGGGAAAGATGACCTTGGCGATTTCCGGCGCCTCGCCGGTGACGTCGCCGTTCTCGTCGATGTAGCCGAAGGGGACCTCGCCGGCGACACCGATCCGTACCGTGCCGGCATCCCTCAGCCGATCGAGCAGGTCACCACCCTCCACTTTGCCCGGCTCCGGCACGCGACTGCACGCGGTGACGCCCAGCGTCCCCAGAGCCGCCGCGCCCGCGAGCAGGGACCGGCGGCGCAGTGCGCGACCAGCCCAAGGCGTGCGAAGACCTTGCGCCTGACGGTCTTTCCCGTAGTTGTTCCCAAGTGGTGGAGCCATGGCCGCGCGGCTACCCGAAGTCATTCGAGGTATGCCGATTAATTTCAGCCCCGATACGGACGGGGCGTTCTCACTTATGCACAAGGGGGTGTTGACCAAGGGGAGACGATGAAGAGATGACGGCACTGACAGAACGCCACATCGAAGTGTCCCTGGACAAGCGCGGTGTCCGCTGCACCGCCCGGCTCCTGACCGAGAAGGCCCCGGTGACCTGCGCGGCCGTCTGGGACGCGCTGCCACTCGGGTCACCCGTGTATCACGCCAAATATGCCCGTAACGAGATCTACGCCCTTTTCCCCGCCTTCGCCGAAAAGGAGCCGCCGCTGGAGAATCCCACGGTGACTCCGATTCCCGGCGACCTGTGCTATTTCACCTTTTCCGATACGGAATTGGGGACAAGTGCGTATGGATACGACACCGAGCAGCGCGGCACGGTCGTCGATCTCGCCCTGTTCTACGAACGCAACAACCTGCTGCTCAACGGCGATGTCGGCTGGGTCCCCGGCATCGTCTGGGGCCAGATCATCGACGGCCTCGACCGCATGGCCGACGCCTGCCAGGACCTGTGGCGGGCGGGGGCACTCGGCGAGACGCTGAGCTTCCGGCGGCTGTAGCGGCGCGGGCCCGGCCGCCGGAGCGTCAGGCGGCCGGGCCGCCCGCGTTGCGGATCAGCTGCTTGAGGACCTTGACCGTGGTGACGTAATCCGCGTCGTCGATGCCCGCGTGCAAGGCGCCGCGGATCGCCGGGGTGTTGCGCCGGAGTTCGACGCGGGTCCGCTCACCCAGCTCGGTCAGCCACAGCCGGTCCTCGGTGTCCCTGGTCAGCCACCCGCGCGCGACGAGCACCTCGGCCTCGGCGGCGAGATCGTCCTCGGGCCGGAGGTAGGACGCCATGGCCGCCCGCAGTGCGGCGAGGGTCATGCCCTCGCCGTCGGGCGAGATGTCGTTCACCGAGAGGTTGCGCAGCAGCCAGAACTGGGGCTGGGTATACCCCTTCTCGGCCTGCCGGGCCCGGATGTACGCGATGGCCGCCTCGTGGGCGACACCGGTCCAGTACGCGACGGGCTGACCGGCCAGTTCGGCGTCGGACATCTCCTGGGTGCTGGTCATGGCTGTCCCCTCCAGGTGCTGCGGTGCGGCGCCCGCTCTCTGCGCGGCCTTACGGAAAACGTAGGACCTCAAGTGCGGTTGAGGGCAAGCACGCCCGGGCGCCGGACCGCCGCCGCGCTCACAGCCGCGGCGCCGGCACCTCCGCCGCCCCCGCCTCGTACAGCGCCTGGGCCGCCCGCAGCACCAAGGGGTCCTGGTGGCGGGCCGCCACCAGTTGGACGCCGATGGGGAGGCCGCCCTCGTCCACCCCGCACGGGACCGTGGCGGCGGGCTGCTGGGTGAGGTTGAAGGGGTACGTGAAGGGGGTCCAGCCGGTCCAGCGGCCGCGCCCCGAGGGGGTTTCCCGGCCCGCCTCGAAAGCGGTGAGCGGGAGGGTCGGGGTGACAAGGAGGTCGTACGTGGAGTGGAAACGGCCCATGCGGCGGCCCAGGTCCATGCGGATGTCCATCGCGGCGAGGTACTCGAGCGCGCTGTAGCGGGCGCCGCGCAGGGCGATCTCCCGCAGCCCCGGGTCGAGTTGGTCCCGCTGCTCCTTGCCGAAGTGCTGGGTGACGCGGGCCGCCCCGGAGAACCACAGGGTGTGGAAGGCCTCGACCGGATCGCTGAAGTCGGGGTCCGCCTCCTCCACGTACGCACCGAGCCGGGCGAGCTTTTCGACGGCCTTGCGTACGGCGGCGGCGACCTGCGGGGCGACCGCGACCTGGCCGCCGAAGGACGGCGAGTAGGCGATGCGCAGGCCGCGCACCCCGTCGTCCAGGCCGTCGCGGAAGGAGCCCGGGACCGGGCCGAGCCCGGACCAGTCGCGGTGGTCGGCGCCGCTGATCACATCCATGACGAGGGCCGCGTCGGCGGCGTCCCGGGTCATCGGGCCCACGTGCGCGAGCGTGCCGAAGGCGCTGGACGGGTAGAGCGGCACCCGCCCGTATGTGGGCTTGAGCGCGAAGACGCCGCAGAAGGCGCCGGGTATCCGCACGCTTCCGCCGCCGTCGGTGCCGAGCGCCACCGGTCCCGCGCCGAGCGCGACGGCGGCCGCGGCGCCCCCGCTGGAGCCGCCCGCGGTGCGGGACGGGTCGTACGGGTTGCGGGTGACGCCCGAGAGCGGGCTGTCGGTGACGCCCTTCCAGCCGTACTCGGGCGTGGTGGTCTTGCCGAGGAAGACGGCGCCGTGTTCCCGCAGCCGGGCCACGGACGGCGCGTCCTCGTCCCACTTCCCTTCCGTACGGCTGGCCTTGGAGCCGCGCAGGGTCGGTCCGCCGCGCATCAGGAGGATGTCCTTCACCGATACGGGGACTCCGTCGAGCAGCCCCTCGGGCTCACCGCGCCCCCACCGTTGCGAGGACTTCTCAGCCTGGGCCAGGGCGGACTCGGCGTCGACCCGGACGAACGCGTTGACCGCGGGCTCGGTCTCCTCGATCCGGGCGAGCGCCGCCCGCGTCACCTCGACGGGGCTCAACTCCCCCTTGCCGTATGCCGCGACGAGTTGTACGGCCGTGAGACTGCCGAGCTCGGTCATGCGTGCTCCCCAGGTTGCCGACGATCACTCGTTGACGATCCGTCCGCCGACGATCAATGTCCAGGCACATACCCACGTTTCTTGTCGATCACGTTCTTGAGCGGCTTTCCGGCCACCCAGCTCTCGTACAAGTCGACGAACTGAAGCGCCAGTTCATCGCGCCAGCCGATGATGTCGCCGCTCATGTGCGGCGAGACGACGAGGCCGGGGACCTCCCACAGCGGGCTGTCCTCGGGCAGCGGTTCACGGTCGAAGACGTCGAGTGCGGCGCCCGCGATCCAGCGCCTGTTCAGGGCCTCCACCAGGTCGTCCTCGATGACGAGCGGGCCGCGGCCCACGTTGATGAAGTGCGCGGAGGGCTGCATCACGCCGAACCGCCGGGTGTCGAACATGCCACGGGTCGAGTCCGTGAGCGGCGCCGCGCACACCACCCAGTCGGCGTGCGCGAGCAGCCGGTCCAGATCGCCGGGGCCGTGGATCCCGGTGCGCGGGGTGCGGCCGACGACGGCCGCCTGGATGCCGAGTGCCTTGAGACTGCGGGCGATCGCGCGCCCGATCGGCCCCGACCCCACCACGCAGGCCCGGGTGCCGCCGACCCGCCGGGTCTCGCGGTGCCGCCACTCGCGGCGGCTCTGCAGATCGAGGGTGCGCGGCAGATCCTTGGCGAAGGCGAGGACGAGACCGGCCACGTACTCGGCGATCGGCTCGTCGAAGATCCCCCGCGCGTTGGTGATCACCGTGTCGGATTCGATCAGTTCAGGGCTCAGCAGATGGTCGGCGCCCGCGCTCGCGGTGTGCACCCACACCGGGCGCGGGCCCTCGCCCGGCCAGGCGGCGCGCAGGGCCTTCGAGTGGAAGTCCCAGACGAGCAGCACATCCGCCTCGGGCAGCCGCTCGGCGAGCTTCGCCTCGTCGGTGTGCACGATGCGGGCGCGCCCGGTGAGCTTGCCCAGGCGCGGCGGCGGGTCCGCGTCGAGCACCAAAAGCGTGGGGCGGGTCGCACGCGACCGACCGGACATGGAGGGGAAACCGTTCTGCAATGCGGGTCCGCTTCCCTGGAGTTGGCTTGGGGTCCCTGGAGTTGGCTTGGGGCCTGCGCAGAAGTGCCGAGAAAATCGCACCGTCTGAAGTGCACGGATTGACCACGCTGGCACCCGAATCTACCTTCGTCAACACGGGCTCTGCACAAGTCCGTACGACCACAGACAGGTGCCGACCTTTCCGCTGATCGGGCCTCACATCGGACTTCGCACATTCTCTGTCCCGGCGTCCCCGGCCATCTGCCGGATTCCGCACCGCCCTCCCGGCCCCCGGCCGGCCCTCAGAGCTCCGCACCGAGCTCTCATCCCCACCTTGCTCTGTTCAAAGGGGCCAGCTCATGGACGTCTCCTGCCTCAGTGGACCGCACCCGCAACGCGGGCTCGGTGTCGTCGCACCCTTCGACTTCGCTCTCGACCGGGAGCTGTGGCGCTGGGTCCCGGACGAGATCTCGCTCTACGTCACCCGCACGCCCTTCGTCCCGGTCGAGGTCAGCCTGGACCTGGCCCGTCTGGTCAGCGAGCACCAGACCCTGCACGAGGCGGTACGGGCGCTCATCGCCGCCGAACCCGAGGTGATCGCGTACGCGTGCACCTCGGGCAGCTTCGTGGACGGCGCCGTCGGCGAGCGCACCATGTGCGCGGCCATGGAGGCGGCGGGCGAGGTGCCCTCGCTGACCACGTCGGGCGCGCTGATCGAGGCCCTGAACGAGCTGGGCGCACGGCGGATCGCGCTGGTCACGCCCTATACGTCCTCGGTCACCCAGGCTCTGAAGGACTATCTCGCCGAGGCGGGCATCACGGTCGAGGGCTGCTCGTACCTCGGTCTGACCCGGCACATCTGGAAGGTTCCGTACCGCGATGTGGTCGACATGGCGCGCGCGGCGGTGAACCGGCTGCCCGCCGAGGTCGACGCGCTGTTCATCAGCTGCACCAATCTGCCGACGTACGACGCGATCCCCCAGCTGGAGGCGGAGCTGCGGATTCCGGTGATTTCGGCGAACCAGGTCACGATGTGGTCGGCCCTGCGTCACATGGGTACGCATGCGGTGGGTCCGTATCAGGCACTGCTCGATACGGCGGCGAGGCGCATGCTGGTGGGGGGTGATGTGTTACCCGAGCCGCCGGGCGCGGCGCTGCCGGACCCGCCGGTGGTGCCGGAGGACCCGGCACTGCCCGAGTGACCGCACGCGTACCGAACGGAAGACCGCCCCGCTACTCGCACCGGGAGGCCGCCCATGACCGCCATCGGATTCCTCTACCCCGGCTACAGCGCCGAGGACGACTACCCGCGGATCGAGCAACTCCTCGGCAGCGATATCCGCCTGACCGTGATCCACACCGATATCGGCGAGGACGCCCATCGCGTGGACGCCCTGCTCGAAATGGGGTCGCCGGAGCGTCTGGCGGCCGGTGTCGAACAGCTGCGGCACACGGGCGCCGAGGCGGTGGTCTGGGCGTGCACCAGCGGCAGTTTCGTCTTCGGCTGGGACGGCGCGCACGACCAGGTCCGCTCCCTCGCCAAGACGGCCGGCCTGCCTGCCTCCAGTACGTCGTTCGCTTTCGCCCATGCCGTACGGGAGTTGGGCGTCGCGCGGGTCGCGATCGGCGCCACGTATCCGGAGGATGTCGCGGACCACTTCGTCGAGTTCCTGCACGCGGACGGCATCGAGGTGGTCACGATGCGCGGCAGCGGCATCATCACGGCCGCCGAGGTCGGCACCTGGGGCCGCGACGAGGTCCTCGCGCTGGCCCGGGGCGCCGACCACCCCGACGCCCAGGCCCTCCTGCTGCCCGACACGGCCCTGCACACGGCGGCCCATCTACGTGACCTGGAGGCCGAGTTGGGCAAGCCGGTGCTCACGGCCAACCAGGTCACGGTGTGGGAGGGGCTGCGCCTCACGGGGCGTCGGGTGAACGCGCCCGCGCTCGGCACCCTGTTCACCAAGGAACCGATCATCCAGATGCCGGGCCGATAGACGGCCCGGGGCTCACGTCCCGTACATGCCCGGCGCGGGACTCACATCCCGTACGCGTCCGCGATGAGCTCGTACGAACGCAGCCGCGCCTGCCCGCCGTGCGCGTTGGCGGTGAGCATCAGCTCGTCGGCCCCGGTGCGCTTCTGCAGGTCGTCGAGCCCGACGCGTACGGCATCGGGGGTGCCGTGCACGATGTTCTTCAGCCAGCCGTCCACGAACTCCCGCTCCAGAACGCTGAATTCATAGGCCTCGGCCTCTTCGGGCGTCGGAATGAGCCCCGGCCGCCCGGTGCGCAGCCGCAGCATCGACAGCGCCCCGGTCATCACCTGGCGGCGCGCCTCGCGCTCGTCCTCGGTGGCGAGGGCGGCGACGCCGATCATCGCGTACGGGGCGTCGAGCACCTCGCTCGGACGGAAGCTCTCGCGGTACAGGTCGAGGGCCGGGATCGTGTTCTGCGCGGAGAAGTGGTGCGCGAAAGCGAAGGGCAGACCGAGCGCGCCGGCGAGCCGTGCGCTGAAGCCGGACGAGCCGAGCAGCCAGACGGGCGGGCGCTGCGAGGGGCCCTGCACCGGTCCGGGCACGGCGTGGATCCGGGCGTACGGATGCCCGTCGGGGAAGTCGTCGTCAAGGAAGCGGATCAGCTCGGAGAGCTGCTGCGGGAAGTCGTCGGCGCCCTCGTGCAGGTTCTCGCTGCGGCGCAGGGCCGCCGCGGTGGCGCCGTCCGTGCCCGGGGCGCGGCCGAGACCGAGGTCGACGCGGCCCGGGGCCATGGCCTCGAGGGTGCCGAACTGCTCGGCGATCACCAGCGGCGCGTGGTTCGGGAGCATCACACCGCCCGAGCCGAGGCGGATGCGCTCGGTGTGGGCGGCGAGGTGGGCGAGGATCACCGCGGGTGAGCTGGAGGCGACTCCGGGCATCGAGTGGTGCTCGGCGACCCAGTAGCGGTGAAAGCCGCGCCGCTCGGCGAGCTTGGCTATGCCGACGCTGGTGCGCAGCGCCTGCGTGGCCGTCGATCCCTTGCCCACGGTGGCGAGGTCGAGCACGGAGAGGGGGACTGGGGCGCTGCCCTGTGCTTCGCCTCGGATGTCGTCGCTCACCGTGGGGGCCTCCTGCCGATCGCTTGTGGTGCGTCACGGGTAACGGGGCTGGAGGCTGCCGTATTCCGGACGCCGGGGCGCGAGGGGGGCCGGGCGCGGAATGGACCAGGCGCGGGGCGAGCCGATCGTCCGCCCACCCCGCGCCACGCCGTGTCAGCCGAGCAGCGGCACGAACGGCACGGGCCGGCACGGAGCCGGCTCGGCGTGGGCCGGGTCGAGAGCGTTGAGGGTCAGGCGGATGGTGGTGGGCGAGTAGGGGTGCCGCAGATGACCCGAGCGGTCGATCGGGCAGACGTCCTGGAGCAGGATGTTGGTGATCTGCGAGCCGGCGGCGGGGGCGACGATGCCGTCCTTGGGCCGGGACAGGACGGGCGGCGCGAGCGGCGGCATCTTCTTCACCCCGCACCGCTCCCGGCCCTGGTTGAGCGGCGCGTCGGGGGCGGCCTTCTCCCGCAGGAACTGGTTCGTGTGCGGGGTCACGATGTTGTCCACGACGGTCGCCACGGTGGTGTACGAGATGCCCGGCAGGGTGTCGCCGCCCTCGTCGAGCCGGGCGTGCACGTCCGAGCACTCCAGCTGGTCGGGGACGGCCTGCCCGAGCAGCTTCCCGACGGGAGCGATCAGGTTGAGCAGCCGGCCGAGGGTCGCGATGCCGGTGGCCGAGGTGCCGTGGTTGCTCGGCGAGATGCCGATCAGCTTGCCGACCTTGTTGCGGGCCGGGTCGGTGGCGTCGGCGCCGCCGTCGTACTTCAGGTAGTAACGCGGGAGCACCCCGCCGCCCTGCGAGTAGCCGACCATGTCGACCTGCTTCGTGCCGGTCTTCGCCAGGACCTCGTCGACGAAGGCGGCAAGCGCCTTGGAGCTCTTGGCCACCGCCTCCATCGCCTGCAAGGGGCTACGGGGCTTGCCGCCGATGTGCTTCGCGTAGACGCAGTAGCCCTCCTTGCGCAGGGCCGGTGCGAGCGCGCTCCAGCTGGACAGGGAGTTGGCGGCGGTGCCGTGCACCAGGACGACCGGCCGCGGATGTGCGGCACTCGGCTTGCAGCTCCAGTCGTTGACGTCCGGCGGGTAGGCGTCCGGGTTCAGCGCCGCGTACGCGAACGCGGGCCCGAACTGCCGGAAGCGGGGCACGGCCGGGTCGGGCTCGGGCACGGCCGCACCGGCGCCGTGGGCCGACATCAGGGCGGCGAGGACCGCGGTGGCGGCGGTGAGGGCACAGCGGGCGGAGGTTCTGACGCGCACGGGGGGCCTTTCGCAGAGATCCGGATCTTGCTGCCGAATCTCTCCGCGCGGTCACCGTGACGCCCGCCGGGAGAGCCAACCGGCGGCCTGGCGGCGCCCATCCGGCGCACCTCGTCCGCTGCCGCCCATCCGGCGCACCAGTCGTCCGCTGCCGCCCGGCCGGTGCGTCCCAGGTCGTCCGCTGCCGCCCGGCCGGTGCGTCCCGGTCAGGCGGATGCCCGGTCCGCGGTCGCCTTCAGGAGGGCGGAGATGCCGTCGGGCGGCACCGCCCGTGAGTAGTGCCAGCCCTGGCCCGTGTCGCAGCCGATCGAGCGCAGCCGGTCCGCCTGCAGCGCGGTCTCCACGCACTCGGCCGTGACCGTCAGACCGAGCCGGTGCGCGAGCCGCACCAGGGCCTCGACGATCGTCGCGTCGGCCGGATTCGCGTGGCTGTCGCCGTCCTCGTACTGGAATCCGCGGACGAAGGACCCGTCCAGCTTCAAGACGGAGACCGGCAGCCGGCTGAGGTACGCCAGGTTCGAGTAGCCCGTGCCGAAGTCGTCGATCGCGATCCGTACGCCCATGTCGGACAGCGACTGCAAGGCCTGCAGCGGGCGGCCCGCCGAGCCCATGACCGCCGACTCCGTGAGCTCCAGCTGCAGCAGTTCGGGGGCGAGACCCGTCTCGGCGAGGATCGTGGCGACGTCCGCCACGAGGTCGGAGTCCCAGACCTGCCGTACCGCCACATTGACCGAGACGAACACGGGCGGGACGGACGGATGCTCGAGCTGCCAGCGCCGCGCCTGGGCGCAGGCCGTCCGCAGCACCCAGCGGCCGAGCTGGACGATCGAGCCGTCCTCCTCGGCGAGTGTGATGAACCGATTCGGCGTCAAGGTGCCGAACTGCGGATGGTTCCAGCGCACCAGGGCCTCGACACCACGGACCCCGCCGTCGTCGAGCCCCACCAACGGCTGGTACTCCAGGGCGAATTCGCCCCGCTCGACGGCCGGACGCAGCGTCGATGACAGCGCCTGGCGGGTCATACGGTGTGCGTTGCGCTCGGGGTCGAAGAGCGTCCAGCGAGCCTTGCCGTCGGCCTTCGCCCAGTACAGCGTCGTGTCCGCGGCCTGCATCAGATGCGTGGCGGTGGTGCCGGCCGCCCGGCGTTCGACGACGCCGATCGACGCGGAGACGGACAGCCGCTGACCGCCGAGGTCGAAGGGTTCCTGGAGCGATTTCAGAACCGATTCCGCAAGGTCCGCGAGCTGCTCCGTACCCGTCGAGTCCTCGACCAGGAGCGCGAACTCGTCACCGCCGAGCCGCGCCACGAGCGGCACCGCGTGCCCGTGCTTCCAGCGGTCGTACGCGACCTGGTCGGCGCACTGGGTGAGCCGTCCCGCGACCGCCGCGAGGAGCCGGTCGCCGATGCGGTGGCCGAGGGTGTCGTTGACGGCCTTGAAGCCGTCGACGTCCAGGTAGCACAGGCCGATCCGGCCGGTGCCGCCGTCGTCGTACGAGGCGGATTCCAGCGCGCCGGAGAGCCGCTCGAAGAACAGGGTGCGGTTGGGCAGCCGGGTCACCGCGTCGTACATCTGCAGGTGGCGCAGCTGGGCCTGGAGCTCGCGGCGGGCGCTGACGTCGGCGAGCGCGAGCAGCACCGTGGCCGTGCCGGGCACGGGGGCGACGGTGATCTGGGCCCACAGCGCATGGCCGTCGGGGTGCTTGAGGCGGCGGGTGCAGCGCAGTCTGGCCTGCCGGCCGCGCAGCACTTCGCGGTACGCGTGCCAGGTGCGGGCGTCGGAGGCCAGGTCGACCAGGTCGGCGGCGACCTGTCCGGCCAGGTCGGCGGCCGGGGCGCCGAGCAGCGTGCCGAGCGCCTCGTTGGCGGAGGTGACGAAGCCGTCGTGGTCGACGACGGCCATGGCGAAGTGGGCGGCGTGGAACGCCGCCCGGTAGTCCCTCAGCTCGGCCGCACTGCGGCCGACGAGGGGGTCACCGGCGCCGCGCTCCACCGGCACACCTGTGCCGCCCGCCGCGAGCACCGAGGTGGTGTGACGCTCCGTGATCGCAGACCGGGCGTCATCGGGGGTCGAGCCCGCCGTGGGCGCCGGCCCTTCGGACGTTCCGCTCACCGCTCGCTCCCGCAGGCACTTGTCGTGTTCAGGTCTGATCTGGTCGGGTCGGCCGGAAAGTGTGCCGATCATAGAGGCTGGCCGGAGCGCCATTCCACTTCCGTCGCGGCCGCGACCCCCCTCAGGGGTTACTTCCGGACTCCCTTGTCTCATGCGGCCGTTACTGCCAGATCGTTTCTGCACAGTCCTGGCCCGGATCGTTTCGAGGACCTTCACATCCCCGATCAACCAGCTTCCGCTTGTGACTTTCCGTGAGCGCCGGGCATGTCCCTTACTCACTCGACCGGGTCACCCAAACAGGGCGAACTTCAACAAACCACCACAGGCTGAGGGAGGTGTTCCGCCGTCCGCATCCGGAGGTCTACGTGCCGCGTCAGCTCCCCCCGTGGGGTCTGCCTCGTGAGGGGGACCGGGCGCGCAGTGCCGCAGCGGCTTTCACCTCTCTCGCGGCGTTCGCCTCCATGTCCTTGGTCGCGGGTCCCGCCGTGGCCGAGCCGGTCGCGGGCCCCTGCGCCCTGGAGCGCACGGCCGCACATCACTCGGAGGGCCTGGACACCTGGAACGCCTCCTATCCGCGCCCCGTCCAGAAGCTCGACGCGGTGATGGTCTTCCTGTCCTTCCCGGACGCCGGCCCGCTGGCCACACCCAAAGAGCTGACGGCCGACTACTTCCCCTCGACCAGCCGGTTCTTCGAGCGCGCGTCATACGGCCGGTTCCAGCTGCGCCCCCATCCGCGCACCGAGTGGATCGAGATGCCGCAGGCCTCCACCGCGTACGGAATAGCGCGGGACTGGGACGCGGACAAGCGCAGCATGTATCTCAAGGACGCGCTGTCGGTGGCCGATCCGGTGGTGGACTTCGGCGCGTACGACATCGTCTACTTCGTGGCCGATCCCGATGCCCCCGGTGTGGACTCGGACGCCACGAAGGTCGTCAACTTCGACGAGCCGCTGCGGGCCGACGGCACCGATGTCCGCCGTATCGTCACGGTCTTCGAGCAGCATCCGCCGGACCGCAATGTGCTCGCGCATGAGACCGGCCATGTCTTCGACCTGCCGGACCTCTACCACCGCCCGCGCGACGGCAAGGGCGACTGGGACACGCATGTCGGCGACTGGGACGTCATGGGCAGCCAGTTCGGGCTCTCGCCCGATCTGTTCGGCTGGCACAAGTGGAAGCTGGGCTGGCTCGAACCCCATCAGGTGACCTGTGTGCAGGGCACCGCGTCCGCCCCGTTCACCCTGGACCCGCTGGCCGCGCCCGCGGTGCGCGGCCAGGCGGGCGGCAAGCGCTTGGCGGTGGTGCGCACCGGGCGGGGCAGCGTGCTCGCGATCGAGGCGCGCGGCTCGGCCGGTAACGACCACCAGACCTGCACCGAGGGCGTCCTGGTCTACCGCGTACGCAATGAGACCGAGTCCGGCGGCGGACCGATCCAAGTGCTCGACGCACACCCGGAGTCGGAGGCGTGCTGGGACGCCTCGGTGTACCCGCCGCTCGCGGACGCCCCGGTGCAGGTCGGCGAGACCTACAAGGTCCCCGGCGAGCGGACCCGCATCCAGGTGGTGGGGCGCTCGCCTTCGGGATCGTGGACGGTGAAGGTCACGCCCTGACGGCCGCCCTTCGACTGGGCAGTCCCCTCCCGCCCGGGGGCCGAGCCCCTTTCCAGGCTATCGGCGCCCACTGACATCGCCCCGGGCCGACCGTCCGGCCTGCACTGACAGCCGCGCACCGCCCTGTCAGGTCACGTGTCAGCCCTGTCAGCGTCCTGTCCGCCCGCTGTCAGGGCTCCCCGGCAGTGTCTTGCCCATCGAGAACGGCAAGCCATCACCGAGGAGTTGACCACCATGTCGTACGCGATCCGGGCCGAGGGTCTGGTCAAGAAGTACGGGGACTTCACCGCCCTGGACGGGGTGGACCTGGAGGTTCCGGCCGGCAAGGTCGTCGGGGTGCTCGGTCCCAACGGCGCCGGCAAGACCACCACCGTGCGCATCCTCGCCACGCTGATGCGCCCCGATGCCGGGCACGCAACCATCGGCGGCCACGACATCGTCAAGGACGCCGTGAAGGTACGGCAGTTGATCGGCCTCACCGGGCAGTTCGCCTCGGTGGACGAGACCCTGACCGGCACCGAGAACCTCGTCCTGATCGGCCGGCTGCTCGGTCTGTCCCGCCGGGACGCGAAGGGCCGCGCGGTCCAGCTGCTCGAGCAGTTCTCCCTGACGGACGCGGCCCGCAAGCCGATCGCCACCTTCTCCGGCGGTATGCGCCGGCGGCTCGACCTGGCCGCGAGTCTGGTCGGCCGGCCCCGGGTGCTCTTCCTGGACGAGCCGACCACCGGTCTCGACCCGCACGCACGGCAAGAAGTCTGGGAGGTCGTACGGAACTTGGTCGCCGACGGCTCGACGGTGCTGCTCACCACGCAGTACCTGGAGGAGGCCGACCAGCTGGCCGACTCGATCACCGTCTTCGACAAGGGCCGCAAGGTCGCCGAGGGCCGGCCGGGTGAGCTCAAGCGCCGGGTCGGCGGACAGGTCCTCCAGGTCAGGCCGACCGTGGCAACCGACGTACCGCTGGTCTCGCAGATGCTCGCCGAACTGTCCGGGCACTCCCCCGCCGAGGACTCGGGTGTGCTCACCGTCCCGGTCGACGACCCGCTGCTCGTCGCCGCGGTCGCCCGCCGGCTCGACGGCGCCGGCATCACCGCCGATGAACTGGGCCTTCGGCTGCCGAGCCTGGACGAGGTCTTCCTCGCCCTGACCGGCCACACCCCGACCGTCAAGGACACCGAGCCCGCCGCGGCCTGATTCCCGAACTCCCGTTACCTGTACGGCATTTCCCGAGAGGACCCCGTCATGAGCGCCCAGACCATCGCCGCCCCCGTCGCCGCCCCCACCGTCGAGCTCACCGGCCGGATCACCTTCGCGCAGACCGTCTCGCACAGCCTCGCCCTCGCGGGCCGCGGGTTCATGAAGTTCATGAAGTCGCCTATCCAGCTGGTCGATGTGATCCTCACGCCGATCATCAGCCTGTTGATGTTCGTCTACCTCTTCGGTGAGGCGATGGGGGGTGGGAACACCGACGCCTACATCGAACTGGTCGTACCAGGAGTCATGGTGATGGCCGTCTTCCAGGCCAGCGTCGGCATCGGTGCCTCGCTCGCCGCCGATGCGAGCACCGGAATCTTCGACCGGTTCCGCTCCATGCCGATCGCCCGCTCGGCCCCGTTGATCGGCGCGGTACTCGCCGACATCGTGCGGTACGTCGCCTGCCTGGTCACCCTGGTCGTCCTCGCCCTGGTCATGGGCTACCGCTTCGGCACCAACCCGGTCGCCTGGCTCGGCGCGAGTGCCCTGCTCATCGGGTTCGCACTCGCCTTCTCCTGGATGTCGGTCTACCTCGGCATGCTGATCAAGAACCCGACCTCCGTACAAGGCCTGATGACCATCCTGATCCTGCCGCTCACCTTCGCGAGCAACGTCTTCATGAAGGAGACGGAGATGGCCGGCTGGCTGCAGGCCTGGTCGGACGTCAACCCCGTCTCCCTGGTGGCCGAAGCGGTCCGCGGCCTCCTCAACGGCGGCCCCGTCGCCCACGGCCTGTACGGCAGCCTCATCTGGATGGCCGCCGTGGTCGCGGTCTTCTTCCCGCTGGCCATGCGCGCCTACCGCAAGAGCGGGCCCCGCCCGGCTGTTCAGGTGCCCAGTGCCCGTTCCTCCAGCCACCGCAGCGCGTCCTGGCGCGAATACGCGGCCCCCTTGTCGTAAGCCTCCTGGAAGCCGCTCTCGCCGATGACCCCCTTGAGGCGGTCGACCAGCTCGCACCACTCGGGCTCGCCCCAGTCGAAAGCCCCGCGCATCACCTGGCTCATGCCGAGTGCCATCGCGCCGTCGGCGGGCGCGCCCTCCAACGGCAGCAGTCCGCCGAGGAGTTCGGCCACCCAGGCGAGTGCGGCGCCGGCACCTTGGCCGAAGAGTGCGCCGGCCGCTTCGGGGAGCAGGGCCCGGGCGGCGCGGGCGTCACCGGCGGCGAGGCGGTTCTCGATACGGGTGGAGACGATCAGGTCCCGTGCCAGTTCGCGCAGTTGGGGGCGGCGGTTGCCGAGCGCATCGAGGCGGTCGAGGGTCGCGTCGGACTGCGCGAGGTCTCCGGCCCTGCGGTGGGCGTTGGCAAGGCCCACCAGGATGTTGGCCTCCAGGCGCAGCTGTCCGCGTTCGCGGGCCTGGCGGTGGGCGGCGTGCAGATCGCGGAAGGCGCCCTCGATATCGCCGCTGCGGCGCCGCTCGCGGGCGAGCCGGGCCTTGCTCAGATAGAGATAGTCCTCGGTGCCGAGTTCGGAGGACAGCGCGACCGCGCGCTCCCAGGTGGCGATGGCCTGCGGGTACTGCGCGCGCAGGGAGTGCGCCGTGCCGACGGGCAGCAGCGCGAGCACGATGCCCCAGCGGTCGCCGACCTGCTCGAAGCCGCGCAGTGCCTCGGCCCGTGACTCCTTGCCGCTCTCCAGGTCGCCCTGTTCGGTGAGCGCGAAGTCGTGGGCGAGGTGGGCTCCGGCCCGTATCCAGGGATCGGGTGACCGCATCAGCTCGTCGAGCCCCGCGGACCGCGACGGGTCCTCGGTGAACACGGCCCGGGCCATCTGCAGGAGCTGGGCCGCGGGGTGGAACTCGCGGGCGATGGCGCTGGCTCCGGGGGTGTCCGGTGTTCCGGGCAGGCGGCTGCTCATGCCGCGGATGCCCCAGTACCAGAACATCGCCGAGCCGAAGCGTCCGGCAGCTTCGTGGTCGCCGGAGTCGGTGAGGAGTTTCAGGGCGTAGCCGAGGTTGTCGTGTTCGGCGTCGAAGACCGCGATGGCGCGCAGCTGGTCCCGGGTGCGCAGCAACGGCTCGTGTTCCTCGGCCAGTCGCAGGTAGTACGAGGTGAGGCGGGCGCGGACCGCCGCGCTCTCCTCGGCGGACTCGGCGAGCCTGCGGCCCGCGTAGGCGCGGACGGTCTCCAGCATCCGGTAGCGGCCCTCGTCGTTCTCTTCCACGAGGGACTTCTCGATCAGGGCGCCGACGACATAAAGGATGTCGTCGGCGGGCAACTGGTCATCGGCGCAGACGACTTCGAGCGCGTCGAGGGTGGCGCCGCCGGGGAACGCGGACAGGCGCCGGGCAAGGGTGCGTTCGCCCTCGTCGAGCAGGTCCCAGCTCCACTCGACCAGGGCGAGCAGGGTGCGCTGCCGGGGCAGGGCGGTGCGGCTGCCGGACGACAGGAGCCGGAAGCGGTCGTCGAGGCGGCGGGCGATCTGCTCGACGTTCATGGAACGGAGTTTGACCGCGGCGAGTTCGAGCGCGAGCGGCATCCCGTCGAGCCCGCGGCAGATGCGCAGGACGGCGTCGAGGGTGGAGTCGTCGAGCACGAAGTCCTGCCGTACGCCCACCGCCCGGTCGACGAAGAGCCGTACGGCCGCGGTCCGAAGCGCTTCCTCCGGCTCGGGCTCGCCGTGCGGCAGATCGAGCGGGCCGAGGTGGAAGAGCGCTTCGCCGGTGATGGCGAGCGGTTCGCGGCTGGTGGCGAGGATGCGCAACTCCGGCAGGCGCCCGAGGAGTTGGTCGGCGAACTCGGCGGCCGCCTCCACCAGGTGCTCGCAGTTGTCGAGCATGAGCAGGGTGTCGCCGCTACCGAGCAGCCCGGCGAGCCGGTCGACCGGGCTTGTCCGTCCGGGGCCGCCGCCCTCGTACAGACCGGCGTCCGTGGCCCCGATCGCGCCGAGCACGGCGTCCGCGAGCTGTCCGGGGTCGCTGACGCCGGCCAGCGGTACGTAGTGGAGCCGGCCGCGGTCGTGGGCGGGGTCGCGGGTGGCGGCCTCGAGCGAGAGCCGGGTCTTGCCCGCGCCGCCGGGGCCGACGAGGGTGACCAGACGGGATGCGGTCATCAGGGCGCCGAGTCGGGCGAGTTCGCCGTCGCGGCCGACGAAGGTGGTGAGACGGGCGGGCAGCGGGCTCACGGCGGCCGCTTTGACCGGGTGGCGTTCCAACTCCCCGCGCAGAAGCGCGAGATGAACGTCCTTCACGTCCGCGGAGGGATCCACGCCGAGTTCGTCGCCGAGCCGGGTCCTGAGCTCCTCGTACGCAGCGAGCGCGTCCGACTGCCGACCCACGGCGGCGAGCGCGCGCATCCGCAGCCCGGCGATCCGTTCGCTCAACGGGTGCTGTGCGCCGGCGGCTTCGAGGTCGGCGAGCACGTCCGCGGAGCGCCCTTCCCGTATCTCCGCGTCGAAGCGGTCCTCGACGGCGGCGGCCCGCAGATCGTCGAGGCGGGTGGCGACGGGTGCGGCGAAGGGCGCGTCGAGCACGTCGGCGAGCGCCGGTCCGCGCCACAGGGCGAGCGCGGTACCCAGCTTGTGCGCCGCCTCGGCGCTGCGGCCCGCGGCGAGAGCGCGCCGCCCCGCCCCCGCGAGCTGCTCAAAGCGGTGTGCGTCCACGTCCGCTTCCCTCACGTCGAGGCGGTAGCCGCCCCCGACCGACTCGACGGCCGCGTGGCCGCGCAGCGACTTGCGGAGGCGGGAGACCAGTGCCTGCAGGGCGTTGGCGGCATCGGCGGGCGACTGTTCGCCCCACAGTCCGTCGACCAGACCGTCCGCACTGACGGGCCGCCCGCCTTCGAGGGCGAGGCGGGCCAGGAGCATCCGCAGCCGTACGCCGCCGATCTCGACGGGTTCCGACCCGCTGCCGGCCCCCACCGGACCCAGCAGGTCCACTTTCAGTGCCACGACTCCCCCGGCCTTCCCTTGTTCGAGCGTCGCGCTCAACGCGGGCTAAGAATCACCCAGTCGAGGTCCTGGGTAAAGGCCTGTTCGGTTCAGTGAGGGGCGCGCGGCAGCCGAAAATGCGCCCCGGCGCCTCCCCCTCCCGGCGCCCTGTCACCTCCTCATTCGTACGGGGAGACCCCTCGGCCTCCGTATGCGTAATCGGGTGATCACAGTCCGTGCTACAAGGTGATCACCGCGTCAGTGACGCACAGCAGTACCGACTGGAGGCACACACATGTCCGTAGGCGAAGAGATCCGCACAGCCGAGGCCCGGCCGCAGCAGAGCCTGGGTACGGCGGCGGCGCGGAATCTGGCCACGACGACCAAGTCCACCCCGCAGATGCAGGAGATCAGCTCGCGCTGGCTCCTGCGGGCGCTGCCGTGGGTGCAGGTGCAGGGCGGTGCCTACCGGGTGAACCGGCGCCTGAGCTACTCCGTCGGCGATGGACGCGTCACCTTTGTGAAGACCGGCGAGCGCGTCGAGGTGATCCCCGCCGAGCTGGGTGAACTGCCGCCGCTGCGGGAGTTCGAGGACATCGACGTGCTCACCGAGCTGGCCCGCCGTTGCGAGCAGCGGGAGTTCGCGCCGGGTGAGGTGCTCGCGCACTTCGGCAGCCCTCTCGACACGGTGTTCCTGCTCGCCCACGGCCGCGCCGAGAAGGTCGGCTCGGGCCCCTACGGCGAGGACGCCGAACTCGGGGTGGTGGGCAACGGCGCGTACTTCGGCGAGGACGGTCTCGTCGACGCGAACGCGATGTGGGAGTTCTCGGTGCGCGCGGTGACCACCTGCACCGTGCTCGCGCTGCCGCTCGGCTCCTTCCAGCAGGTCGTCGAACGGACCCCCGCGCTGCGCAAGCATCTGGACACGCTGCGGGAGATGCCCAGCCAGCGCACCAACAAGTACGGCGAGAAGGAGATCGACCTCTCGGCCGGCCACGTCGGCGAGGCGGAGATCCCCAGCACCTTCGTCGACTACGACGCCTCGCCGCGCGAGTACGAACTGAGCGTCGCGCAGACCGTGTTGCGCATCCACACCCGCGTCGCGGACCTCTACAACCAGCCGATGAACCAGACCGAGCAGCAGCTGCGGCTCACGGTCGAGGCGCTGAAGGAGCGCCAGGAGCACGAGCTGGTCAACAACCGCGAGTTCGGTCTGCTCGCCAACTGCGAGTACGAGCAGCGCCTCCAGCCGCACGACGGTGTGCCCAGCCCCGACGACATGGACGAGCTCCTGAGCCGCCGCCGGGGTTCGAAGCTGTTCCTCGCCCACCCGCGCGCGATCGCCGCGTTCGGCCGCGAGTGCAACAAGCGAGGGCTCTACCCGGAGCCGGTGATGTTCGACGGCCACCAGGTGCCCGGCTGGCGTGGCGTACCGATTCTGCCGTGCAACAAGATCCCGATCAGCGAGGACCGTACGACCTCGATCCTGTGCATGCGTACGGGCGAGGACGAGGCGGGCGTCATCGGGCTGCGGCAGGCCGGCATCCCCGACGAGATCGAGCCGAGCCTCTCCGTGCGCTTCATGGGCATCAACGAGCAGGCGATCATGTCCTACCTGGTCACCGCGTACTACTCGGCGGCCGTGCTCGTGCCGGACGCGCTCGGCGTCCTGGAGAACGTCGAGATCGGACGGTGGCGTTGAGCACGCAGCCCTTCGCGCTGCCGGCCTGCTATCTCCCCTACCCCGCGCGGCTCAGCCCGCACACCGCGCGGGCCCGGGAGGAGTCCACGGCCTGGGCGCGCGGCATGGGGATGCTGGAGGGTTCGGGGGTGTGGGGCGCGGACGACCTCGCCGCGCACGACTACGCGCTGCTGTGCGCGTACACCCATCCCGACTGCACGGCCGAGCAGTTGACGCTGGTCACCGAGTGGTACGTGTGGGTCTTCTTCTTCGACGACCACTTCCTGAAGCTGTTCAAGAAGACCCTCGACCGGCACGGCGGCAAGGCGTACCTGGACCGGCTCCCGGCCTTCATGCCGCTGGACCTGTCCGCCGGGATGCCCGAGCCGGAGAACCCGGTGGAGGCGGGGCTCGCGGATCTGTGGAAGCGGACCGTCCCGCACATGTCCGCCGACTGGCGGGAACGTCTCGCTACGAGCACCCGCAACCTCCTCAACGAGTCGCTCTGGGAGCTCTACAACATCAACGAGGGCCGGATCGCCAATCCGGTCGAGTACATCGAGATGCGCCGCAAGGTCGGCGGCGCGCCTTGGTCGGCCCAGCTCGTGGAGTACGTGACGGCCGAGGTGCCGGCGTCGGTGGCGGCCTCCCGTCCCCTGCGCGTCCTCATGGACACGTTCTCGGACGCGGTGCACCTGCGCAACGACCTCTTCTCGTACCAGCGGGAGATCGAGGAGGAGGGCGAGCTCAGCAACGGCGTCCTCGTCCTGGAGACCTTCCTCGGCTGTACGACGCAGGAGGCGGCGGACGCGGTCAACGAGCTGATCACCTCGCGGATGCAGCAGTTCGAGAACACCGCCCTGACCGAGCTGGCGCCGCTGTTCCTGGAGAAGGGGCTGCGGCCCGACGAGTGCGCTGCGGTGGCCGCGTATGTGAAGGGGCTGCAGGACTGGCAGTCGGGCGGCCATGAGTGGCACATGCGCTCCAGCCGCTATATGAACGAGGGTGCGGTGAGCGGGAGTTCGGCGCCGCTCGGCATGGGCGCCCTGTCCCTCAAGGACCTCCTCGCGGCGACCGGCGCTTCCCGTGTGCGCAGCCACACCCACGTGCCTTATCAGCCGGTCGGCACCTGGAGGGTGCCCGAGATCCGCATCCCCTTCCCGCTCACGCTGAGCCCGCATCTCGACGCCTCCCGCGCGCATGTCATCACGTGGGCACGGGAGATGGGGATCCTGGAGCCGCAGCCGGGCGTGCCCGGTTCGGACGTCTGGGACGAGCGCAAGCTCGCCGGGTACGACCTGGCGCTGTGCGCGGCCGGGATCCATCCGGACGCGCCCGTCGAGCAGTTGGACCTCACGACGCAGTGGCTGGCCTGGGGGACGTACGGGGACGACCTGTTCCCGGTGATCTACGGACGCACGCGCGATCTGGTGAGCGCACGGGCCTGCGTCGAGCGGCTGCGGCTGTTCGTGCCGGTCGACCTGGGTGCCTCGCCACCGCCGGCGACGGCTCTCGAGCGCGGGCTCGACGATCTGTGGCGGCGCAGCGCGGGTCCGATGACGCCGGCCGCCCGTACGGACTTCCGGCGGGCGATCACGGAGATGCTCGACAGCTGGCTCTGGGAGCTCGCCAACCAGGCGCAGCACCGGATCCCCGACCCGGTCGACTACGTCGAGATGCGGCGGCAGACCTTCGGCGCTGACTTCACCATGAGCCTGTGCCGTATCGGCCACGGCAAGTCGGTGCCGCCCGAGGTGTACGCGAGCGGCACGCTGCGCGCCCTGGAGAGCTCGGCGGCCGATACGGCGGGGCTGCTCAACGATCTGTTCTCGTACCGGAAGGAGATCGAGTACGAGGGGGAGCTGCACAACGCCGTGCTGGTCGTGCAGACCTTCTTCGGCTGCACGCGCGACCAGGCGGGTGCGATCGTGGCGGATCTGCTGCATTCGCGGCTCGCGCAGTTCCAGCACATCGCCGCCTGCGAACTCCCCGTCCTGTACGAGGACTTCGCGCTGGATTCGGCGGCCCGCGGGGTGCTCGACGGGTACGTGAAGGAGCTGGAGAACTGGATGACCGGCATCCTCAACTGGCATGAGGGCGTACGGCGTTACCGCCCGCAGGACCTCAGCCACGGACCGCTGCCGCCCCTGACCGGGCTGGGGACGTCGGCGGCGAGGGTGTTCTCGATGGCCGGGTGAGCGCAACTCCTTTGTGGATCAGTACGGTTGGGCCGTACTGATCCACAGGGGAGGGACCCACACCATGTCCGACACCGCTCAGCGCTGCGCACGCAAGTCCGGCCGCCGCACCCGCCTGTACCGGGCCGCCGCGGCCGTCGCCACCGTGACCGGGCTCGCTCTGCTGCCGTCCGCGGCGGGGGCGACACCCGGCAGCGGGGTCACCGGCACGATCCTGGCCAAGGGCACCTCGCAGGACACCCTGCGCATCAAGGCCAAGGGGCGCACCGACGTCACGTTCCGCACGATCACGATCGCCCCCGGCGGCTCCACCGGCTGGCACTACCACCCCGGCCAGGTGCTCGCCGTGGTCCAGGCGGGCACCCTCACCCGCACCCTCGGCGACTGCTCGGTCGAGACCACCCCCGCGGGCGGCTCCTTCGTGGAGCCGGGCGGCAGCAAGGACGTCCACATCGGCCGCAACCTGGGCACGACACCGGTCGTCCTCTACGTGACGTATCTCCTCCCGGAGGGAAGCCCCCTGTCGATGGACGCCCCGGACCCGGACTGCTGACCGACCGGCCACTCCACGACGCGCCGACGCACAGCTGGCCGCGTCACGGCTCGGCGGTATCGAACCGGAACTCCTCGGCAGTCGGCGTCAGTTCGAGGCCGGTGAGGCTGTTTCGTCGGCCTTGATGTCGAACTTGATCTGGTCTCCGTCGACCGAGGTCACTCTCACCGCGACCCCGAGGCTGCTGCCGTCGCTCGCGGTGAGCTGGCACCGGGTCGTGGTGCCGACCTTGCCGGCCAGGTCTTCGGGGCAGGCGACAGCCGGCTTGGGCTGTCCCGTTGTGGCGGCGAGCTTGTCGGCGACAAGGGCGGCAAGCTTCTGCGCCGACAATTCCGGAGCAGCGGATCCGGCCTCGACCGACACCGAGCAGCCGGCCAGCGCGATTACGGCTGCCGTGGCGGTCAGAAGCCAAGTGGCCGCGGGCAGCCGGGCTGCAGGCATGGGGACTCCGGTCCGAGGAAGGTGGCGGGACGAGTCAGGCAGAATGCGGCGTTCGGAGCGACCGCTTCCGCGGCTGCTCCCGGACGCGCGCGGGCGCCCAGGTCAGATCTGCACCCCCGGCACCCGGTCCTCCACCACCGCCGTGGCTCTGGTGGTCACCGGTGCGCCAGGGCGGGTGACGTAGGGGAGGACGCGGAAGTCGCTGGTGAGGCGGTTGCGGTCGACGTGGATGCGGACGTAGCCGCGTTGCGCGTTGAAGAACTTCATGTGCGGGTTGGCCGCGAGGAACCGCTGGCCCTCCGCGGTCATGTCGGCGCCGTCGCCGCCGCTCGTGATCGACGTGCCGACGAACTCGGCCGCCAGCGTGGCCGATCGAGGGTCGGTGAAGTCGCTCTTGAGGTCGACCGCATAGTTCTGGTGGCGGTCGCCGGTGATGACGACGAGGTTGCGCACGTCACGGTTTCGGGCCTCCGCGAGGAGGCGGTTGCGCTCGGCCACGTAACCGTCCCAGGGGTCCATGAACACGTTGGTGGCCTCCCCCTCGTCCAGGTCGGTCTGGCCCATGGGGGTCTGGTTGCCGAGCACCTGCCAGCGTGCGGGCGAACGCGAGAAGCCCTTGAGGACCCAGTCGCGCTGCTCGGCACCGAGGAGCGTGCGCCCTTCGTCGAAGCGGCCCTCGCAGTCGGCGCTGGTGCCACCGCCGCAGAGCTGGTCGTCGCGGTACTGACGGGTGTCCAGCATGGTGAAGTCCGCGAGCCGGCCGTAGCCGAGCCTGCGGTGGATGCGCACGTCGGGGCCCTTGGGCAGCTGGGTGTGACGCAGCGGCGCGTGCTCGTAGAGCGCCTGGAAGGCGTCCGCGCGGCGCTTCAGGAACACCTCCGGATCCGCGCCCGCGTCCTGGGAGACGGAGCCGGCCCAGTCGTTGTCCACCTCGTGGTCGTCGAACGTCATGATCCACGGGAAGCGGGCGTGCGCCTTCTGCAGCGGGGCCTCGGACTTGTAGAGGCCGTACTGGAGGCGGTAGCGGGCCAGGTCCAGGGTCTCGGTGTGGAACTTGGGGTCGGTGATGACGCCGCGCTTGTTGGTCCGCACCCCGTACTCGTAGAGGTAGTCGCCGAGATGCACCACCAGGTCGAGGTCCTCCTCGGCCATGTGGTCGTACGCGGTGAAGTAGCCGTCCTGCCAGGCCTGGCAGGAGGCGAAGGCGAACTTCAGGTCACGCGGCATCGAGAAGGCGCGCGGAGTGGTGCGGGTGCGACCGACCGGGGAGATCGCGGTGCCGGTGCGGAAGCGGTAGAAGTACACGCGATCGGGGGCGAGGCCGTGCACCTCGGGGTGGACGGAGTGCGCGAGTTCGGGTGTGGCGACCACGCTGTCGCGGCGCACCACCTTGCGGAACCGCTCGTCGGTGGCGACCTCGTAGTGCACGCGCACCGGTTTGTCCGGCATGCCGCCGAGACCGTCGGCGGCGAACGGGTCGGGCGCGAGACGCGTCCACAGCACGACCCCGTCGGGCATCGGGTCGCCCGAGGCGACGCCGAGCGAGAAGGGGTCCCCGGTCAGTGCGGGTGCGGCGTGGGCCGCGCCGGAGCTCCACAGGCCGGTACCGAGCATGAGGGCGGCCGCTCCGGCCCCTCCGTACCCGAATATCTGGCGTCGGGTCGGGGCGTGGGATCTGGGCACGGGTTCCTCCTCGGGCGCGTGGCGTACCGAACCGGGAAAACCCTGCGGGGAGTACGTGACATGTCAGCGCCAAGCGAGTGGCCACCCGCGGAGGGCCAGATGAACGGGGCGCATGGGCACGCGCGTTGGGGCCGTGCGGTCGCGTAACTCCCGGGCACGACGAAGGCCCCCCACCGGAGTGAGGGGCCTTCGTCTCGCGTGCGCCGCCAGGGACTCGAACCCCGGACCCGCTGATTAAGAGTCAGCTGCTCTAACCAACTGAGCTAGCGGCGCTTGACTCGTAAATAGTACCCGGTGTGGAGGCGTGGTCCTGACCATTTTCCGGGCCGGGATCATCGGGCCGAGGTCACCGCCCGAGCAGATCCTCCCGCCCCTGCTCCCGGTACCGCCCGAGCAGCCCCGCCAGATCCTCCGGCGAGAAGCGCCGGTACGCCGAGGAGGCCCCGGCGCGCCACCACACCGGATCCGCGCACCGGAAACCGGTGCGCCGCAGCGCCACCCGGTGGACCTTGTTCGTGGCCGTGACCGGCATCCGGTCGACGATGCGCAGATACGTGGGGATCATCTTGGGGCCGAGGTCGGACTGCCCGGCGAGGAAGCGGGCGAAGTCCGAGGGCGAGAAGGAGGCCGCCCCCGCGGACAGCGCGAGCGTCGCCATCACCTGGTCGCCCGCCACCGGGTCGGGCACCGCGTAGACCGCCACGGCGGAGGCGGCCGGCCACCGGGCCAGGATGTTCTCGATCATCGCGGCGGCCAGATTCTCGCTGTCGACGCGCAGCCGGTCGTCCGTACGGCCGGCGAAATACAGGAACCCCGCCGCGTCCCGGTAGAAGAGGTCACCGGTCCAGTACCAGCCGTCCCGCACCCGCGCCGCATCCGCCTCGGGGTTGCGCCAGTAGCCCTCGAAGGGGTTGCGGCCGCGGTTGACCAGCTCGCCGATCGCCTCGTCCCCGTTGAGCAGTCGCCCGCCGGGCCCGAAGCGCGCGGGCGGGCACTCGGCGCGCGAAGCGGGGTCGACCACGGCCAGGTCGTCACCGGGCGTGGCCCGGCCGATCGCGCCGGGCGGGGTGTCGGCGGTGCGCTGGATGGAGGCGCCGCCCTCGGAGGACCCGTACCCCTCGACGAGTTTCACGCCGAACCGCTCGGCGAACCGCCGCGCGTCCACCGCACCCGCCTCGGTCCCGAACCCGACCCGCAGCGGGTTGTCCCGGTCGTCGTCGCCGGGCTCGGTCGCCAGGAGGTACTGCACGGCCCGGCCGACGTACGTGAAGTACGTCGCGCGGTATTTCCGTACGTCGGAGAGGAAGGCCGACGCGGAGAAGCGACGTCGCAGCGCCACCCCCGCGCCGGCCGCGAGCGCCGGGGCCCAGTCGGCGATCACGGCGTTCCCGTGGAACATCGGCATACAGATGTAGTGCACGTCGTCCAGCCGCACCCCGTGGAACCGCACCAGTGACTGCCCGGCCGCCGCGAGCCGCCCCTGCGTACAGATCGCGGCCTTGGGCGCACCGGTCGAGCCGGAGGTGAAGTAGAGCAGGATCCGCGACCTGGGTCCGCCCTCGCCGACGGTGTGCTCGCCCGGCTTGGCACCCTCGTACGGCTTCAGGAGCTCGGCGTACGCGTCCGTGTCGGTGACGAGCACGCGTACGCCCGGCAGTTCCAGGCCGTCGAGCAGCGGAAGGTGGGCGCGCTCGGTGATCAGGATCCGGGCCTCAGTGTGCAGGATGTCGCGGGCCAGCTCGGCGCCGCGCCGCGTCGGATTGATCCCGGCGACGGCGGCCCCGGCGAGCGCGGCGGCACTCAACCACCGCGGGAACTCAGGGGTGTTGTCGAGCAGGACGGCCACGTGCGCTTCGGCGCCCCGCGGCAGCAGGTCCGCGAGCAGCGCGGCCCGGGCGGCTGCGGCCGCGGTGACCTGATGGTGGCTGTACACCTCGTCCTCGAACCAGAGCCCGGGGCGGTGGTCGGCCCAGCGGGCCTGGACGAGTTCCGCGACGGTCGCGCCTTGGGTGCCCATGGGGCGGCACGATAATTGACGGGGCGTCAGATGTGGAGGCCCCCGCCCCGAAGACCCCTGATCCGCAGACCCCCGACC